>NZ_MEBQ01000024.1:0-82849 GCF_001722105.1 Salinivibrio sp. SS3 | reverse complement strand
CACGAATAAGGCAAATGGTTTTGAATTTATTAAAGCAAGAGAAGAGTTTCAAAGCCGGGATTCAACGCAAGCGAATGATGTGCGCGATGGACCAAGAGTACCTCGCGACCGTGCTAGGAAGCCTTTCGTGACGCGGATGTTCATGCGTTTTCCGTGGCATAGGAAAACTACTTTGCGGCAAGAGCTTAGAGATAAAATTGTAGAAGTATGCGATCACAAAATCGCTCAGAAAGGACCGGGGGTTGGCCTGTCGTTTTACGCTTTCTTCAAAAATAAGAATGACCAGCCGGAGGTGCTTATGGAGGCAGCGCGGTGGTGGATCGAAATCCATAAATTAGATCATTTTGAAAAGGCGACGAAAATAAGAGACATGGTGAATTCTGGTGTTTAGCCGTGTTTGCAAATCACATAACAAGTCGCATCAGTACGCGCCTTCGGCGCCGGACGCTCACTACGTTCGTGCCGCTGTGCTCGGGCGTTACACGTATTAAGGAAATAGCATGATTGTAGTTTATGGAATCAAGGACCAGCTAAATCCAATAAAGGCCAAGCTGTCGGATGTCATTCACGGCTGCATGCAGTCTGTTCTAGGTATGCCGGAAGATAAGCGTGCGCATAGATTTGTCCCCTTGGAACGAGAGGATTTCTATTACCCTGGTGGCAGAAGCGACGCCTATACAGTCATTGAAATCAACATGATGTCCGGCCGGAAGCCGGAAACGCAAAAGGCTCTTATCAAGTCACTGTTCCAAGAGCTTGAGTCGCAGCTATCCTTAGCGCCAATTGACGTTGAAATTACGATCAAAGAGCAGCAACCGCATCAGTGGGGATTCCGCGGGATGACAGGGGATGAGGCAAATGACCTCAAGTATAAAGTCAACGTGTAACAAAGCCATTAAATTCGCTCCCTTCGGTCGCCGGACCTCGTTTCACTCGGCCGTTTATGGCGGGCGTTAGGGCGCAAGGAGTAAAGTGATGATTAGTCACATAGATCATATTGTCCTTACAGTTTCCGACATAGAAAAATCAGTAGATTTTTACAAACGGGTATTGTGCATGGATGAAGTCACTTTTTCCAACGGTCGGAAAGCTGTAACGTTTGGAAATCAGAAAATTAACTTTCAGCTTCTGGGTCAAGAACCGCGAAATATAGCCAATGTGGGTTCAGGTGATATTTGCTTAATTACTGATTGGTCGTTGGCGTCAGTGATAGAGCATTTGGTCAAAGAAAATGTGAAGATCATTGAGGGTCCCGTAGAAAAATCAGGAGCTGTTGGTTCAATCCAATCGGTCTATTTTTTGGATCTTGATAAGAATTTAATCGAAGTCAGCGTATACCAATAGGTTCTGCGCCCTAACAATAAAATTTAAGGGTGATTCACAACGCTAATCGCTCTCACTTCAAGCAAGTTTAGTGTTTATGGCACAATGCATTAGGTAGGTGGTTAGCGTTGTTCACACCTTAATTTGGCGTTAGGCATCTACAAAGGATAGTTATGAGTTTTAAATTCAATCTCTCTGGCTTGGAGGCTATATACAATGAGTCGCTTCGGCGATCTGAGCCAACTTTAGCCTTTGAAATAGTTCATGGTCGCGGCCGCTTTGTATTTATGATGTTTTTCTCAAAAGAAGATAAAGAGTCAAAGGACAGGCTGTTTGTGCAATTAAGAAACACCCAAGTTTTTCTTGAACTGAAAGCTTATGGAAGTCATCGAAAAGGTGACTTTATCATCTATTTTAAAGAACAGGACGAAGAAGCAATTATCAATGAGTTAATGTTAGATGGAGGTGGCCGTTCATTTAGCTTTGAGAGGTTTTTGGGAGAGCTAAATCGCCAAATTCCAAATGAACTCCCGCTTCAGAGTAAATTAGATAAAATCAGAGAGGTTTGGCCTCAAGTAAGTCCCAACTTGGTCAATGTGGTTGATGAGGCAGATAAGACCAATCTGATAGGAATTAGGAAGCTCCCTGAAGGTAAAAAACCCAAAGATAAAACTCTCAGGAAGCTCTATATACATACAAACGGAAGTGCTGAGGTAATATCAAATCTTATTGATGCACTAAAAGATGCCAGTGTCACCTTAGCTTGGACAAACAGGGATGTTAATGAAGTGTCTTTTGCAGAGCTTATGGCAAAAATCAATGCCTAACAAGTCAATGAACTTCTCGCCTTTCAGGCGCCGGACGCAGCAAAGCTGCGCCGGTTATTGAGGCGTTATACGCCATACTTTAAAATTCCACTTATGAGATAATGAATGACTAAAAACTGCTTGATGTGTTCAGAAGCAATTAAAAAAAGTGCTTTTAAATGCCCTAATTGTGGCTCTTTGCAGCTTAAGTATCGTTGGATTCAGCCGGCTTACTGGTGTGCCATATCCGTTGCAGCAATACTTCCTTTAATTATCATAGCTTTAAATATGATAGAGTCCATCGAACCAGATGACGTTAATATTGAATTCCTATCAGATACACCAGGTAAAAAAGAGATGAATTTTCTTGTTCAAAATTCATCAGGAAAAGAAGCTGTAATATACGCTGCATTTTATGAAGAAAAAAACGATAAAAGCTACTCAGAAGTGGAATTTACGCCGACAGTCATAAAAGGGAATAGCTATAAAATAGTTCATGCTAAATTAAATGAGCATACAGCTAAGCCTGGAATTTTATCTACCTTTAAAGCTGTTGCAAAATCCAAAACAGAAGAAGTTGGGACGATTGAAAAAGTTAAGCACTGGTGGAATAACTATGAACCTGAAGAATGGTGGGCTGATGAAGATACCTGTACTTTCCATTTCCTAATCAATGCAGGTGAAAGAGAAGTTAAAAGTGTTAATTTCAAATGCATGAAGTCATAGACGTATAACAAGTCGTTAAAGCAGGACAAATAACAGTTGGCTTTTGCTCCTGCGTCGCTATTTTAGCCAACATATTATTTGCCTCTTAACGAGGCTACATGGATTCCCCCGTTCGTCAAGCATCCGCGAAGCGTATTGAGTTTGGTTTGGACTGCCGCTCTACATTCGGCCTTTTACTGACTCACGTCATGGCCCTGATGACATTGCGCGGTTGCAGTGCCTAATTCGTTAGAAGGCATCAAGGTGCCCGCCGCATTAACAGGCTCTCTGCAAATGGTCTTCACCGATACTCATCAACTTGCGTGTGCAATGACCCGGTTGGTGTATTTCTCCTTACGACAGCAACGAGTTAGGCCGCGTAGTCTTGATAATCCGTTTGATGGTGCAATAACGCCCACACAATGCGTGCATTTTTGGCCGCGAGAGCGACAATGGCGCGATTCATGCCACGTCGCTCAAGGACATTTCGCCCCCAAACACTGAGCCTATCTTGCTTATCGCCTAGGTTCGTGATGACGGCTCTCGCGCCATGCACTAAGAGTGTTCTGAGGTATTTATCTCCTCGTTTACTAATACGACCCAATCGCGGTTTTCCTCCGGTTGAGTACTGTTTGGGCACTAATCCAAGCCAAGCAGCAAAGTCTCTACCGGAATCAAACTGCTCGCCTTTTCCGATAGTGGCGATAATCGCCGTTGCTGTTTGTGGGCCAATGCCGCGAACATTAAGAATACGCTGAGCGTTAGGACTGGCCTTGGTAACCATATCGAAACACTGCTCGGTATCGGCGATACGCTGATTAAGTGTTTGTAGGTGGTCAAAGCAATCTGCCACGACGGCACGAGCAATATCAGGTAGGCCATTTTCTACTGCCTCGAGAATGAGAGGTACTTCTCTGTGAATGGCGGCTCGTCCTGTTGGAATAATAATGCCGAACTCTGCCAGTAATGCACGAATACGATTAATGAGGGCAGTACGTTCATTGACCCAATGCTCACGTACACGATGAGTCGCGAGAATCGCTTGGCGTTCGGGTGACTTAACAGGAATAAACCGGCTGTTTGGACGCTGAACCGCGTCACAAATGGCAACGGCATCGTTCAGGTCATTTTTTCCTTTTGTGCGATAAGGACCGACATACTTTGCGGCCATGATGCGGGTATCGTGGCCGAGCTTGTTGAATTCTCTGGCCCAATAATGTGCCCCACTACAGGCCTCAATACCTATGCACATCGTAGGCATATTTGCTAATGTAGCCAGTAATTTAGCGCGTGAAACGGATTTATGGAGAATGACTTTTCCGTGGTCATCCAACGCGTGAAGAGAAAAGTGGTGCTTGGCGAGATCAACGCCACAAAAGAATTGAGTAGACATGGTTACCTCCGGTATTAAAGGCCGCACCTAAGTGTGGCAGATCTTCAAGAGGGGGAATCCATGTCATTCGTTATGTGAATAAAGGAGTGAAAGTTGAATAAAGTAGTATATGTGCCAGCGTTCTTTGAACCTGTAGGAAAAAATAAAACAGTTAAAGTGTCAACAGGCGAGAAGAAAAAAGGGTTCTTCGGGGGAGAAAAAGGTGTTACGCGTAAAGAAACTCAATGGGAGCAAACTGGATGGTCAGATTGTCGTATTGACGGTGAAAGGCTTGCCAATGATTTAGCAGAAATCGTTAGTGGCCTAAATAGTGAGGGTTATGAAATTGTTTCAGTAACTCCCGTCACATCAGGATCGTACGACTGGAAATACGAGCTTAAATCAGGTGGCTACCAAAGCAGTGGTTACGGAGGCTATGGTTATGGATATGGTTACAGCTTTACCAACAGCCTAATTGTCACTGCTAAGAAAATAGCATAACAAGGCACTTGTTCGGACGCAAACTACGCTGCGCTTCGTTTGCGCCGTACAGCTTGATCGTTATACAATTAAGGAGAAAAATGAAGCCTGATTTACACGGAAGTAGAATTGTTTTGAGGTCAATTCAAACGGATGATTCTGATGATTTGTTTGAAATTTATAGTGATATTCAAACAATGGAATTTGCCTCAGATCCCGCTTTTACATCGAAAGATATGATAGTTCAGATGCTAGAAAGCGTCGTTCGACTAGAGAAATCAGGTGAATCGTTGGAATGGGCGGTAATGGAGAAAGCGACAAACAAAGTTATTGGAACCTGCGGCTTACATGGTTTTAGTGATAACGGTAATTCCTGTGAGGTCGGATGCTTACTAAATTCATCGTACTGGCGAAAAGGGTATATGTCGGACGCTCTTAGCTTATTATTTTCTCATGCTAGTTCTTTGGGCGTTAAAGAATTGTATGCAGATATTGATGAGGGTAACTTTCGCTCTAGAGCTTTGTTTAGCAAGCTAGGTTTTAAAGATAAAAACGGTCACTTTCAGCTCTTGCTGTGAGGCATTGCATAATAAGCAGTTGCAGACGACGTCAGCAAGCTGGAGCGGCTGAAATGAGCGTTTTCTATGTCAGGGAAGATCGAGAGATTAAATAAAAATTAAGCATTTGTCTGTTAATTCATGCCGACCGAAGCGTAGCTCGGAGATTTTAGCTGAGCTGACAAATGGTGAGGCTAAAGCATTTCCTTCAAAGACGATGACTGGTGCATGGGTGTGTGTTTGGAGCGAGAGTGATAACGAACTAATAGAGCTCATTCCAGTGCAGTATAAATTGACGTTCGGCGACTTAGCTGCAATTTATGAAGAGCAAGGTGAAAAGCAAAACTTTCATGCTTCTCACTTTATTCTCGAAGCAAACAAAACGGTAGATGAGTTAGTTGCGATAGCAGAGAAATATCAATTAGCTCATCGATTTAGAAAACACTTTGGTGGTCCTTTGTATGAGGTTTGGCTTGAGGATAGTCTGCTAGTTGAATTTTGCTCTGCCGAAATTTCAAAACTTTAGTGTCGTGTAGCCGGCACTTTTGACTAAGTATGGAGTATAAAGCGATGGATAGCATTGATAAATCTTGGCTTGCGCGTTTGGGCGTGAATCAGATTGAGAGCAATTATATTTTCACTGGTTGTGAATACTATAAACGAGGCGGCGAAGAGGATTTAGCGTTTCTGTATGCGTCTGATAACCTGACACTGGTCAGCTGCAATGAAGACGTTCGCACACATCTAGAAAAATCTAAGCTGCGATCGCTACATGACTATATCGACGATGTGAACTCTCAAGCGGTTGAGGTCTGTATTGATGATATTGACTATTATCTATCAGGTCATATTTGTGACGCGAAATCAAAGGTAGAGGTTGATCAGCTAACGCTGGACGCCCATCGAGAGCACATCGAACAATTTATTACAGGGTTTGATGAGGAAGAATTATTTAAAGCGGATTTTAGTCTGGACTCAGACTATTTCTATATGGCATATCTGGAAAGTCAGCCTGTTGGGATCATTGCATCATATTGTGGTGTCGAGCCCTTTGAATCGCTGTCTATCTTAGTGACACCAAACTGTCGTCAGCGCGGTGTCGGCAAGGCACTGATTTCAAGGTGGGTCAAAGAGGTTGAAAAGAGGGGACGTGTCGCCCGATATCGTGCCAACCTGGAAAATATTGCCTCTCGACGCCTTTGCGAGTCGTTAGGCTTTGTTTCTCACAGTCATATTCAAAGACTGGCAAAACTATGAGTAGCGGCAACGACCCAATACGCATTGGTGGAGTTATCGCAATATGATAAGTGGGAGAGGCGTTTGTGGCTGATGTTCATGGAGATTGAATGTTGTCTTGAGAACCCTCCCTGAGATTGTTGATGATTCATTTTTAAGGGCGTTTTTGAGTATGGCTAATTGGCTACGGGCTTTACTAGCGTTTGGGGCTTTGGCGGTCTCTTTTTCCTCGGTGGCGCAGTCGCTACCCGAAGGAGCGATCCAAGAAGGATCGCTAGCTAATCAAAAATTGATCCAAGATGCGATGGCAGGGGTGCTGGTTACGGTGGCATCTCAAGGCTGTGAGCAGCCGGAGGAATTTGTGCCTTATGTGCGCGAAATGCCATCAGGTGAGGTAGGTACAAGGGTGTGGCGGGAGCTATGGGTTGTCGAGGGCTGTGGTGACAGCTATCCGATAAAACTTCGGTTTCAGGAGTCGGGAGCTGGCGCCGCGAATTGGATGATTGAATAAACAAGGACGCTTATGAATACAGAACAACAGGCATTTTTAAACGCCTACCTTGCCACCTTAAGTGAAGCAGAACGTCAGGCCGTGCCTGAAGCCATTGCCGAGTACTTTTGTGCGGATGAATACAATGCCAACGAATGCGCCCGTTTGATTGATCAAGGCATAAAACGCGCATCGTGCAGCTTAAAAGCATGCTACGAGATCGAAAACGAACCTTACCCGCAAGTCGGACGTTTAACCGTGGTGCTAAACTGGGCGCAGCAGCCGGTTTGTATTATTAAAGTGACTGAAGTGAGCGAGTGCCCGTTTGATCAAGTGACTGCTGAATTTGCCGCTGCGGAAGGTGAAGGCGACAAGAGCTACGCCTGGTGGCGGCAGGCACACTTGGCATTTTTTGAGCAAGAGGGTCAAGCACTCGGCGTGCCGTTTAAAACTCAATCTCCTTTGGTATTAGAGCGTTTTAAGAAAGTCTATCCACTCGATAATCATGAAACTGAGCAGGTAAGCGCATGATAAAACAAGTCGGTCAAACGCCCATCCAACCCGAACATTTGGCGCGCTGCCACTGCGGAGCGGTTGTGTTAGCCCTTACGTTACCCAATGGCATTGAAAAACCCAGACGTTGCGATTGCTCGATGTGTCGACGCCGCGGCGCCATTGTTGGCTCAGTCAAGCTTGCACAATTGCGTGTCGTTGCTGGCAGTGAACAACTCAGTGTGTATTCCTTTAATACCCACACGGCTAAGCACTACTTCTGCTCACGCTGTGGCATTTACACCCATCACCAACGTCGCTCCAATCCGAGTGAGTTTGGGTTCAATATTGCCTGCTTAGATGGCGTCAATCCGTTTGAGTTGGAGAATATTCCCGTGATGGATGGGGTTCATCATCCAGCGGATCGCTAACATGTCGCGTACATCGTTTTGAGGAGTGGCTATGACGAAATTAGCCTTTGTGTCGGGTGGGTCGAAAGGAATCGGTTTAGGCTGTGTTATGCGGCTAGTTGAGGCAGGTTATAAAGTGATCACTTGCTCGCGCAACCTAGACGTGTGGCAGGCCGCTGTTACTGAATACCCTGCACTTAAAGCTGTTGATTATCAACAAGCTAATTTAGCCGATCAGGCTTCGCTAGAGCAGCTTTTCCGCTATATCCGTGAGCAATATGGCCAACTAGATATTGCAATCAATAATGCCTCACCGGCGTTAGGATCGGGTGGTCTTTATCATCAAGTTGATATGTTTGCGTTGAAAGAAACGTTAAATAATGACTTCTGGGGACACGCCCAATGCTTGCAGTATCAAATTAAGTTGATGGAGACAGGTGGAGCCATTGTCAATGTCAGCTCAATCAATGGCTTACGACCGACGCCAAATGCAGCGATGTACAGTGCGTCAAAGCATGCCCTAGAAGGGCTAACACAATCCGTCGCGCTAGAGGCAATCAAAAATAATATCCGTATTAACGCTGTGGCGCCGGGCGTAACGTGGACACCAAGGTGGGACGAGCGACAGACTCATCAACCGACCATAAAGCTCGATGTTGAAGAACAAGTGCCCGCCAAGCGGTTTGCACGCGTGGAGGAGGTTGTTGATGCCATTGAGTTCTTACTCTCGGATAAGGCCAGTTATATCGTCGGCCATACGCTCGTCGTTGATGGTGGCCTCTCTTTGGCATAAGCCACCATCTAGGGTTAAGCGAATAACCACTAGACATGTTCTGGCACTAAAAGAAAATCTGACAGGCTTCTGGTCGCGGCGTATTGATGATACCAGCCGGCTGGTTTACGCCGTGGATGATAAGTCTATTACGATCCTATCTTGCCGATATCACTATTAGTCACCTAGCGCCTGCGGTGCACGATGGCACAATGAAGGCGCGAGGCATCATGCTCACCACCCTCAATAAAAACCACGCCTACAACGCCTCTGGATAGTGCGTTTTCAGTAACTCTTCGACCACCGCCAGGTTCTGTCCGAGTCTTCTCAGTGCCAGCAGGCGCGTTTTGCTAAATTTGGCATCTTTAGGCACCAAGCGCATGATGTAGGCGGCGCGTTTTCCTTGGTAGACGTCCTCTGATTTATGGAAAAAAGCGTTACAAAAAAGCAGCGCATCACCTGCATCCAACGCAGGGGTCACTTTGCCCTTCTCCATATAGTCATACTCTTGCTGGGTGATTTGAAATGGCGGGTGCTCGGGCACCGACGGGTCGGCAATGCGCACCAGTGAGTGCAATTGATTGGCTTCGCGGATTAGCGATAGGCGCACCGCGCCTTCTTCCATCACGATAGATAACTGACCTGAGCCGGGTTCTTTCACGGGGGTCAATGGGATCCATACCGTGAGCATATCTTCCGGCCGCTCCATAAAGCCAATTGAGTCAAAATCAGTATGGAAAGGAAAGCCTTGATCCTCAGGCGTTTTCTCCAAATATAAGTCGGCCAAAATGCGATAGTCTGGCAGCAGTGCCTCAATAGTGTCAGCGATGTTGAGATCTGGGTCGCGGAAGACCATGGGTCCATAGATCGCCTTTTTGTAGATGTCGGCATACCAAGTTTGCCCATTGGGCATGGCGTCGAGTTTGGCAGTAAGAGCCGTTTGTGTCTCTGGGCTCAGTACGCCAGGGACGACTTTGCCGTGATGAGGAGAGAGGTTGTCGAGAAAGTCCGGGCGAGCTGGCATAGAAGCTCCTTGAGGGGGATATAAAACCTAGAGTGTTACCTGTAGTTTAGCAAATCACCGTCGTCACTGAATAACGGCGGTGGGTGAGGTCAGTGTACTGACCGAAAAAGCCCCTGCAAGATTAAGCGTAACTGACCACCCGATTGCGCCCAGAGAGTTTGGCGTTATATAAAGCGTCATCGGCATGCTGGTAGAGGTACTTAGCATCTAGCATGGCGGCGTCGAACTCCGCACAGCCAATTGACACGGACACGCGGATAGCGGGGGAATAGTCGAGAATCGAGTGGTGATCATAAATTGCTTCGCATAGCTTATAGCCGCAGTGTTGCGCCGCTTGTTGGTCGGTATTAGGCAACAGACAAGCGAACTCTTCCCCACCAATACGATAAATGTTGCTGTGCAGAGGAAGGTGCGCTTCGAGCAAAGACGCGAAAGCTTCGAGGACTTGGTCGCCAACGATATGGCCGTAATTGTCGTTGATGCGTTTAAAATGGTCGATATCAATAATAAGCAGGGATAGGGGTTGATGTCGGTAACGGGCTTTGTCGCCAAAGCGAGCAAGGTCACTGGCAAACTGACGACGATTGTATAGTTGTGTGAGCGGATCGGTCGCGGCTTGGCGCATTAATGCTTGTTCTTCCGCCTTTCGCTGACTGATATCCCACATTACACCGGCGACCACACCTTGAGGCTTATTTTTAGGACCGTTATTGGTGGTGATTTCTACCCACGTATATTCGCCATTGTCGCGTTGAACCTGCAAGTCCATTTTTAGCTCGTTACCAGCGGGAGATAAAAAGTGGCGCACCCGTGAGAAAAACGCTCGACGATACCGAGGATGAATGCGGCGCAGCCAGTGCCGGCTGGTGTAAGTGCGAGAGTCACGAATGCTGCTAATGCTACTGTCGCCGATGATCTCTGACGAGCACCAGCAGATACCGCGTTGTACATCCACTTGCCAAGTGCTGCAGTGGGTATTGTCTTTAATGATGTCTATTTGGCGTTGTTTAGAAAACAGCTCGTTTTTTAGCACAGTACTAGCGATCAGATGTCCCGTCGCGCGCAGCAAGGTCACATCGCTTTCTGACCACTGTTGTTCTCGCTCGCAATCATCAAACCCCAGCGTTCCCCACCATTTATTATCGACAATGACGGGGATGGTTAACATCGATAAAATGCGCTGTTGTGTTAAGTAGCGTTTGAGCCAAGACGAGGGTAACTGATCAGTAATGACCGCTTGGTATTCGCCCCGCTGTCTGCTTTCTATCAGCTCACGGTATTCGGGGTGCGCGAGGCTAGAGCTGAAATGATTAAAATGAGGGAGGCGAATTTGCGCATACTTCTTCTCGTTGGCCCATTCGAAGACATAATCCTGCAAAATATCGGTATCGCTGATCGCTAATACTTGAAACACCCACACACGACTGACTTGCGTCACCGCGCCAATTTCCGCGAGCAAGTGATTAATATTGGCAAGTCTATCATCACCACTGACCAGCATGTCTGCACCGCGTAGCACAGCCGATAGCAGATCGACGTTTAGCTCAGAGAGCTGGTGTCTATCAAGTTCAGGTTGGATCCCGGTTAGGATGGTCATGCCGATAGTCCATTATCTACAAAGTCACCACTGTCTTGAGCGTAGCAGGCGTGTGTATAAATAGTTAACACGGAACGTATTAAGTGTTCAGTGTTGTGGGTCACGTTTGCGTTTAGTCGTGCTCGCCCTGTTAGTAAAAATAGACATAATAATCGCCACAGTGGAATGAACCTTGTGACAGTGTGACTGGCTCACACACCTTGATATGGAAATAAGCATGAGAAAGTCAGTGGTAATAAAACAAACCCCAACCCGTTTATGTGTGAATGATGACTGTTACGCGATGCACAATATTGTTGATGCCAGCGTTGAAGAACTCACGTGGAAAGATCACCTGCTGAGGATGTTAGGGCTAGGAATACTAAGCGCGAGCTTTTTATTTTTTATGTTGGTCGGTGAGCTGCCTTACGCGGAGTACTTACCTGCCGTGGGCTTTGTTGCAGGTGCGTTGTTAGCTTTGCTGACTAGCGCAAAATACGTGCTACGCATTGAATATAGCCACCAGGATGACACGGGCGTGCAGTGGCTGACCATCGCCAAAAGTGGGAAGAAAACAGATAAATTGCTTTTTGATCAGCACGTCGCACAATTAAAGCGGTTGTTAATCTCATAGCCACGCCGGTGGTGATGTTTATCGAGCGGATACACGAAGGGCCTGCAATTTAACAGGCCCTTTTTACTTGTTGATCGCGTTATTTATTGATGGCGCGAGGGCGACCGCTTTCATCAATCGCAACATAATTAAAAGTCGCATGGCTCACTTTGCTGCGATCGCCTATCTCATCATGGCTAACGGGCTTAACCCAGACCTCAAGCTCAATGGTAATCGAGGTATTGCCGATACGTTGACACGTCCCATAGCAGCAGACTACATCGCCAACACTGACGGGCGATTTAAACGTAATGTCGTTGACTGACACAGTAACGACACGTCCACCAGAGATCTCTTTGGCGAGGATCGCGCCGGCTAAATCGAGCTGGGACATGATCCAACCACCAAAAATGTCACCATTGGCGTTGGTATCGGCGGGCATTGCCAATGTACGAAGCAGCAGTTGGCCACGTGGGCAGTTGTTTTTATTGTCAGGCATGGTTCTCTTCACATCTTATCGCAAAGGGGGCATGCACCCCCTTTTTCATAGAACAGATAAGAATTGTGACCGCTAACACAGCATTTGGGCAAGTTTTTATTGGTCTGAGTTGCTCTCTTTGGGCATATGGCGGTAGATATACACCCCAGTTGCAATCATAAACAGGAAGGTCAGGATCAAGGTGCCGAAGACCTTAAAGTTCACCCAGGCATCAAGCGGCATGCTGTAAGCGACATAAATATTTACCCCGGCTAAAAGCGAAAAGAACCCGATCCAGGCCCAGTTAATGGTGCGCCACACGTGTTCTGGCAGTGTGATCTCTTTGCTGAGCATATTCTTGATCAGCGGTTTACCCATCGCCTCGGACACCGCCAAGCCAATGGCAAACAAGGCATACACGATAGTTACCTTCCACTTGATGAAGTTGTCATCGTGAAAAAATAGCGTCATGCCGCCAAAGATGGCGACCAAAACGGCAGTGATGATTTGCATCTTTTCCACGCGTTTATACAAGGCCCAAACCAGTACAACTTGCACCAGGGTGGCGATGATCAGTGCCCCTGTTGCTATATAGATATCGTAAAATTTGTATAAGGCAAAAAAGATAATCAGAGGAATAAAGTCAATTAGTTGTTTCATAACGCCGCCGCGTGACTCGGTGTATTTAAGCTAAGTATGTACGCAGTGTACCCAAATGCGCAGGGAGGAGAAACGACAAGGCGGTGAGAGGCCAAATCACAAGGTAGGCGCCTTGGCAGGGGATGCCAAGGCGCGTAGAGGATTAAATCCAATCCCAGCCGAACACCAGTAGCATGAGTATCGGGCAGATAACGCGAACGTAGCCTGGCCAGATTTTCCAAAACCAGGTTTCGCCAAGCTCAGGGCTACCTTGCACCAGCTCTTTCAAGATTTCGTTGCGGTGCCATAGCCAGCCTGCAACCAGAGCAAACAGCAGGCCAAGGATAGGCTGTGCGTACTCGGTGGTGACGGTAACCACTAAACCAAACAGATCGCCAAAGTTGTAAACAATCACTGCCGAGGCAATGGTGATAAGGCCGCCAATCCACCATACTGCTTTCTCTCGTGATTGACGGAATTCCTCGGTTGCACAAGCCACTGGGACTTCTAGTAATGAGATGGCTGAAGTGAGGGCGGCAATGACCATCAGCAGGAAGAAGGCAAAACCGATAAAGATGCCCGCTGTTCCCATGGTGTCGAACATGGCAGGCAATACGCTGAACACCAGTGTATCACTGCTGAGGAGCGCGCCTGCCTCGCTGTAGATCGCCACACCATTATGTTGGGCAACAAACATCGCCGGCATGATCAACAGCCCGGCAATAAAGGCGATGCCGGTATCCAGCAATGCGACTTGTGCAGCGGTTTTAGGGATGTTGGCGGTCTTGGACAAATACGAGCCGTACACCATCATCACACACACACCCAGCGAGAGTGAGAAAAACGCTTGCCCCATGGCACTCACGACCAATCCCGGCGAGAGGTGCGACATATCTGGGATCAGGTACATCTTAAGCCCTTCCATCGCGCCGGGCTGGAACAAGATGTAAATCACCATGATCACGAACAGTAAAAAGAGGACGGGCATTAAACGTGAAGACCAACGCTCGATCCCGTTAGCAATACCATTACGGACCACCAGAATCGTTGGCACCATAAAGCACAGCATCAATGCGAGGTTACGGGTTTCGCTAAACGACTCTAACCAGGCGGCTGCATCGGTAAAGCCTGTTAATGCAAGCAAGGGTGAGACCATATAGCCCACCAACCAACCGGCCACGATGGTGTAAAAGCTTAAAATGCCAGTCGCGCCGAGTAAGCCGACTAACCCAAGTAACCGACCAATCCATTTTTGTCCGCCGGATACAGCTGACAGTGAGCGAACGGGGTTGGCATTGCCATAGCGTCCAATAGTGAGTTCTGCTATTAAAAGGGGATACGCGAGGACAAAGACCATCAGCAAATAAATAAACAGAAAAACGGCGCCGCCGTTTGAGGCTGTTTGCGTGGGGAAGCCCCAAATGTTGCCGAGCCCAATGGCTGAGCCAGCAGCCGCCAAAATAAACCCTAATCGGGATGAAAATTGTGCGCGTTGTGTGTTTGCCATACTTACTCGATATTGTATTCGATAATTGATTGATTTTTATGGGCGCATACTCAGTTGCGCCCGTCATACGCTTGCTCAGTGTGTAAACTAATAATTACACATTGAAGCAAGTCATTCCCTCTACAAAGACTCGTCAGTAAACCAGTTTATGCGTAAAATTTGAAGATCATGCCGTATGTAATACCACTATATGGCTGTATTTCCCCATATTCTCTCTCCGCGTGAATACTTCTTGGTCGTTAGTAAGGGCAATCCGCTGCCTTTAGTGAGTATCACAGTGGCTTTCTCTACTGCAATTATTGATTTAACACATTGTTAACATTGCTGCTTTGGGTCACGTTAACATGCATTATCTGATGTATTTGGCATCATGTTGGTGTGTTAGCTGTCACGATTTTTCCGCCGCTTGTCTTTTTCTGAAGACAAATCATGGCTTGCACCGATTGGCAAGCTAGGCAGAATAGAGAAGGCGAGAGAACAGGCTTTCGTCAGTTATTATTAAGGTGTGCAATTAGGCATGGAAAAAGTCTACGAGATCGTGACCTTACTGTTGCTGTTGGTCTACTGGTTAACCATTGCTGGGGTAACAGTCCGCGTGGTATTCAAGCGTCGCGCGCTGGGTGTATCGATCGCTTGGTTAATGATTATTTATATCCTCCCGATCGTGGGGGTGATTGCCTATCTGCTCTTTGGTGAGCTGAATCTCGGTAAAACACGTGCAATGCGCGCGAAAGCGATGTTTGAGCCATATCGTCAATGGCTGCTCAGTTTGCAGGCGTGCCCGGCACATCGTCCTCAGCACATTAGCGAGCAGTCTCACCATGTTAATCGCCTTTGCCACGCCCGAATTGGTGTGCCGGAGCTCACCGGCAATCAGCTGGCGTTGCAGACCGAGCCCGCTGATATTCTGAAGTCAATAGCACTTGATATTCGTCAGGCGCAGAAAAGCGTCGATATGGTGTTTTATATCTGGTATCCGGGGGGCCATGCTGACGAGGTTGCGCAGGCGGCGTGTGATACCGCCAAACGTGGGATCCCCGTGCGTATCATGCTGGACTCTGCCGGAAGCAAGGTTTTTTTCCGCAGTGAATGGCCACATGCGATGCGTGAAGCTGGGGTAGAGCTGATTGAAGCCCTTGCGGTAAATCCGTTTCGGATGTTTTTTCGTCGCCTCGATATTCGCCAACACCGCAAGATAGCAATCATTGATAATCATATTGCGTACACGGGCTCGATGAACATGGTGGATCCGCGCTTTTTCAAACAAGACGCGGGAGTTGGGCAATGGGTGGACGTGATGGTGCGAGTCTCGGGCCCCACGGTGCCCGTTTTAAGTAGTGTGTTTGCATGGGATTGGGAGGTGGAAACTGGGCTACGCGACTTGCCGTCATCGCCAGAGTGTTTGCTGATTGAAGATCACCAACACGCCAATCACGCGGTGCAAGCGATTCCGTCTGGACCTGGCTTGCCAGAAGGGATGATTCAACAAGTGCTGACTCTGGCTATCCATCAAGCAGAGAAGAGCATTGTGATCACCACCCCGTATTTGGTGCCAAGTGAAGGGCTGATGGTGAGCTTACAAACGGCCGCGCAGCGTGGGGTGTCAGTCACTCTGATTATTCCCGAGAAAAATGACTCCTTGATGGTGGAGTGGGCGAGCCGCTCGTTTTTTGAGGATTTAATGTCAGCAGGGATAGAAATCTACCGTTTCGGGGGCGGCTTATTGCATACTAAATCTGTGCTGGTGGATGAGCAGTACTGCCTCGTGGGCACGGTGAACCTCGATATGCGCAGCCTATGGCTTAATTTTGAGCTGACACTGACTGTCGACGATCCCGAGTTTTGTGCGAGCATTCATGCGCTACACCGCCATTATCTGGCGCAATCGATCCGCATTAGTGCTGAAGCCTGGCAACAAAGACCCGTTTATCATAAGCCGATCGAGCAGTTCTTTTACATGTTTAGCCCGCTGTTGTAAGGGGGCTGAGTTGTGGGGCGATACGCGATGACACCGGCGGGCTAACCCATTTACCGTATGCAGTATTATTGCATAAGTATATGTATTTGCATGGAGTGATGCCACAAGAGTGTAACCATCTATGATCTTACGCAATACGGAGCGGGATAGTCAGTCATCCCTGCTGGTGAAGCACTATAATAGGGAGTGCCCCAAGTCGAGTGAGAGGAGGCTGACATGTCTATCCATTCACGGAGTTACACCTTAAACACCACTCCCGCGCGTCAAGCGCATGTGCGGGTGATCCCCAATGGCAATGTGATGGTTCACATCGCCGACGAGGAAAGCCCCCACCTCGCTGAATTTGATGAAGTGACGTTTCAGCGCAAAGGCAAAATCACCCAGTTGCTGGCTGAGCATATTGAGCCCGGCAAACATGATAATTGGGCGTTACCTTTGAACCATGGCGATGCCAACGAGCTCGCGACATTGATTGACCAAGCGCAAGAAGAGTTTGAGATATTAATGCGTGATCTAAGCTAAGCGAGGCTAACGCGCGCCTAGCGAATACGTCAACGGAGCTAACATCCTGACCCACCCGTGTATTAACGGGTGGGTCTTTTTTTTCTTTATGCCGCAAGGCCTGATAGCGCTCACTTCCTTTTGTCTCAATTGTGCGAATTGTCAATAAACCCTCTCGTTAGGACTGTTCAATATGCATCCTCTTGAAGCACACTAGTCGCAAGTCCGCCACACGCGTGACGAGATGCTGACAGGTGGCTCATTCTGAGCGCGCAATACGCCTAGCCAGGGTGTGTTTGGTACACAACCCAAACCTATTTGTTGAGTGGTGGCGGTTGAGCGGTAGCAGATGTAAACAACCGTAGAGACGTAAATGGTGAGCGATGAACATGCAATCATGCCCAACCTATATAACGGTATTTTGCGCGTCGACACGCGCGCTCATTCCCTATCTTGTGGCGCTATTTGTCTGGGTGCTCGCAGTAGACCGCGCGCAAGCATCACTGCGCCTTCCTTTATCGCTGACCCTCACGGTGGGCGATGCGGAGCGCATCACCTTTGATCGTCAACAATTAGATAAATTGCCCCACATCGATATCCGTACACACACGCCTTTTACCGCTGGATTGCAAACCTTTCGGGGCGTCAAACTATCAACAGTGCTTGAAGCCGCTAATGTCTCGCACTATCAAGCGTTGACGCTTCATGCGATGAACCACTATCAGGCACGTTTACCGCAGGATGTGGTAACACGCTACCAACCTATTATTGCGTTTGAGCGCAATGGTAAACCGATGACCATTCGGACATTAGGGCCGCTTTGGTTGATTTACCCTTTGGATGATTATCCGCAACTGCAATCCGATCGCTTTTACGAGACGATGGTTTGGCAGTTAACAGACATTGAAGTTGAGCCTTGAGGAAGCATGAATGATGAGAAGTAAGCAACTGAAGATCATGCCTGCTAAGCGCGTGATCTTGGTTGGCTGTATCGCCTTACTAGCAGTCGGCGTTGTGGTGACCACACACAAGATAACGAGTTTATCCGATCGGTTGACGAGCAGCCAAAGCAAGCTTGTCTGGTATATGCTGAGCTTGAGCAATGAATACGATGCCTTATTAACGATGCTAAAACGTTATCAAGGTGGCGAGAGCAGTTTTGATCACGTGGCGGTGCAGCATGAGATCTTGTGGAGCCGCTTTCCGGTCACGATCAATATGGCGAGTAAACAAACCGCATCAAAGACCAACCCTCGCGCATTGCTTAACACGATATATAGCGAACTTAAGGCGAGCGAAGCTAGCTTCTATGCCTTACGCTTTTCTACCCATAATATTGATGACGTGATGGCGCACTATCGCCAACAACAGCAACAGCTAGAAAACTACTTTGCGCGGACACTGGCGGTGCCAGACAGTGGTTATCGAGAACACACGCGGTTGCTTAATCAACTGGGGCAGCTGACCACTGTGATGACGTTGGGGATGATAGCGGTTGGGGCGACGGTTCTGCTACTGATCGCGCATGACGCCAAACGCTATTACAAACTCGCCCGAGAAGATCAACTAACTGGGTTGAATAATCGACATTGGTTGTTTGATGCCTTGAACCACCGTTTTGCGACCTCGACAGAAGGGGTGGCCATTTTAGTGATCGACTTAGACGGGTTTAAGGCGATAAACGATACGCATGGCCATGATGTGGGCGATGTGTTTTTGCGCACACTGGCAAAGCGCTTTGCTGATGAACTGCCTCGTAATGCGGTTATCGCACGATTAGGCGGGGATGAATTTGCAGCGATCATTCCTTATCAAGAGGCAGATACGCCTGGTGAGATAGCGACGACACTGGTCAACATTGCTCAGCGACAATCGGTATTGCTTGGCCATCGGTGCAAAGTGTCAGCCAGTATTGGCTTGGCATTCGGGCAAAATAATATCGGAGGTGAAAGGCTACTAAGGTATGCCGATATGGCGATGTATGCGGCAAAACATGCTGGTAAAAACCAATATCGTGTTTACCACGACGCGATGCAAGCATCGACCCAGCGATTACACAGCCGTAGTGCGCGTCGGCCGGCACTCGAGAGTGATGGCACGAGTGACACACAGCCTGATAAAGGTGATGCGTTTAAGGTTTCTCTCTCGGCGATACGCCATTTCAATAAACCTGATGCGCGTGAATGACGCTATTGCGAGAGACGATAGGTGGGTGGTGTAAAGCGGGCAGGTGATCCTGCCCGCTTTAGTGACGGGCCCGGTTTTATTGCTGCGTCGCCGTTTTCATTTCGCGGACAAACTGAGTGAGCGCATGGAGCATTGTAGGCACATCATGTTGATGCTGCTCGATGATCTTCACCACCGCCGAGCCAGAGATGGCGCCTGCCGCCCCGGCGCTGATCGCCGCTTTGACTTGCTCAGGGGTTGAGATACCAAAGCCAAGTAGCGGGCGCGGTGCCTCACGATGATGCAAGGTGCCGAGCAGGTGTTCAACCGGCGCCCCTGCTTTAGCCTCTGCCCCTGTGACCCCGGCGCGCGATACCAGATAGGTATAGCCACGACCCAGCTCCGCCACTTGGGCTAAGGTTGCATCGTCTGCGTTAGGTGGGGCAATAAAAATCGGATCAATGCCCTGCGCCAAGGCGTGTTCACGAAATGGTGCAGATTCAGCAATCGGCACATCTGCCACCAGTACCGAATCGACACCGACATCCGCACAGCGAGTATAAAAGGCCTCAATGCCACGGGCGTAGACTAAGTTGGCGTACATCAGCAGCCCAATCGGCACGTGAGGGTATTTTTCGCGTATCGCTGCCAATATCTCAAAACAGGTATCGGGGGTGGTGCCTGCCGATCTTGATCTAATGGTTGCATCCTGAATGGTCGGGCCATCGGCTAATGGGTCAGAAAACGGCATGCCAAGCTCAAGCGCATCGGCGCCACCTTCAACCAATGCATCGATCACGGCGAGTGATTGCTCTGGGTTTGGATCCCCTAAGGTGACAAAAGGAACAAAGGCGCCTTGCTGTTTGGCATCCAGGTTTGCGAACATCGCTTGATATCGAGTTGATGGTGCCGTCATTACAGCTCTCCTTTGCCTTCTAGAATGTCATATACAGTGAAGATATCTTTATCACCACGTCCGGATAGATTCACCACTAAAAGCTGCTCTTTGTCCGGCTCCGCCGCCATCATCTTTTGTGCATGGGCAATGGCATGGGCCGACTCCAGCGCGGGAATAATACCTTCGTTGCGCGCGAGAGATTGAAACGCTTCCAAGGCTTCATCGTCGGTGACAGCGGGATATTCGCCACGACCAGTGGCGTTAAGGTGCGCATGCTGTGGCCCCACAGACGGGAAGTCTAACCCCGCAGACACTGAATACGACTCTTCCACTTGACCATATTCATCTTGCATCAATGGCGATTTCATCCCGAAGAAAATACCGGGCTTGCCGTGCTTTAAGGGCGCGCCGTGTTGATCGGTATCGAGGCCTTTGCCCGCCGGTTCCACACCAATTAAACGCACATCTTTGTCATCGATAAAGTCAGCAAACATGCCAATGGCGTTTGAGCCACCACCCACACAAGCGATTACCGCATCCGGCAAGCGGCCTTCTACCTGCTGAATTTGCGCACGGGTTTCCTCACCAATAATGCGTTGAAACTCCCGCACAATGGTCGGGAAGGGGTGCGGGCCCGCCGCAGTGCCGAGCAAATAGTGGGCGGTATCATAGTTGGCTGACCAGTCGCGCATCGCTTCGTTACATGCATCTTTTAACGTCGCGGAGCCGGCATGGACGGGGATCACGGTCGCGCCCATCAGCTTCATCCGAAACACATTAGGACTTTGGCGTTCTACGTCTTTGGCCCCCATGTAGATGCGGCATTTCAATCCCAGTAGCGCACACGCCAGCGCGGTCGCCACACCGTGTTGGCCGGCTCCGGTTTCAGCAATGATTTCTGATTTGCCCATACGCTGGGCAAGCATGGCTTGACCCAGTACTTGGTTGGTTTTGTGCGCCCCACCGTGCAGCAAGTCTTCCCGCTTAAGATACAGCTTGGTTTTCGTCCCCTTGGTGAGGTTACGACAAAGCGTCAACGCGGTGGGTCGTCCGGCATACTCTTGCAGCAGGCGGATAAAATCGTCTTTAAAGTTCGGATCGTCTTGGGCATCAATAAACGCCTGTTCGAGCTGATCCAGCGCAGGCACCAGAATTTGGGGCACGTACTGACCACCAAATTCGCCAAAATACGGGTTAAGCTTGCTCATAATTATCCTTTTACGTCTTTAACTGGGAGCCGAGATACGTTGACTGTCATGGCGACATCTATCCTCTCAGCCAAATCGACCATCTCTTGGTAAATCAATAGCGGCGAAGGGCGCGGAACGCCGCGTTTAACTTGTTGGCATCTTTCACGCCGGGCGCATGCTCAACGCCGGAGTTAAAGTCCAGCCCGAGGCAGCCCTGTTCGGCCGCTTTGGCCGCGTTATCGGGAGTGAGCCCGCCGGCAATCATGACTTTGTCTTTGGCGGTTTTAGGGATCAGGTGCCAATCAAAGGTTTTGCCCGTGCCGCCAGATTGCTGGCCGACCCGGCTGTCGATGAGGTGGCGGTCAGCATTCACGCCGTCTAAAGCCGGTGCGACATCAGAGACACCGTGTGCTTTCCAAATTTCACAGTGCTCAGGGAGCTTCTCACGCAATGCTTGTAGATATGCCGCGTCTTCATCACCATGCAGTTGCACCGCATGAAGGCTGAGCTGTTGTGCGTACTCAGCCACGGTGTCTAGCGCATGATTTTGGAACACGCCCACATAGCAAAGCGGTGCGCCTTGTTGTACGCGCTCGGCCACGGCGGCCGTGACGGCACGCGGGGAGTGCTCAACAAAAATGAGTCCGCCGTAGACTGCGCCTGCATGATAGGCGGCGACGGCATCGTCGGCGGTGGTGAGTCCACAGACTTTATTCTCTCCTAAGAGCACTTTACGTAGCGCGAGGGTGAGATCGGGCTCTGCCATTAATGCACTGCCAATCAAAAAGCCATCCGCGTGGTGGGCAAGATCGCGTACATGGCGGTGGCTATGAATGCCACTTTCTGAAATCACGAGCGCTTTTTCGCCCACTTGTGGTGCTAAGCGTTTGGTGCGATCGCGATCGATGCTTAAATCACGCAGATTCCGGTTATTAATCCCAATCACCACCGCTCCTAAGGCATTGGCACGCGCCAGCTCGTCTTCGGTGCTCACTTCGGTAAGCACGCCCAGCTTTAGCGACTCGGCTAAATCGGCCAGTTCGCGGTATTCAGCGTCGTCGAGCACTGACAGCATCAATAAGATCGCGTCGGCTTGATAATGACGCGCGAGGTAAACCTGATAAGGGTCGATAATAAAATCTTTGCAAAGCACAGGTGCATCGACATGTGCGCGCACGATAGGCAAGAAGTCAAAACTGCCCTGAAAGTGGTCCTCGTCCGTCAGCACCGAAACGGCAGCGGCAAAGGGTTGATAGGCGCGGGCAATACTCGCCGGATCGAAGTCTTCTCGGATCAGGCCTTTCGAGGGCGAGGCTTTTTTGCACTCCAAGATAAACTGTGAGCCCGGTGCAGACAGCGCAGCACGAAAATCGCGATCACTGGGTGTCAGCTGGTCGATAAAGCTATCCAGCGGCTGAGAGCGCTTGCGCGCGGCCACCCAGCGTTTTTTGTCATCAACAATGCGGCCTAAAATAGTGTCGTTGAGGGCTGACGTGGTCATACTGCGCTCCTTTGTGCTAACGCTTGCATGATGGTGTAAGGCTTGCTCGACGCCATCACGTCCAAGGCCTGTTGTGTGTTTGCTTTCAAGTCTTCTTGTCCGAATAAGCGTAGCAATAGTGCCACATTGACGGCCACCGCGGCTTGCTGGGCGTCGGTGCCTTTACCTTGCAAAATCGCGCTGATCATTGCGCGGTTTTGCTCCGGCGTGCCCCCGGCAATGCTGTCCAGCGGGTATTGGGATACACCAAAGTCGCTGGGGGTTAAGGTGTAATGTTCGATGTGAGTCGGGGTGATCTCTGCCACCGTCGTGGGGCCGTGGATAGCCACTTCATCCAGACCGTCACCATGAACCACGGCTGCGCGCGTCATGTTGAGGTTTTGCATGGTTTGTGCAATCGGCGCAACTAGGGCTTGGTCGTACACGCCCATCAGCTCAATGCTAGGTTTCGCTGGGTTAATTAACGGCCCAAGTAGATTAAAGATGGTGCGTGTTTTCATTGCTTGGCGCACGGGCATCGCGTGTCGTACGCCGGTGTGGTATTGCGGTGCGAACAAAAAGCAAACGCCTAGATTATCCAAGGCCTCGCGGGCGTGGTCGGCAGGCATCGCTAAATCAATGCCAAAGGCGGCGAGTAAATCCGATGAGCCCGATTTGCTCGACACTCCGCGGTTACCGTGTTTGGCCACTTTCACGCCACAGGCGGCGGCGACAAAGGCGGCCGTGGTGGAAATATTAATGGTGTTCGCGCCATCGCCTCCCGTGCCAACGATATCGGCAAACAGATAACTAGGGCGGGGGAAAGGTTCGGCGTTGTCAGTGAGTGCTTTTGCCGCGCCCGCGATTTCTTCAGGCGTTTCCCCTTTAATCTTCAATGCGGTTAACGCAGCCGCTAATCGTGCTGGCTCGAGTTCGCCCTGAATGATCGCACTAAACAGCTGCTCGCTTTGCGCTTGGCTGAGTGACTGTTGTTGGTAAAGCGTCTCTAGTAGTTGATCCATCACTGTACTTAACCTCGGTATTTGTCTGTTCGAGCTCCGTGCTTATCTGGCACGTGTTGTTGTAAGCGCTGATGTTGTTAGCGCTGATAGTAGCCACTGGCCCAATCAATGGTGTGGGTGAGCAGGGCGGCGCCTTGCGCGGTCAAAATAGATTCTGGGTGGAATTGATAACCGACCACGTAGTCGGTATTGCTCACCACGGCCATCACTTTTTGCGCGTCGCCATCCAAGGTCGTGGCGATGACATCCAAGCTGGCAGGCACATTAGTCGCCACCAGTGAGTGGTAACGGGCCACGGTGAGTGGGGATGTCAATGAACCAAATACCGCATGTTGTTGGTGATGCATGGCCGAGGCCTTGCCGTGCATGATGGTGCCAGCTCCGGCGACTGTGCCGCCGTAGGCTTCGACGATCGCTTGCTGACCCAGGCAAATCCCCAGCATCGGCACTTGGCCGCGCAGCCTTTCAATCAACGCGGGCATACAGCCGGCATCGGAAGGCGCACCTGGGCCAGGGGAGAGCACCAGTAGCGGCTGGGGCAGGGAGCGAATATGACGAACAATCGCCTCGGCCTCTAAATGATTGCGAAACACCGTGACTGGGTAACCAAGTGCGCGAAATTGATCCACCAAGTTGTAGGTAAAGGAGTCCATGTTATCGAGGAGCACGATGTCCATTTGCGGGGTACTCATGATTGGCCTCCTTGGTGGGCAGTTTGAATCGCATGGATCACCGCTTGAGCTTTGCCGCGGGTTTCGTCCGCTTCGGCTTGTGGGTCAGAATCAAACACCACGCCTGCACCGGCTTGCACGGTGGCAAGGCCGTTTTCAACGTAGGCAGAGCGGATCACAATGCAGGTATCCATCTCGCCTGATCCGGTAAAATAGCCCACGGCGCCGCCATAACTGCCACGACGGCACTGTTCGGTGTCACGGATGAGCTGCATCGCCCGAAGTTTAGGTGCACCGGTAAGCGTGCCCATATTCATACAGGCTTGGTACGCATGTAGCGCGTCTAAATCAGGTTTCAGCTGACCCACCACCCGAGAAACTAAGTGCATCACGTGGCTGTAGCGGTCGACTTTGAGCAAATCGGCAACATGGCGGCTACCGGGCGTGCTAATTCGCGCCACATCGTTGCGGGCCAAATCGACCAACATCATGTGCTCGGCGTTTTCTTTTTCATCATTGCGCAGCTCAAGCTCAATGCGGCTATCCAAGTCGTGATCGATGTCGCCTTGGGCGGTCTTCCCGCGTCGGCGTGTCCCCGCAATGGGATAAATCTCAACCTGATTGGTTGCTTGAGTATATTTAAGGGCGCTTTCTGGCGATGCGCCAAACAAGCTAAATTGGCTATCGCGCAGATAAAACATATACGGGCTAGGGTTGCCACGCTTCAGCGCTCGATAAGCATTGAGAGACGAGGGACACGCGAGGGTAAAGCGGCGCGATGGCACCGCTTGAAACACATCACCGGCAATCACGTGCTTTTTCAGCGCGTCAACCTGCTGACAAAAGTCTGAATCGGAGACAGAAACCGCGACGCTGTGATCGGTCACCACGGGCGCTTCTGGAAGCGGCGCAGGCGATAAGCAGGCTTCTTTGATGCTTTGCAAACGACGCGATAAATCCACATAGTGGGCGCGGGCGTTATCACCCCCAAATAAGGTGCCTTGTAAGCGCGCTTGGCGATGCTGGTGGTCAATCACCAGCAAGCTTTCTGCAACATAAAAAAGGTAGTCGGGGCAGTGCTCGGTGCCCTCCACCGCTGGCAGGGTTTCAGTGCTGGCCACCAAATCATAGGCAAAAAGGCCACCGATAAAGAGCGCATCGTCAGGCTGGTTATCCAACGCGATACTTTGTTTGATGACACGCAGGGCATCAAACACCGACGCTTGGCGCAGACGGGCGTCTTCATCCAATAGCGCGCCATTGTCGTTGGGATGGCGGAACGTCAACGTTAGGGCGGGGAAGTCTCCTTCGTTGGCCTGCGCTACCTCACAGGCGAGGGCTTTTAGCGCTGTGCTCTGGGCGATGCTCTCCAGCAAATGACTGCCATTATGGGTGAGCGCTTGTAAGGTCACGCGCTGCCCGCGGCACTCAATGCGCACCGCGGCATCGATCAGCATCAGGCTTTTAAGGTTGCGTTTGGAGTCAATCTCTGCCGACTCCAACAGCATGCTATAAGGCTTATCTTGGCACACGGCGGCATACAACTCGGTTGGGTCGGCCACATAAGGCACCGAGAGTTGGAGCGTATCAAGCTCGCCATGTTGGGGATCATGAGTGTTCACAGCTTTCTCCCTGCCGCTTGCACAAAGGGGGTGAGTTCTTGCATTAGCTGCGCGAACATATCGCCGGTTAAGGCTTGTTGACCGTCTGACAGTGCTTCGCTTGGGTTTAAGTGGCTCTCCACAATGATGCCATCCGCGCCCACGGCCGCTGCGGCGCGTGATAGTGGCGTCACCAGCTCTCGCACACCCGTCCCGTGGCTTGGGTCGACCAACACTGGCAAATGGCTGCGCTGCTTCATCAAGGCCACGGCGTTCAAATCCAAGGTGTTACGTGTGGCGGTTTCGTAAGTGCGAATACCGCGTTCACATAAAATCACATTGGGGTTACCCGCATCGACAATATATTCCGCTGCCAGCAAACACTCTTCGATAGTGGCGGAAAGCCCCCGTTTTAACAAGACAGGTTTGCCCGTTTCGCCTACCGCTTTGAGCAAGCCATAGTTTTGCATGTTACGTGCGCCAATTTGCAAGCAATCAATGTACTCGCACACCGCGTCGACTTGGCTAATTTCCATCACCTCAGACACGGTTGGCATGCCAGTCAGTTCACTGGCTTGTTTGAGTAGCTTTAGCCCCTCAACTCCCATGCCTTGGAAATCATAAGGACTAGTGCGTGGTTTAAAGGCGCCGCCCCGTAATACTCGTGCACCATGGGTTTTAACGCGCTCTGCTACGGATAGCAATTGAGACTCTGACTCCACCGAGCAGGGGCCTGCCATGACCACGAAGTGTTGGCCGCCTACAGGGACATTGCCGATATGCACCACGCTGTCATGAGGCTGTACATCACGGCTCACACGTTTGTACTTGGTTAAAATCGGTTTGACTTCCTCAACCAGCGGATTGGCCTCAAAATGACACTGTTGCAACACACGTTCATCACCCAGTGCGCCCAATACAATGCGTTCCACTCCCGGCATATAAAGCGGCTTTAACCCGCATTGCTCGATTTGATTGAGGAGGACGTTGGCATCCTGCTCGGTAGCTTGGGGCTTAAGTACAATAATCATCAAATATCCTTTTAAACTATGGTTGCCGGTTACCGTGACTGAATGCGTAGTAGCTAAATGCGTAGTGGCACGATAACGCGTGATGGCAAAACTGAGAGACAAAAACGCCCGCATCAGTGGCGGGCGTTGTGAATAAGGTAGCTGTTTATACAGCGCGTCACACCGCCCGTGAGGAGCCGTGCCACCAAATAAGTGCAACAGAGGTCATAGATGTCGCCAATACACTCACGGCCTGTGCGGCAGTGGGTGCAGTGTGAATCGAATGTGATCTAGACGCGGCGTTGAAATACATGCTGCGAGACTCCGTTGTGACTGTTACCCTTAGCGCCATATCGCTCCCCGAGACTGAGAAGTGGTGCGCGTTAACTTGCGTACTAGTAAACTGATATTCTGCTTCTGTGTCAACGGGGAATTCAAAAAGAATGCAGAAAAAGTGCGGAATAAGCACACGATAATAAAGAACAAAGATAGTCACCGTGCCCGCCGAGCGCTGATTAACTTGGCGCATTCGCATCGACTGAGCCCGCATGGCGCATACTCAGCCTCAGGCTGATAAGACACCAACTGACAGTGCTAAGGCGCGAGCGCATTAAGGAAACCCGATACACCATGATCATTGATTTACATAGCCATACCACCGCCTCCGACGGCCGCTTATCGCCAAAAGACTTGGTGCAGCGCGCCGTCGAGCGTCGCGTGGGCGTGTTGGCGATTACTGACCACGACACTACCGCTGGGCTGATGGAGGCGCAAGCAGAAATCGACCATCAAAACTTGCCCCTTACGCTGGTCAATGGCATTGAAATTTCGACCTTGTGGCAGAATTTTGATATCCACATTGTAGGGTTAAATGTCGATCCCCAGCACTCGGCATTAACCGCATTAATTGCCGAACAAGCTGAGCGACGCCAACAACGTGCTGAGCTGATTGCTGAGCGGTTAGCGCGCTCGCATTACACAGGGGCGCTCGCGGGTGCGCGTGGACTGGCTGGCGATGCACCGCTCACCCGTGCCCATTTCGCGCGCTGGTTGGTTGAACAAGGTCACGCGAAAACCATGCAAGCCTGTTTTAAGCGCTTTTTAACTCGAGGGAACACCGGCTATGCACCACCGAACTGGTGTTCGATTGCAGATGCGGTTGCGGCGATCCATGAGGCTGGTGGGCAGGCGGTGCTTGCTCACCCAGGCAGATACAAACTCAAAGCCAAGTGGTTGAAACGATTACTGACTGCGTTTTCTGAAGCCAATGGCGATGCTATCGAAGTCGCGCTTCCTCAGCAGTCGCAACAAGAGCGTCGCTTGTTGGCCGATTACGCGCGAGATTATGGTTTGTTGGCCTCGCTGGGATCGGATTTTCATTATCCCTCTCCGTGGACAGAGTTGGGCCGCAATTTATGGCTACCTAAAGACAGTCAGCCGGTTTGGCATGACTGGACATGGTTAGACGCAGCGGAACAAAAATGGCAATCAGCAAATCAACTAGATAGCGACAAGCCAGACGCGTTACAATAACGAGATACGTTATATTGATAGCGATAAGGATTATCCGGCGCGCAGACCATTCACGCTGGATTTGCGGTGCGCATCCCGGTGGGGGCAAGCTACAGCAGGAGGAACCATGAGTCAGTTTTTTTATGTCCACCCAGAGAACCCGCAAGCGCGGCTGATCAAACAAGCGGTGGAAATTGTCCGAAACGGTGGAGTGATCATTTACCCCACCGATTCGGGCTATGCGCTTGGCTGTCAGCTTGAGAACAAACAAGCGTTAGAGCGTATTTGCCGTATTCGCGATCTCGATAAAGATCATAACTTCACCTTGTTATGTCGCGATCTGTCTGAGTTATCACTGTATGCACGGGTCGATAACGTTGCATTTCGCTTGATCCGCAACAATACACCTGGCGCGTATACATTTATTTTCAAAGCGACCAAAGAAGTGCCAAAACGTTTGATGAATCCAAAACGGAAAACCATTGGCATTCGTGTTCCAGATAACCAAATCGCCCTGGATTTGCTCGAGGCGCTGGGTGAGCCGCTAATGTCGACCTCACTGATTCTGCCCGGTAATGATTTCACCGAATCCGATCCCGAAGCGATTCGCGATCAGTTAGAGCACAGTGTGGATTTGATTATGCACGGCGGTGTATTGGGTGAGCACCCCACTACAGTAGTCGATTTCAGCGAAGGCTTGCCTGAAATTCGCCGTCATGGCAGTGGTGATCCCGCTCCGTTTGATTAATGTCAGATGACAGGTGAACCAACGCGTCGTGTCGCGCGTACTTATCCTTGCAATGTTCTTGTTCTGATGTTGCGTCAACCTGTAGTTGACCTTCCATTCCCGCCCAGCCATCTTGCTGGGCGTTTTTTTGTCCAGGTTTTTGCTATTGACTCAGCCACAACAGTTGATATGCCGTGAACGCGTGAAACTGTTTCTCTATCTCTACGCTTATTGGTATCATGCACGGCTGGCTAACTTATTATCGTTAGCTCTTATGCCAACCGAGACAGTGATGACGCCTGTGAAGGCGACAGTAAGGTAAGAAAACATGAGCGAAAAATTACAGAAGGTGCTAGCGCGTGCTGGCGTAGGTTCACGCCGCGAGATGGAAGGCTATATCCAAGCCGGTCGGGTGAGTGTTAATGGTGCTGTTGCCAAACTGGGTGACCGCCTTGATGATCCCAGTGCGTTGGTACGTGTTGATGGCCACGCGGTGCAGCTTAATGCGCCTTCTGAGTCTGTGTGTCGCGTTCTTGCATATAACAAGCCAGAGGGTGAGTTGTGTACGCGAAGCGACCCAGAGGGGCGTCGTACCGTATTTGATCGCTTACCTAAATTGAAAGATGCGCGTTGGGTTGCGGTTGGCCGTTTGGATGCTAACACCTCAGGCTTAATGCTGTTCACGACCGACGGTGAATTAGCGAATCGCTTGATGCACCCAAGCCGCCAAGTGCAACGTGAGTACATGGTGCGTGTGTTTGGTGACGTGAACGAAGATATGGTGAAAAACCTGGTTCACGGCGTAGAACTAGATGATGGCGTGGCACGCTTTGAAGACGTCGTTTATGCGGGCGGCGAGGGCATGAATCACACCTTTTATGTGGTGATCACTGAAGGACGCAATCGTGAAGTGCGTCGTTTGTGGGAAACCCAAGGTGTGACGGTAAGCCGTTTGAAGCGCGTGCGTTACGGCGATATCTACCTTGAAAAAGACCTGCCGCGTGGCGGTTGGCGTGAGATGGACCTTAAAGAGGTCAACTATCTGCGCGAAATGGTAGAGATGAAGCCAGAGTCGCAGACGGTGATCACGCCAGAAGATCAAAAGCGTAAAAAATCGCGCCAGAAGATCCGCCGTGCGGTACGTCGCTACGAGGAGCGTATCGACAGCAATGATAAGCCGAAAAAAACACGCCAGGCTCGTCGGGGTAATGGACCCGCAGCAGGGCCGAAAGGCGGAAGCCCGAAAAAGGGTAATCAGCGCTCGGGCGCGCCGCGTGGTAAAGGCAAACCAAGAACGCGTAAGTAAGTCTGCGTGATGTTCGCTAAAGCCCGGCCATGTGCCGGGTTTTTATTTTTGTGTGACGGGCTCGCTGTCATCGTGCTCTTTATTATTGATAGCAGCCATCTCATGCTTCTAATTGGTTCGCCGATTGCAAGCTAGTGGTGATAATGATTATTGTTTGTGTTAGTTTTGGGTTTATTTATAAACTTGTCGACAAACGGATGTGATGACAACGGCATTAGCACCAGAGCAAACCGCACGCTTTGATCGCATAGAGCGGGTTCTAGACTTTATTCACGCAAACCTTGACCAACCGCTTTCTGTCAGTGAGTTGGCCGCCCATAGCTGCTGGTCTCGCTGGCAATTGCAGCGCGTGTTCTCGGAACAAACGGGCGTGAGTGTGGCGCACTACGTGCGTGAACTGAGACTTAGCTATGCTGCGAAACAGTTGCTCTCTCGACCCGATAGAGTGATTGATATTGCGCTGTCGTTTGGGTTTACCTCAGAGGCGAATTTTTCCCGCGCATTTCGTCAGCAGTTCGGAGTGAGCCCTCGGACCTATCGTCGCCGAGGGGTGATGGATGGCATCCGAATGCCACTGCATGTCACCACACTGGCAACCCCAAAACCCTCATGGCTGTCAGTGCATATTCAAACGCGATCATCGATCACCTTGGTGGGGCAGACATCGCCGATATTAGGCTTGTTCGCACCTGAGCCCGATTTTACGGACGTGGTGCCTAAGCTGTGGCGTGATGCGTACGAGGCGGGATTTATTGACGCCAGCCAGCCAAGCATTGGTGCGATTGATGTCGCCAGCGCCGATACGCTTCAAACGCCGTTACCGTATTTGGCGGGTCAACAAGGCGACACCTTACCGGCGGCTTCTTTGACTAAATGGACGGTGCCTGAGTCGACCTATGCGGTGATTACACATTTAGGGCCAGTGACTGAGCTACCTAATACTTTGCATACCTTTATTTATCATTGGTTGCCAGCCTCAGGCTATCGATGCACTGACGGGGTTGAGCTTGAAGTCTATCCGTCGGGTTATCAACCACAGCGTGAAACGGCAGAAATGACGTATTGGATCCCGCTCGAGTGTCGCCATCATGCACCAAAATGAACAGTATTCATTTTGTACCTCTTTAAAATGCGAATGATTCCGTTTTACGTTTAATTTGCATTGAGAGGAAAACATCATGGATATGGGTTGTGCACGCATGCAGCAGGTTGGTGGATGGCGACTGTCCCCGTTAGCAATGGCGGTCATGGGGAGCTTGATGCTGCCATCAGCTTATGCCGAGTCGCAACACGCCGAGATGGAAACCATACAAGTCTTAGGCGACACCTACCGCAATACGGCGACTAAAACAGTACTGGCACCAGAAGAAACGCCTCAAGCGGTCACCGTCATCGACCGGGAGGCCATCGAGCAGCGCCAAGCCAGTTCATTGAGTGAAGTGGTGCGTTATACGCCTGGTGTAAATACTGAGCTGCGGGGTGGGGCCGTCACGCGACTTGATCTCTTTAATATTCGTGGTTTTATCAACTATCAGAACTTTTTTGATGGCCTAGCGGTACCTTACAACACCTGGAATTTACAGCCTCAAATCGATCCGATTGCGATTGAACAAGTGGAAGTGTTCAAAGGCCCGACGTCGGTGTTATACGGGAATATTCCACCGGGTGGGATGGTGAATATGATCGCCAAGACGCCGCAACAAGAGGCGGCGCACCGTGTGACGATGAGCACCGACTCTGATGCGCTGCGTGAAGTGTCTGTCGACAGTACCGGTGCGATTTCTGACACCCCATTGGCGTACCGGATGGTGGCGCTGGCACGACAAAAAGATGGCCAAGCGGGCGATTCAGAAGAAGAGCGCTATGTCGTCGCTCCATCGTTAGATTGGCGGGTGTCGCCAGATACCTTGGTGAACATTAACCTTTATTACCAAGCGGATCCGGCAGCGGGGATTTATACCTCTTTGCCGGCCAAAGGCTCGGTATTGCACAGTGACCAAGGCAGCCTTTCTAGCGACAGCTTTTCCGGTGACAACAACTGGAATACTTATGATCGTGAGTTTCTGATGCTGGGTTACAAGGTGCAGCACCAGCTCTCATCAAATTGGTCGTTGCTGCACTCGGCACGCTACACAGATGCTGATTTGTTGCAAAAAAACATGTATCACCAAAAAAGCGATGACGGCCGCCACTATCCGCGAAACGCTTACCTAACCGATGAGACAATGGCGGCTTGGGTGGTGGATACGCAGCTTTCTGGTGATTTGAACTGGGGGTCGGCACAGCACTACACCTTATTCGGTATTGATTATCAAGATATGTCTTCCGACGTTGACTATGACGATACGTTGGCGAATGTGGTGCCGGATATTGATATATTCGACCCCGACAACAACCAGGTTGACCCTGATTCTCTGGACTTTATCTACCAAGATCAGCATGACATCTCGGTAACGCAGACCGGCCTCTATGCCCAAGATCAGATTTTGTGGAACCAATGGGTGTTGCTCGCTGGCGCGCGTTACGACGAGTACGAGTTAAAAGATGACCAGCACACACTGTATGCGGGCTCACCGAGTACGTCAGAGAAAAACATTCGTCACTATAATCTGGCATTCCGTGCCGGTGCGATGTACCAGTTTGACAACGGCATTTCCCCTTATCTGAGTTACTCAGAAAGCTTTGAACCAACCGATATGGATAATCGGGGTAATGTGTTTGACCCTTCCACCGGCAAACAATGGGAAACCGGCCTCAAGTACTTGTCGCTAGACGGCAGCACGGGGCTGAATTTGGCGTTGTTCGAGCTTAAAAAGCAAGACGCGCTGGTGAATGATCCCAACGACTCATACGCGAAAATTCAAACCGGTGAAATCCGCTCTCGTGGCATAGAGGTCGAATTTAATCATGCACTTAGTGTAGAGACGGATGTGGCCTTAACTTATGGCTATATTGATATGGAGATCACGGATGACCCTAACCTAGAGGGCAAGACGCCAGTTTGGGTGCCAGAGCAGACTGCCAGTGCGTGGCTGAATCACCAGATCAGTGCGGGGACACGCGTGAGTGTGGGCGCACGTTATGTGGGTGAGTCACAGGGTAACGCCACCAATACCTTTACGGTGCCCGACTATACCGTGTTTGATACTGCGATTAGTTACGATCTTTCGCAAGCGTCATCGTCGCTATCAGGCGCAAAACTGTCCCTATCTGCAACAAACTTGTTCGATAAAACCACTTACAGCTGTTTTGATGAATTGAACTGTTGGTATGGGGACGAACGCAATATCAAAGCTAAACTCAGCATCGATTTTTAAATCGGTGAGCTAAAACGAGCGCCCCCAACCATGGGGGCGCTGTGCTTAGCGCTTAGGTTGCGCATCGATACATTGTCCGTGCTCACCAATACCTTCTGGTGCCATCAGATACAGGTAGAGTGGCATAATATCCAATGGTGTTTTCAGTGTTTCTGGATCTTCCCCTGGGAACGCGCTCGCGCGCATACTGGTGCGGGTACCGCCTGGGTTGATGGCGTTGACACGTACCTTGGTATCAGACATTTCATCTGCCAGTACTTGCATCATGCCTTCGGTCGCGAACTTAGAAATCGCATAGCTGCCCCAATAAGCACGCCCTTGGTGGCCGACAGTCGATGTGGTAAACACCACGCGGGCATCATCAGACTTTTTCAACAATGGCAACAGGGCTTGTGTCATCAGCATGGTCGCTTTGACATTCACTTGCATCACATCGTCATGTGACTTTTCATCAATTTGATCGAATGGGCTAAGCACACCGAGAAGGCCAGCGTTGTGCAACACGCCGTCTAAGCGCCCGAACTGTTGTTCAATGGTGTCTGCCATATCCAAATAATGCTGACGCGTGGCACCCAGCATATCCAATGGGATAATCGCTGGCTGTGGCGCGCCCATGGCATCAATTTCATCGTATACTGCTTCAAGTTTTTTCACGGTGCGACCGAGAAGGATGACAGTGGCCCCTTTCTCTGCATAGCTAAGTGCGGCTTGGCGGCCAATGCCAGCGCCTGCACCGGTCACCAAAATCACACGCCCTTCAAGCGCGTTTGAGCTTACTTGGTAGTCCACGATATAAATCCTTATTTATTGTTAAACGTAGATTATTGTAAGGTTGCAGGTAAAGTGTGACAACCAAGTGCGTGATGTACGGTTAACGGCATTGCCAACGTAGCGATAAAAAAGAGGATACAACATTGGATTTCATTGCGGATTATGGGCTTTTTCTGGCCAAAGTCGTCACTTTCTTATTGGCGGCATTTGTGTTGGTCGCTTTAGTGCGCGCCGCGAGCGACAAAGGGGGGCAAAAAGGTAGCCTGAAGCTCACTGACTTGACTGAGCGGTTTAAAAACTATCGTCAATCGTTAGAGCAGCATTTGTACAATGAGTCGTCGTTAAAAGCGCGAGAGAAAGACGAGAAAAAAGCCAAGAAAAAGGAAGAAAAGGCGCAAAAAGCCGCAGCCAAAATGCAGAGCGAATCATCGGCTCAACGAGATCCACAACTGTTCGTGATCCACTTTAAAGGCAGCATTGATGCCCGCGAAGTGGAGGCGTTACGCGAAGAGGTGACGGCGATTTTGTCGGTAGCAACCGAACAGGACGAAGTCTTGGTCAACGTCGAGAGTGGTGGCGGTATGGTGCATGGCTACGGCCTAGCAGCGTCTCAGCTGGCACGCTTCCGTCAAGCAGGGGTGCCCTTAACCGTGGCGGTCGATAAAGTGGCGGCGAGCGGCGGTTATATGATGGCATGCGTCGCGGATAAGTTGATTGCAGCGCCGTTTGCGATTATTGGCTCGATTGGGGTGATTGCCCAACTACCTAACTTTAACAAGTTGCTAAAGAAAAACGATATTGAATTTGAGCAGCTGACCGCCGGTGAATTCAAGCGCACGCTAACCATGTTTGGTGAAAACACTGACAAAGCACGCGAGAAGTTCAAAACGGAGCTGGAAGAAACCCATGGTCTGTTCAAAGCGTTTATCAGCGAATACCGCCCGTCTCTCAATGTCGATGATGTTGCCACCGGTGAGCACTGGTTTGGTAACCAAGCATTGGAGCGAGGATTGATTGACCAGGTCTGTACCAGCGACGAGTATTTATTCCAGGCGGCGAATAACGAACGAAAAGTGCTGTCGGTGTCGTACCAGCAGCGGAAAAACATTGCGGAAAAACTGGCTGGCGCATCCGCGGAAGTGGCCGATCGCGTGTTGCTAAAATGGATCAGTCGTGGTCAGCGTCCGTTGGTTTAATTCATATCCCGTGTGCTGTCTGTTGGCGCTAGACGTTAGACAACGGAGAGAAATAGCGGCAACAGACGCACGATAATTAGTGAAATAGTGATAATAGTGTGAGCCAAGCCAAAGATTACCGCATCCACTTAGCTATTTTGCGTGCGGCAATGGTAATGATTAGCGCGTTTTTGCCGGAAATCGGCATGAAGAATAATCGAGATATCACCATCACAATTGCGTAACAATTGTGGAAGGGACGAGCAATCAGCGTGTTTTGCTGCGAATTTAGTTGATATTCGGCTAGACTCGCTCAATATTGTAAACAGATAGCGGCACTCCGCATGGAAGTGCAACGCAACGAATTTTCGACAGTTTTAGCGCAAAGGGCGTCAATTAGGTCATTATGGGCAAATCTCTCGTCATCGTGGAGTCCCCAGCAAAGGCGAAAACGATCAACAAATATCTCGGCAAAGACTTCGTGGTGAAGTCGAGTGTCGGGCATGTTCGTGACTTGCCAACTGGAGCGACGCAAGGCGGTAAAAAAGCCGCACCTGTGTCCACGAAAGGGCTCAGCGCCGAAGAAAAAGCGCGAATTAAAAAAGAAAAAGAACAGAAGGCGCTCATCAATAAGATGGGCGTTGATCCTTACAATGGCTGGCAAGCGAAATACCAAGTCCTGCCGGGTAAGGAGAAAGTGGTTGCCGAACTCAAGCAGCTAGCGGAAAAAGCGGATCACGTTTATCTCGCAACGGATTTGGACCGCGAAGGGGAGGCCATTGCTTGGCACTTGCGCGAACTTATCGGTGGTGACAACGATCGCTTTAAGCGCGTGGTCTTTAATGAGATCACCAAAAATGCGATTACGCAAGCGTTTGAAGCGCCGGGTGACGTCAATATTGACGGTGTTAATGCGCAGCAAGCGCGTCGTTTCCTAGACCGTGTGGTGGGCTTTATGGTCTCGCCGCTGCTATGGAAGAAAGTGGCGCGTGGCCTATCGGCCGGTCGTGTGCAGTCGGTCGCAGTCAAGCTGCTTGTTGAGCGAGAGCATCAAATAAAGGCCTTTATTCCCGAAGAGTTTTGGGATGTGCATGCCGACACGCTCACACCGAAAGAGCAAGCACTGCGTTTGCTCGTGGCGCAGCAAAACGGCAAGGCCTTTAAGCCGAAGAACAAAGATGAAGCGATGGCGGCGGTATCGGCGCTTGAGCACGCTAGTTTTGTGGTGCGTGATCGCGAAGATCGCCCGTCAACCAGCAAACCATCAGCGCCTTATATCACCTCAACATTGCAACAGGCGGCAAGTACGCGCCTGGGCTTTGGGGTGAAGAAAACTATGATGCTGGCGCAACGTTTGTACGAAGCCGGTTATATCACTTACATGCGTACCGACTCGACCAACCTCAGTAAAGAGGCGGTCGACGCGGCTCGTGGCCACATTGCCAGCGAATACGGTGAGAAATATTTACCTGAGTCGGCCAATGTCTACGGGGCTAAAGCCAACGCACAAGAAGCGCACGAAGCGATCCGGCCTTCTGACGTAGGGGTTAAGGCCGATGATTTGCAGGGTATGGACCCCGATGCGCATCGTCTGTACGACTTGATTTGGCGCCAGTTTGTGGCCTGCCAAATGGTGCCGGCAAAATACGATTCGACCACTTTGACGGTCGATGCGGGCGATTACACCTTGAGAGCCAAAGGCCGTACGCTGCGCTTTGACGGTTGGACGCGGGTACAGCGTCCTTCTGGTAAAAACGAAGATCAAACCTTGCCAGCGGTTGAAGTCGGTGAATCACTGACACTCGACAAGCTTGATCCCAAACAGCACTTTACTAAGCCACCCGCCCGTTATACCGAAGCGGCCTTGGTCAAAGAGTTGGAAAAAGCGGGCATTGGTCGTCCATCGACGTATGCGTCTATTATTTCCACCATTCAAGATCGTGGTTATGTGCGGGTCGAAAATCGTCGCTTCTATGCTGAGAAAATGGGCGAGATTGTCACAGACCGCCTCAACCAAAGCTTTGCCGATTTGATGGACTATGACTTTACCGCTCGCATGGAAGCATCACTGGATAAAATCGCGGAAGGTCAAGCTGACTGGAAAGGGGTCCTTGACGACTTCTTTGCGGATTTCACCGCAGAGCTTGAACAAGCCGAGCAGGATGAAGACGAAGGTGGTATGAAGCCCAATAACATGGTGATGACAGATATCGACTGTCCATCCTGTGGGCGTAAAATGGGGATTCGTACCGCTTCGACTGGGGTGTTCCTCGGCTGTTCGGGTTACGCATTACCCCCGAAAGAGCGGTGTAAAACCACCATCAATCTGATGGATGAAGATGGCATTGTTAATGTGCTCGAAGAGGACGTTGAGACCGCTGATCTTCGGGCGATGAAGCGTTGTCCGATTTGTGAAACGGCGATGGACTCTTACCTCATTGATCAGCATCGCAAGCTGCATGTGTGTGGTAATAACCCGAGCTGTGAAGGCTACGTGGTTGAAAAAGGTGAGTTTAAGCCGAAAGGCTATGATGGCCCAGTGGTGGAGTGCGACAAATGTGGTAGCGACATGGTGCTGAAAAATGGCCGGTTCGGTAAATACATGGGGTGCACCAATGACGAGTGTAAGAACACGCGTAAGATCCTCAAAAATGGTGACGTGGCGCCACCGAAAGAGGATCCGGTGCACTTTCCAGAACTGCCATGTGAAAATTCAGACGCCTACTTTGTGCTACGCGATGGCGCTTCAGGCTTGTTTATGGCCGCGAGCAACTTCCCCAAATCCCGCGAGACACGCGCACCGCTGGTGGAAGAGCTTCATCGCTTCAAAGAGCGCATTTCGGACAAGTTCAAATACCTTGCCGATGCCCCGCAGGAAGATCCCGATGGGCGTCCTACTGTGGTTCGTTTTGCGCGTAAAACTAAAGAGAATTACGTGCGCAGCGAAGAAAACGGTAAACCAACGGGTTGGTCAGCCTTCTTTGTGGATGGTCAGTGGGAAGTCACTGATAAGCGCAAGAAGAAAGCCAAAGCCTAATAGGCGCACGCGCCAACGATTAAGCCCGCCGCTAAGGCGGGTTTGTTGTTTTAGAGAAAGCTTGCCCTTGCTTGATCCGCACCAATATCTCCTCGACAACAGTTGTTAAAATCCCGCCTTTGTCTTTTACCGCTGAGGCGTCATGGAGCTGCATCAACTTGTTAATACACTAGGCCAAGACTTAAAACACCGTTATGGTGAACGTGTCCATAAGCTGACGCTACATGGTGGTTTTAGTTGCCCCAATCGTGATGGCACGCTCGGACGGGGCGGCTGTACCTTTTGCAATGTCGCCTCATTTTCCGATGAAACCGCGCAGCACCAAACCGTTAGCGATCAACTGCGCCTGCGCTCGAAAGAGGTAGACCGAGCACGTCGTTATCTGGCGTATTTTCAAGCCTATACCAGTACTTATGGTGAAGTCGCGCGATTAAAGGCTTTGTACCAGCAAGCACTCGCGCGTGAAAACATGGTCGGGTTATGTGTCGGTACTCGGCCAGATTGTGTGCCTGAGCAGGTGTTGACGCTGTTGGCGGACTATCGTCAACAAGGGTTTGAAGTCTGGTTAGAGCTGGGTTTGCAAACCGGCCATGATAAAACGTTAAAGCGCATTAACCGTGGCCATGATGTGGCGGTGTACGAGCGGATCACTCAACAAGCCCGTGCGCTCGGTATCAAAGTATGCACGCATTTGATTGTTGGCCTGCCCGGAGAGGGCATCACCGATCATCAAACAACGATTGACCGTGTGGTGAGCACAGGCACCGATGGCATCAAATTGCATCCGCTGCATATTGTTGAGGGGAGTACCATGGCGAAAGCGTGGCGGGCGGGGCGTCAAAGCGAAATCACATTAGACGCCTACGTCGATAGCGCCACTATGATGATCCAGCGAACGCCCCCTGAGGTGGTATATCATCGCGTGTCTGCGAGCGCGCGTCCACCGACGTTACTGGCCCCTTCATGGTGCGAGAACCGCTGGTTAGCGATGACCGCCATTGCTAACCAGCTGGACCAACATGGCGCACAAGGCACCGCGCTCGGTACTGCTTTTACTGCGCGTTAGGCTCTGATTGTGAGGACGATACGCCGGGAGTTAGCCGACGCAGCAGTTGGCCAATATCTTGCAACATCAGATATAAACACGGCACCAAAAACAGCGTTAGCAAGGTGGCAAACATCACCGCAAAGCCAAGAGCAACAGCCATTGGGATCACAAAACGCGCTTGCAGGCTGGTTTCAAACATAATGGGGAGTACCCCCGCAAAGGTGGTGATAGAGGTCAGTGTGATTGCCCGAAAACGGGCACAGCCTGCGTCGATCACTGCTTGTTTGATCGCAACACCCGCGTTGCGCGCTCGATTAATATAATCCGTCATCACCAGCGCATCGTTGACTACCACGCCTGCGGCGGCAATCAAACCAAAGGTCGACATCATACTTAAATCAATATCAAACCAATAATGCCCCCAAATAGCCCCCGTTAAGCTAAAAGGGATCACAGACATGATAATCAGTGGTTGTGTGTAGCTTTTTAAGGGCACGGCTAACAACGCATAGACCACAATCATCCCGGCAACAAAGAAAAGCTTTTGTTCATCTTGCTGGGCTTGTTGTTCTTCAATCGAACCACTGAGTTCACTGGTAACCTCCGGATAATCGGCCAATACCTCAGGTATCACCGATTGCTGAATGGTCTCCACTACTTGATTGGGTTCCACTAACTCTTCATCAATCGCCCCATAGACATAAACCGTTCTAAATCCAGCTTCACGGCGCAGGCTACTCACCCCAGGTTGCTGTTCAAGTTTAACCACATCGCCCAACATAACTTGTTGACCGGTTGGGGTGGTGATCACCGCATAACGTAAGGATGAAAAGGCCTCCCGGGTTAATTTGGGATAACGCACCATGACTCTTATTTCTTCACCGTCACGGATCAGGCGCTGCGCTTCCCCGCCATAGAAACTCCCACCGACTTGCTGTGCAATGGTGGTGAGATCCAGTCCTAGATCATGAGCCACGGGCGTGAGGGAAATAAGCACTTCCTGGCTGCCGGAATCGATGGATGAGGACACATCAAAAAGGCCCGTTTGCTGGTTAAGGCGCGACATTAAAGCACGTCCGGCCGCATTGAGTGTGTCGATATTGGGCCCAAAAAGGAGGAAGCCAAACTCATCACCTTGCTCTCCACCATTCACGTCATCTTGAATGGTGAGTTTTTTAACCCCTGGGATCTCCGGCATCGCCTCGCGCCAGCGCCGTGACAATTCGAAGGTGGTAAAGGGGCGCAATGTATCATCGACTAAAGGGATCACCAGTTGTCCCGAGGTTCGCCCTTCATTAAATACGAGTGTGTCTTGCACCATGGCTTGGCCCGTTTCGGCTTCTGTGGCGTTATCGACCCGGTAGACCATACTTTCAATGGCTTTGAGTGCGGCAATGGTTTGCTCACTGGAGGCGTTATTGTTCATCTCAAGACGAATATTGGGAAAATCATGCGGGACTTTGGGCGTCGGCACCATACGCACGTGGCTGGCAACCACCAATGAAACACTGATAGCTAATAAGGCACCAAATAATGCGAAAGCCGACCAGCGCCAATGCACGGCGAAGGTGACGGCGCGGCGGTATGGCCCATTGACAAAGCGATGGAATTGCCGATTAAAACGCTGGCGAAAGCTATTTGATTTGGGCGTGGAAAAGTGGGTGTGCGCCAAGTGAGCGGGCAAAATAAGCTTCGACTCTACCAAGCTAAAGATCAGACACAAGATCACGATTGACGCGATGCCAAAGAAAAAGGCGCGTTCAGGGCCGCTCGACATAATAAAAGGGGCAAAGACGGCAATGGTGGTGAGCACGCCAAAAGTGGCGGGGGTGGCAACACGCTGCGCCCCGGCGACAACGTTATTGACACCGCCACCCTTGTGCTCCACTTCGGTATAAACACTTTCGCCGATAACGATCGCGTCATCGACGACAATCCCCAACACCATAATGAACGCAAATAGTGAAACGATGTTAATGCTGACCCCAATCACTGGCATTAACATGACCGCGCCAAGAAAGCATACGGGTAAACCGATAAGCACCCAGAGGGCAAGTTTAAAGCGCAAGAATAGTGTCAGCAGTAACGCAACCAGTACCGCCCCTTGTAATAAGTTTTTCAGCATCATATCAAGGCGGGCATTGAGGTAGTGTGTCATATCGACCACCGATTTGAGCGCCAGCCCGGCGGGCAATGTCGCGTTCTTTTCACTGATGTAACCTTTGACAGCGTCGGCGACAGTGACCATGTTTTCCGACGCCGTGGCGTTCACCGAGAGAAAAATCGCGTTTTGCCCTGAGTATTTAAAATAGCGTTCGCCCTCTGTAAAGCCGTCTTTAATGGTGGCAATATCCTGTAGCAATAATCGACTGCCGTTGGGGCCAATTTTGATTGGGATCTGGCGAAATTCATCACCGCGGTAGCGTTGATTCTCGACCCGAATTGCAATCATGCCGCTGTCGGTGCGTACCTCCCCGGCAGAGAAATTGGCGGAGTAGCGGGCAATGGCGTCACTCACCTGATTAAGCGTGAGGTTATACTTGCGCAGAATACGGGGGGCCACTTCGATGGCAATTTCGTAGGTAGGGGCACTGAGCTCCACCAAGGTGACGTCCTTGAGTTGGAGGAGTTCGTCTTCAATGTCCTGTGCTGCGCGTTTAAGCTCAGTGAGTGGCTTATTGCCTACCACTGCCATCTGAATAACGGTTTGGCGAAACTCCACTTGCGCGACATTAAGCGGCTCCATCGACGCGGGGAGGTTAGACAGAGCGTCGACCTCTTGTTTTACGCGATCCAGGACGAGATTGAGATCTTCCCCAACATCCACTTCGATTTCGACTTGACCAAATCCGCGCCGCGCGGTTGAAACCACCGATTCGATCCCGGTGACATCTTTAATCGCCTCTTCGACTTTAACCAGAATACTTTCTTCGACCTCCTGTGGAGACGCCCCAGGATAGTCCGCTGTGATATGGATATAGTTGATTTCGATGTTAGGGAACATCTGTCGCTGAATGAAAAAGTAACTGGCAACCCCCATGATGAGTACAAACACCATGATCAGGTTTGCCGCAACCGGATTGTGGGCAAAATAGGCAATGAGCCCACGCGATGGCGTGTCAACATTATTCATGTTCACCCTCCGGCGATACCTGCGATGCGACGCGAACCGTCATGCCAGGCTCGGGGAATTCAGGCAGCGTGGTAACCACTTGGTCATCATCGCTTAAGCCTTGGTCAGCGTAGATATACTGGCCCTCCGTTCTCACCACGCGTAGCGTACGCGGGGTGAGTTTTCCCGCTTGGTTGACTACCCAAACTTGACGATTGTTTATCAAGGACTGCGGCAGCTTAAAGACGTTCTCCAACGTTGCCCCTTTGAACGTCGCCTCGATATAACTACCAAAAGGTAGGGCAGGTTTAGCCGACTGGATGCCGTAAGGATCATCAAGGCGCACCACTACCCGCATCATGCGCGTACTTTGCTCTACGATGCCGAGATCGCGCACTAGTCGCGCTTGGCGTTGGGCCGGTTCGCTGCCGTTGCGAGTAAGCTGAACCTCGATCCCCGCTAAGGGTGTGGGGAGAAAGAGGGTGTCGAAGCCAGCAATAGGCAAATGCACTTCCGCCGCCTCGATACTATTAAGGACCCCCACCGGGCTTCCTGCGTTGATGTACTGCCCAACCCCGACGTCTCGCGACACGACGAGTGCATCGTAAGGGGCAGTCACTTGGCAGTTGTCTAAGTCGCGTTGTGCACGTTTTAACGCTGCTTGTGCTGATTTTACGCGGGCTTTTGCACTGAGGACTTGTGGCTTGCGTAAGTAAAGATCGGTGACTTGTGAGGGAGGAAGGCTTTTTGCTTGACGTTTTGCCACCGCGGCCTGGGCTTGTTCTTCTATCAAGGCCGCTCTTGCACTGGCAAGGTCGGCTTCGGCATTTAGTACCGCGGCTTGATAGTTCTCAGGCTCAATGGAAAACAGCACATCACCACGTTTAACAATGCCGCCAGCAACAAAGTTTGGATGCCAAGCGACGACTTCACCGGACACTTGAGCAGAAAGCTGTGTGGTCTCTACAGGGATGACCTCACCGTGCGCCCGTAAAACCACTTGGTGTTGGGTAGGGTGAACAACGCGTGTTTCAACAATCGGTGGTGGTGGGGACGCAGCATTTTCTTGGGGAGCGGACTCTGTTGCCGCGATGGCGGTATAGCCCAGATAGCCAAGACCGAGAATGATAAGAGGTAAAAACCAACGTAGTCCTTTCATTGATGCCGGGATCCTTTTTCGCCATGGCGTGGCGGTATATTGCACTATGGGGTGAGCTTAACGCTTCATTGACTAATCTATCACGCGAATCTGTTGATTGAATGACAGGTCAACCTAACTTTTGATGCGCATCAGTTTTTCTATAACAGCGAGTACGGCTTAATATGCAACAGCGATCGTTGTGCGGCGATGTAAAAAGCCCTCGATCGCGAGACAAGGCGTTGTCGCGGGGGAGTTCCGATGACGTAAACACAGTTGTAGCCGTGGTTATTTTTCATAATAAAATTACATAACTCCCAAATTCCATGCATTTTTTTGCCGTTTTTGACGATAATAAAATGTATTTTACGTAAAAAAATACCCTCATCTATCCATTCTCTGCTCGTTAATTTTGTAAGAAAAATAAGATTGGCGACTTTTGCCGTTTTTGACGTGATGTCGTGTTCGTACTCTATGATTTTTATTTCATTTTATTGACATTAAAATACGCTTCTCCGGAAGCTGTCATTCCTAAATAAATGTATAAATAATTGTTTATAAACCACTTTTTGTTTTTTATGAATAAGATCTATGTCATAAAACGGTCAAAAACATGCTCTATGTCATATTATTCGTATTAAAAATTAAGTCGTGATTGATATTTTTCTCTGCGTAATTAGTCTGAGGATGTGGTTACACGAAATGTGTAAGCAGCGGGGGAAAGCTGAAATATATTTCTCAGCTTTCAAATCGGTTTTGCACTCGACAAAACTTAATAAATCAACGAGGCAAAGCCAGTATCTTGCAGATAGCAGGAGTCTTTCATGAATAAGATTTTTAAGCGTTCGCTTATTAGTGCAGTGGTTGCATTAGGATCAACTGGCGCAATGGCCGCCGACCACGAAGGTATGGTTGGTGTTTTGACTGACTACAATGTCGACCTTTATGGTGTTGCGGCTATTTCAGCCTTCAACCAAGAAGATGGGAATGGCTACGATTATGAGAACGAATCTCGCGTCGGGGTTCGAGCCGGTAAAGCGTTCAATGACGACGTTTATATCTTCATGCAAATCGAGTCAGGGTATGTCGGTGAAGATGGAACAGGCGCGACATTGGGTAATCGTGATACTTTCATTGGTATGAAAGGGGGTTGGGGCCAAGTGCGTTTTGGTCGTATGTTGACGCCAATGTATGAAGTAGTCGATTGGCCCTATTCGAACCCAGGGTTAGGCCGCGTCTTTGACTGGGGGGCGGACACGAAGTCGCATTATGATCGTAAAGGCGATATCGCGCGTTATGACTCACCCGATTTAAATGGCTTTAGTTTTGACGTGTCAGTGGGGCGCGGCGATAAAGATGTCAAAGGCTCAAACCACTTTGGGGCCGCTGCGCACTATACGTTAGCGGACGCATTTACTCTTCATGGTGGGTACGAATATAACTCAAATTATGAGGGTGATATTGATACCAAAGCCTATTTAGCTGGGGTTGAAATTCCACTCCCAGGTGGATTTAAGGTATCTGCCGCGTATAAATATAACGATGGCGTGTACAACACCGCGGGCGCTAACAAGGGGACTGAGGCGGAGCAAGATCAAATCTCAGTGGTCGGTGAGTACTGGAATGGTCCGTGGGGTTACCGCTTAGGTTATGCTGCGAATGGCGATTCTGACTTAGATAACAATGCCGATGTCGATGATAGTGATTCAGTTATTGCCGGTCAGCTAATGTACTCGAAGAATGGTTTCTTGCCTTATCTTCGTATTGGTCAACACGATGCGGGCAATCTAGAGGACAAAAAAGCGTTTGCCCGTCTGGGTATCGAATATAACTTTTAACAGTAACACTTTGCCTTTCTATTTTTTTTTGCCGGCCAGGATGGCCGGCTTTTTTAACTTCCTGTAAGGGGGCTGTATGAAAGCAACTTTCCGTCTTGTGACCGTATCGAGTTGTCTACTTATTGTCGGTTGCACTAGCTTTGATTCGTCGAGCCAGTTTGATGATGTTGCTAGTTCAGTGAAAGAGCGTCGCCACTATGTGCAGGTGGTGACGAAATCGATCACGCCAGACATTCAGGTCTTGTCTGGGGCGAATGTCGTTAAAGCAAGTGCGAATTATGTGGCGAATTATCCCGTTGATAAGTCAGCAGGCCCCGACGTGGCTCCTTCCAAATTGATGACTGAGATCTCGTATTTTAAGAATTATCAAGAGTATGAAACCGTTACCATCAATGGCGAGACGCTGCCGCTTGAAAATACTCAAATAACGTCCGAAACGTGCACAGAGCACTGTGTGACGACGCAATATGTATCATTCGCGTTATCCTCAGACACTGCCACGACTTGGTCGGAACCACAAGTTACGTATACTTTGAATAGTGCTGGAGGAGGAAATCGGGTGCAATTATCGATTCCCAATGCTTACTTTATAGCGGCCAAGGATGAGGCTTCGCGAGTATTGGGTCAACAAAGCCAGTCCACTGTATCCGCTAGTCAGACAACCCCAGTGAAAGACACGAAAGAGAAACCACAAGAGATGGTGGTCTATTGGTATCAGCAAGCGAGTGACGCCGACCGTCGAGCTTTTGCGGATTGGGCGTTTGCGCATCGTGACGGTAGTGGAGTGATGCCAACCACTCAGAGTCAGCCTTTGCAGATGATGGGATATTGGTATCAGCAGGCGACACCTACCTCGCGTAAAGCCATCCTTACTTGGTTACTCAACCAGTCTTAGTGCCTTACCAAGGCTTGAATGTGCTGTGCAATCAAACTACATCAGGTTGCCAGCGCATTTGGGTGAATATCACTGGCTTTGGTTAATCGTGCTCTGAAGGCAAAATGCTGCTAATCACTGGCAATGCCCACACAATATTCGGCCCTTTATCTTTCCACCAAAAATCACTATGACAAAACAAGTAAAAAGTCACTTAACAGCATAGTATGTCGCTAGCATATTGATAGATTGGTCAGCCTTGGTAAAGTGACCCTATAATCACTAACAAATAAAACGTTGAATTAATGAGAGAGGGTATGATGAGTAAGAAGCGCCGGTATTCATCGGAAGTGGTTGATGGGGTGTCTAAAGCACCGGCTCGTGCCATGTTGCGCGCGACTGGCTTTGAAAAGCAGGATTTCTCAAAACCGCAAGTGGGCATTGCTTCGACTTGGAGCATGGTGACACCGTGCAATATGCATATCAACGAACTGGCCGATCATGCCTGCAGTGGTGTGGACGCTGATGGTGGTAAGGGCGTTATCTTTAATACCATTACCATTTCTGATGGTATTGCCAATGGTACGGAAGGTATGAAGTATTCTTTGGTCTCTCGTGAAGTGATCACGGACTCCATTGAAACGGTTGCGGCATGCCAAGGTTTTGATGGCTTGGTGACCATTGGTGGTTGCGATAAAAACATGCCCGCTTGCGTTATTGCCATGGCCCGACTTAACCGGCCTTCTATTTTTGTCTATGGCGGAACGATCAAACCGGGTGCAAATCATACCGATATCGTGTCTGTATTCGAGGCAGTGGGTCAGCATGCTAAAGGCGATATTGAATTAATAGATGTCGAAAAGATAGAGAAAACGGCCATTCCTGGCGCAGGTTCTTGTGGTGGTATGTACACCGCGAATACGATGGCATCCGCTATTGAAGCCTTGGGATTAAGTTTGCCGGGCAGTTCAGCTCAAGAAGCGATCTCACAAGATAAGCGTGCGGATTGCGAAGCGGCGGGTAAAGCGGTGGTACGTTTAATCGAAGAGGGCATTCGCCCCTCAGACATTATGACGCGGGAAGCATTTGAAAATGCCATCACTGTGACCATTGCGCTTGGCGGTTCAACCAATGCGGTGCTGCATTTGTTGGCTATGGCGAATACGGTCAATGTAGATTTAAGCTTGGATGACTTTACACGCCTAGGGCAAAAAGTCCCTGTGCTTGCGGATTTGCGTCCAAGTGGTCAGTACATGATGTCAGAGCTTGTGGCCATTGGTGGTATTCAACCATTGATGAAGCGTCTATTGGACGCGGGTCTATTGCATGGTGATTGCTTAACGGTGACAGGAAAAACCTTGGCGGAGAACTTAGAGGAGGTTGAAGACTATCCTGATCACCAAGATATTATTCGTCCGTTTGATAATCCTATTAAGCAAACCAGTCACTTGGTGGTATTGAAAGGCAATGTCTCTCCGACGGGGGCCGTGGCAAAAATCTCGGGCAAAGAGGGTACGCAGTTTACTGGTCGTGCTCGCGTATTCCACTCTGAAGAAGAAGCCTTGCAAGCGATTTTAGATGGCAAGATCGTAAAAGGGGATGTGATTGTTATTCGCTACGAAGGACCCAAAGGGGGCCCAGGCATGCGCGAAATGTTGAGTCCAACTTCTGCCGTGATGGGGCGTGGCTTGGGTAACGACGTTGCGCTGATCACGGATGGTCGCTTCTCTGGGGGGAGTCATGGTTTTGTCGTAGGCCATGTGACACCGGAAGCCATGGATGGTGGCCCCATCGCCATTCTTGAAGATGGTGACACCATTTCTATTAATGCTGATGATATGTCGATTGATGTCGATTTAACGCAAGCCGAAATGAATCAGCGTTTAAGTCAGTGGCAACAGCCAGAGCCACGATACAAACGCGGCGTATTGGCAAAATATGCCAATACTGTGATTTCCGCAGCGGAAGGGGCGGTGACTGACCAAGATCTAAAACTATAAATCGTTGTTGAGTTTTACGGTTTATCACTTGGTTACTCAGCCAGTCTTAGCGCTTCACCAAGGTTTTAATGTGCTGTGCAATCAAATCACATAAGGTTGCTAGGGCATTTTTATGTGCATGGTCCAGTGGGTAAGAGGCATTCAACCGAAAGCAATGGGCAAACTGTGCGTGTGTTGCGAACATATTGCCCGGCGCGATACTGATATGGTGTTTGAGCGCAAGGTGGTAGAGCGCGGTGGTATCACTGCCTTTGTGCAAAGTTATCCATAGAAAATACCCCCCTTGGCTGTTAATGACATTAACGCCTTGCGGTAAATGGGCGATCAGAAACTGATAGGTCGCCTTTTTTCGTTCAGCCAATGTGCGACGCAGCTGCTTTAGATGGTGTTCATAATTTCGGTTATGAAGATAATGTGCAACAGCAAGTTGAATGGGGACGCTGGTGGTCACTGTGCTCATTAGCTGCAGCTTTTGTAGTTTCTGGGCTTGATCACCGGCTGCCACCCAACCGAGGCGAAAGGCATCGACCAAGGTTTTTGAGAAAGACGAGCAGTGCAAAACATGACCGCTGTTATCGAACGCTTTAGTAGGGTGCGGTTTGTGTTCGCCATCATAGAGTTCGCCATAGACATCGTCTTCGATTAAATACACTTGATAGCGTTTGACGAGTTCGGCAAGACGCGCTTTCTTTTCATCTGACAGTGAGTACCCCAACGGATTTTGATGATTGCTCATCAGCCAACAAGCGCGGACTGGATGCGTTTGCAAGGCGCGTTCGAGCGCATCGAGATCAATCCCTTCCGTCGGATGTGTTCGGATCGCCATCGCTTTGAGCCCCCGGTTTTCAAGGGCTTGTAGCGCACCGTAAAACGCCGGACTTTCAACAGCGACCCAATCCCCAGGTTGTGTGACCGCGCGTAAGCTCAGGTTAAGCGCATCCAACCCGCCTGCGGTGATCACGATTTCATCGGGAGAAACCTGCATCCCCTGCGCTGCATAGCGTTGGGCAATCAGGTGGCGTAGTTGAGCATTACCCGGGGGAAGATTGTCGACCACACTATGAATCGACATAAAGCGCACCGCAGTGGTGAGCGAGCGGTTTACTTGATGGCGAGGGGCGAGCAGGGGATCAACATAGGCATGCCCATAGCTCGCCATACCCGGCGAGCGGCTGGCTTGCAACACATCGAAAATATAGTCATTGATATCGACAGATTCTGCAGGATGAATCGCACTATCTGGCTTGTTATCGTCGAGTTCGGCATGGGGAGCGACACGGTAACCTGAGCGGGACTGAGAAACAATCCACCCTTGGCTTTCAAGCAGTTGATAGGATTGAAGCACCGTCATGACACTCAACCCTGAATAAGCGGCCTGTTTTCTCAGCGAGGGGAGCTTTTCTCCCACATGCCAAATGCCTGCTTGAATTTGTTGTTTGATCTGCTCGCTAAGCTGCTGATACTTGGACATCTTCCTACCATAATCGCCGCTAAGTGAACCAGACTATAACACTGAAAATATCAAACTGTTATAGGTTAATCTGAGTCGTCTGTGTATGGGCACATTAAAAATGGGCTTCTACCATACGCGTTGGTCTAATTACTAAAGTGGACTTCACGTATGTTTGGTCTTGATGCCTTTATGTTGGCCCGTATCCAATTCGCGTTTACGGTGTCTTTTCACATTATCTTTCCTGCAATTACTATCGGCCTTGCCTGCTACCTTGCGGTGCTTGAGGGGCTATGGCTTAAAACTCGCGAGCAGGAGTACAAAACCCTCTACCTTTTCTGGTCGAAAATTTTTGCGGTCAACTTCGGGATGGGCGTGGTGTCTGGGTTGGTGATGGCATACCAATTTGGGACCAACTGGAGTGGCTTTTCTGAGTTTGCGGGCAGTATCACTGGCCCGTTGCTGACTTATGAGGTACTTACGGCGTTCTTTTTAGAAGCCGGATTTCTCGGGGTCATGCTGTTTGGTTGGCAACGTGTCGGTGATCGCTTGCACTTTTTCGCTACGTCCATGGTCGCGTTGGGCACCGTGATCTCTGCCTTTTGGATTTTAGCCTCCAACAGTTGGATGCACACGCCACAAGGGCATGAAGTGGTCAGTGGTCAAGTGGTGCCTGTGGATTGGTTAGCGGTGGTGTTCAATCCCTCTTTCCCTTATCGCTTAGCGCACATGGTAGTCGCGGCGTTTTTATCCAGTGCCTTATTTGTTGGTGCGTCGGCGGCGTGGCATCTGCTCCAAGGGCAGCGCAGCCCAGCCGTGAAGCGGATGTTTTCGATGTCGATGTGGATGCTGTTATTCACCGCGCCCATTCAAGCGTTTATTGGTGATTTACATGGCCTAAACACCTTGGAATATCAACCTGCCAAAATAGCAGCGATGGAAGGGCATTGGGACAACAGCCATGGCGAGCCCACGCCGCTTATTTTATTTGGCTTTCCGGACATGGAGGCGGAAACCACCCGCTACAAAGTAGAGATCCCCTATTTGGGGAGTCTGATCTTAAAACACAGTCTGACCGAGCAAATTCCAGCCCTAAACGAATTTGCTGCGGAAGACAGACCCAATTCGCCTGTGGTTTTCTGGTCGTTCCGCCTGATGGTAGGCTTAGGGCTATTGATGATCACACTTGGACTAGTGGCGGCGTGGCAGCGCTATAAAGGACGCCTGTTTGAACACCAAGGGCTGCTCCGTTTTGCTTTGTATATGGGGCCGGCGGGGTTGGTCGCGATTCTTGCTGGCTGGGTAACCACTGAGGTAGGGCGCCAGCCTTGGGTAGTGCATGGCCTTTTACGCACCCAAGATGCGGTGTCTGCCCACGGTGACTTGCACATGAGTATTAGCTTGATCAGTTTCTTTGTGGTGTACGGCTTGGTCTTTGGGTTGGGGTACATCTATATGATCCATCAAATTAAATTAGGTCCGGATCAGCATGATGATACACCGCATGAACCGTTAACTGTCTCTGGCCGTGTGTAAGGGGGAAACATGGATTTAGCAATGATTTGGTTTGGCATCATCGTGTTTGCCACTTTAATGTACATCGTGATGGACGGATTTGACTTGGGGATCGGAATCCTGATGCCGTTTATCACTGAACGCGAAGAGCGCGACTTGATGGTTAACAGTGTCGCCCCAGTATGGGATGGCAATGAAACTTGGTTAGTCCTTGGAGGGGCGGCATTATTTGGTGCTTTTCCCTTGGCATATGCCGTGATTGTCGATGCGTTAACAATTCCGCTTACTTTGATGTTGGTGGCGCTTATTTTTCGTGGTGTGGCGTTTGAGTTCCGTTTCAAAGCGTTGCCCGGGCATCATGGCTTTTGGGATACCGCCTTTATGGCAGGGTCTATTTTTGCCACCTTTTTTCAAGGGGTGACTGTGGGTGCGGTGATTGAAGGCTTTCCTGTCGAGGGCCGCGCTTTTGCTGGTGGCGGGCTCGATTGGTTGGCACCATTTCCTCTCTTTTGCGGAATAGGACTGATCATTGCGTACGGTTTACTGGGGGCCACTTGGCTGATCATGAAAACGGAGTATGCGTTGCAAATGCGTATGTACCACCTGAGTCGTCGACTTGTCGTGTTGATGGCGGTAAGTATCGCGATAGTCAGTATTTGGACGCCATTCGCGTATCCGGGAATTGCCGACCGTTGGTTTAGTATGCCAAACTTGCTCATTCTCTCTCCGGTTCCATTATTGACCGCTTTTTGTTTGCTCCGGCTCTGGCGTGCCCGTCCTGATCAGGCTCACCACCGTCCATTTATTATGGCGTTGTGTGTCACCTTGCTCGGATTTATTGGCCTCGGCATCAGCATTTGGCCACATATCATTCCACCCAACATCACAATTTGGCAGGCGGCCTCACCACAGCAAAGCTTGCAATTTATGCTGATTGGCTCGGTGTTTATCATCCCGGTTATTTTGATGTACACCTATTGGAGTTACCGTGTCTTTAGTGGCAAAGTGAATCCGGATGAGGCCTATCACTGATGGCTGGCATGACAAAACCGACTTGGCAGCGTTGGCTTTGGTTAATCACGATCTGGGGAGCCAGTGTAGCGGCATTGGGGGTTGTCTCTTGGCTGTTTAGGCTTTTGATGCATGCTGCGGGCTTGCAAAGCTAATCGCCTTTCACCTGCTATTGTGTAAGAAATCAGTGATAAGGCTCTCAAGCTGATGATAAAGCGGTCGGATGTCTTATCGTTGAAATAGTAGTGGCTGGAGCCTCGTTCTATGATAAACGCGAACACTTTTCAACTAAAACAGGGTTACGTATGGAATGGTATTTAAAAGTGCTGCGTAATTATGCCACTTTTTCAGGGCGCGCCCACCGTCGCGAGTATTGGATGTTCTTTCTGATTAACTTTTGTATCTCGTTGGCGCTTAATATTGTCGCTGAAGCAACGGGATTAGTGTTGCTGAGCATTGTGTATTCATTGGCGGTACTACTGCCAACCTTGGCGGTGACATCAAGACGTTTGCATGATACCGGGCGCTCAGCATGGTGGTTGCTCATCTCACTGATCCCTATTCTCGGAATGCTTGTATTGCTGGTGCTTTGCGCGTTGGAAGGGGATCAAAATAGCAACCAATACGGTTCTAACCCCCAGCTTGCGGAAGGTGTTTAGCACAATGGAGTGACTTGCTTGCATGAGAACGGCTGGTGCGACAAACACCGAGTTTGATGACAGTCGACAGCCTGCTCATGGCGAGTGACTCGGTTTTTCAGCATTCCTCTTTCCAACTTAGGTGCTACATGATTACACTCGAGCCCTACCAATTAATTGACGCTAGTTTTTCTCCGTGGCGTCCTATTTATTTAGACGTTGCTCAAGCCCTGTCTGATCGTATCTCGACACCTGATATTGAGGTACTGCATTTTGGCTCCACCTCAGCCAAAGTAGGAGGCAAGGGGATTATTGATTTATCCATTCTCTATCGTGCTAGCGAACGCGACCATGCTGTCGCTCATCTCTATGCACTCGGTTTTCAAGATCAGCACAGTGATCAGCCTTTTCCCGAACACCGTCCTCGCAAAGATGCCTCTGTAACCTATCAAGGTGAGCGGTTTCTGATCCATGCTCACGTGATTGAAAAAAACAGTGAAGAGCATCGTCGCCAAATGGCGTACAAACAGTATTTGCTTAGTAACCCTGAAGTGCGTACTGAATACGAAAACAAAAAGCGCGCCATACTCGCTCAAGGTGTGCGTGATCAAGATGCCTATGTCAAGCAAAAAGCTCCTTTTGTAAAGGGGGGTTTGGTGGAACTTTAAAGGCGCATGTGCAGCATGATTCACCTCTATCGTTCTGCCTGCTTTTCAACCACTTGAGTCAAAAAGAACAAAAGGACTATTGACCTCAGGTTAAATTTCATTAAAGTACACTTTCGTTCGCAGCGCAGTCTGCGGACCATGGTGCTACCACGCATAACTGCGTTGCCCTGGTGGTGGAATTGGTAGACACAAGGGATTTAAAATCCCTCGGCGTTCGCGCTGTGCCGGTTCAAGTCCGGCCCGGGGCACCATAGCACTTTCGTTATCCCTATCTGTTTTCCATCTCGAATAGAATAGTCTCATTCTGTCGCGCCTCAAACACAGAGAGCTTGGCGTTTTCTGATACGCAGTAGGTCGCTACGAATAATTGCATAATCGCCGATAGTTTAAGGATGCTGGCAAGCGGTAATAGCGCTTTGTGTCTTTGCCGCGCTCCGGTAGGATAGCGTGAGGAGGGCGGCATGAATCTAACCCAAATTGATGCGTTTTGTGCAGTCGCAGAGACTGGCTCAGTGTCTGAAGCTGCACGTCAGCTGGATGTGAATCGTTCACGATTGAGTATGGCGATTAAAGCGCTCGAGCAATCACTTAACGCTGAATTGTTCTATCGCACCGGTAACCGTCTGACACTGTCGGAAATCGGCAAAGCCGTTTACAAAGATTTCGAGAGTATATCGGTCACCGCGGCCCGCATTCGTCGCACGTGCGAGCAAGCGAACGCGGGCTTTAATGCCGAAGTGTGGATCGCGCGTGATGATGCGATCCCCGATCAACTTTGGCAGGACTGGGCGCACCAGCTAAACAAGCGCTTTACGGCGACGTCCTTCAACCTCGTATTGGCGTCGAGCGGTGATCTGGCCAATTTGGTTGAAACGCAACAAGTCGATTTTGCCTTTGGAGTAGACTACGAACGGATTGACGATCCGCGCATCAACTATCAACCGCTGGGTAAAATTCGCATGATGTCGGTGTGCAACAGTGACCATCCGTTGAGCCGGCTGCGTCGGGTCAGTGATGACCAACTGCGTAATGCCATGCAAGCGGTGATGGTCTATCTCAATGAAAAAGACAATCCTGAGCTTCAACCTTTCTCACGCCGATACATTGGCTTTTCGAGCTTTGAATATATGCTCAATACCATCTTACAAGAAGAAGCGTGGGGCGTGTTGCCTGAGCCGCTGATCCGGCAATACTTACGAGAACAGCGCTTAGCGGTAATCAAACACACCTATGGCTTAACCCAAGAAGACTATTGTCTATTCACCGCCTCAGGGATGGCCGAGCATCCTGGGATCCAATGGCTGAGTGATAGCATTACCAACTACTTGTTTGATTTTTAAGTACGTGGCTTGATAAGTGGTTTTTCAAGACGTTGCGATATAGGTTAAGCAAATCTTAACCTAGGTTAAAAAGTTTAAGATTTTCTGAACACCCACCGAGCGCTACAATGCTGTCACTGATTTTTACTGAGCATCATTATGACCGCATACACGCGTTATCTTCCTTTTTCATTGGCTGTGTTAGCTTGTTTAACCCCTTGGGTAAGTTCGCCGATCGCTCTGGTGCTAGGCTTTTTGTTAACCTCCTTGGGCTGGGTGCCAAGCGCAATCTCCCTCACCAAAATTACCAAAAAATTGCTGGCCTATTCGATTGTGGGTCTAGGGTTTGGCATCCCGCTACAAGAGGCGCTCGCCGTGACAGGCGATGGGATTGGGCTGATTATTGCCACCATTGCAGGCACATTGGTCTTTGGCACACTACTGGCCAAACTGATGGGGCTGGATAAAAAGACGGGTCACCTGATTGCCTCAGGCACTGCGATTTGTGGCGGCAGTGCAATCGCAGCCGTCTCGCCCGCTATCAACGCGGATGATAAAGAAATTGGTTTGGCGTTAGGCACGGTGTTTGTGTTGAATTCATTGGCGCTGTTTGTGTTTCCCATGGTCGGGCATGCGCTAGGACTCGATCAGCATACGTTTGGAACTTGGGCGGCGATCGCGATTCATGATACGTCATCGGTGGTGGGCGCGGCGTCCGCTTATGGTGAGCAAGCACTAACCACCGCTACCACCCTCAAACTTGCGCGCGCATTATGGATTGTACCTGTGGCATTTGTCAGCGCACTCATGTTTCGCAGTCACGCTAAAAAAATCACAATTCCGTACTTTATCGTTTTTTATTGTCTGACGATTGGTATCAGTGATGTCTTTGTCCAAGCGCAACCTATCTATGAGGTGATTTTCGCCATCTCAAAGCAAGTATTAGTAGTGTGTTTATTCTTAATCGGCTGCAGTATTTCTGTCACCCAGCTACGCACGGCAGGCCCTAAGCCTTTACTGTTTGGTGTTGCGCTGTGGGTGATTATCTCCTGTACATCGCTTGCTTGGCTGCTGCTAGCTGCTTAGTCTTTGTCGTTGCCTCAGGTTCACTCATGCGACGTGTCCTGAGGTAAACGTAATACCGCGACCAACAGAAACGCACTGAGTGCCGCACCAAACTGCCACCATCCTGTGCTGGTCATCGCGAGGAAAAGCTGCAAGCTAATTGCCGCGAGTAACACGCCTTTTCTCATCGTCTTAGTCCATAAAGAATCTAAATTTAGATTTAGTATGCGCAAACGTTATATGCAAGCAAAATGCGATTTAGCGCTATCTCATAACTAAAACTTGTTTATAACGCTCACCGTCAAAAAAATTGACAGAAAGGTTAATTAATAAGCAATTGAAAATAAACATCTTTTTGTTCATGCCTAATGGAAAAATGAAAATGCCAGCAAGTTCGTGTTTGTAAAGCGGCGCAGTAGCACCAAGAATATGTGCGTGTTTTCTACTTTTGGTGTTTTATGTCTCCTCAAAACGTGATCAATGAAAAGTCAGTATTAGTGTTTTCAGCCCTTCTCGCATTGGGGTTTGCCATCGCCGGCCTTGCCGTTGGATGGATTGCTGGCTCTTTAGTGATTATGTTCGACGGTATCTACTCCTTGATTAGTCTAGTGTTAACTTTGTTGTCACTGGGAGCGTCATGGTATATCCACTCGCGTTACGCAAGGCCGATCACACGTGCGCTGCTGACACCGCTTGTTGTCGCCATTAAAGGCGCCGTGATTATGCTGCTGGTGAGTTATTCTCTGTATGAAGCGGTTTCGTCCTTGGTCGAGGGCGGACGCGCGGTGAACCCGTCATTGGCGGTGCTGTTTGGTATTGTCAATGTGGTGGGTTGTGGTTATGGATGGTGGATGATTGCACGTAAAAACCGGGCAGGGCAAAGCCAATTGGTGGAAGCTGAATCACGCCAGTGGCAAATGGATACCTTACTAAGTCTCTCGGTCACCTTGGGCTTTTTAGGCGCTTGGCTAGTCGCGCATTCTCCTTGGTCGGATTACGCGGTTTATGCGGATCCTATGATGATGGTGTTGATGTCGTTTTTCTTTATCGAAGTGCCATCTGTCATGGTGCGTAACGCGTTAAAAGAGCTCGCGCCTGTCACAGTGAAGTGGTATCGCACCCGCTCAGTGGCGTAATCAGAACTCGCCGCGACGCGGACCTAGCCAAACGATCCTATACCCTTGCAGGGGCCAGCATATACTGAGTCGGCGTTTAGCCGCCTTATTGATATTATCTTATGCACTATAACTTTTTATATTGGCATTTATATCAACTTAAATACTGTGGCCAGTTTCAACGTTATGTGAAGAGATACTTTTTGTTCTTTATGCTCGTCTATTGAGGTGTTGGCAGCAGAACCTCGCGACGGCGCTTACACTGAAAGGTAACCATAGCGCTGCGATAGAGAAAGAATGTTGCATATAGCGAAAGCGGAGTTAAATGATCTAGACGCCCTCACGGTGTTATTCGACCAATACCAGCGCTGGCTCGCGATTCGTCCGCCGCTCAGTCAAACAAGGGCGTTTACCGAGCAACGGTTGTGTGAGCAAGACACGTGTATACTCATGGCTTATCACCAATCGTCCTTGGTGGGATTTGTCCACCTAACGCCTTTGTATTCGCTCGCGAGGGCGCGCCGTGGCTTAATTATTAACGATTTGTACGTGCAGCCGGACTCACGGCGACAAGGTATCGCACGGGCATTAGTCTCGCACGCTCTCAAGGAGGCTCGTGCCCGCCAAGCCGCTTACTTATTGCTACAAACCCATCAAAGCAACCATGCCGCTCATCATCTTTTTGAATCTTTTGGTTTTATTTGCGACGTTAGCCAGTATTATTTTCTGGACGTGACCGATTAACGGGTGACGAAAGGAGTAGCTAATGGCGTACGATTTTGTGGTCGTTGGGGGCGGTATCGTCGGCGTAGCCACCGCTTGGCAGTTGCAACAGCGATATCCAAACAAACGCACTCTATTGATAGAAAAAGAGCCTGCTTTGGCCCAACATCAAACGGGCCATAACAGCGGCGTAATCCATGCTGGCGTGTATTATCCGCCCGGTAGTTTGAAAGCGGATTTTTGTAAGCGTGGCGCTGCTGCCACCAAAGCGTTTTGTGAGCAAGAGGGCATTCCTTATAAGCAGTGTGGCAAGTTAATCGTCGCAACCACAGAGACAGAGCTGGCGAGGATGCATGATTTGTATCAACGTTGTTTGCTCAATGAGATCGAGTGTGAGTGTTGGGATGCCCAACAACTCGCCAGCGCTGAGCCGAATGTGCGTGGTTTAGGCGCGATCTATGTCAAAGCGACCAGTGTTGTGGATTATGCTCAAGTCACAGAAAAAATGGCCGGACGCTTTGTCGCAGCTGGTGGGCACCTTGTGCTAAATACTCAAGTGACGAAGCTACACGAAGATCACGACGGTGTGCTGATTGATACCCAATTACAGGGAGAGTCGCACCGTTATCACGCGGAATTTTTAGTTGTTTGTGCCGGTTTGATGGCTGATCGCATGGCGAAGCTGCAAGGGTTAGCGACATCGTTTCAAATCATCCCCTATCGCGGCGAATATTATCAACTAGCGAAAAAGCATCGGGAGTTAGTGTCGCATTTGATCTATCCAGTACCGGATCCAGATTTGCCTTTCTTGGGTGTCCATGTCACGCGGATGGTTGATGGTGGTTTGACGGTAGGCCCAAATGCCGTTCAGGGCTGGAAACGCGAGGGGTATGCCACATACAATTTTAGTTGGCGTGATACGCTTGATATGCTGCGTTTTCGCGGATTTTGGCGAGTCACTGCAGCGAATCTGCGCACCGGTATAAAAGAATGGTGGAATGCGCATTATAAACCGGGATACCTCAAGCAGGTTCGTAAGTATTGCCCGTCAATTCAATTGGATGATTTACACCCTTATCCAGCCGGTATTCGTGCCCAAGCGGTGTTGAATAGCGGTGAGCTGGTGGGCGATTTCCTCTTCGTTCGATCTGCACGCAGTCTCCATGTGTGTAACGCCCCATCGCCAGCCGCGACTTCAGCCATGCCAATTGCCGAACACATTTGTCAGACTATCAGTACGCCCCCCAGCGATTAATCGGCGAGTATTGTGACTATCTCGTCCTGATGATTTAATGCTAGGGAGATTAAAAATCAAGGAAGACAAGATGTTATTGCCACCACCTCTTGAAAAAGGCGAGACAATTGGCTTTTTCTCGCCATCATCACCAGCCACCGTATTTGCGCCCCAACGATTTGAACGCGCGATGGACTATGTCAAAGCACAAGGCTTTGAACTGAAGGCGGGGGCATTGACCGGACAATCGGATCACTATCGCTCAGGCTCGATCAAGGCGCGTGCAGAAGAGCTTAACCAGCTGATCCGTGATCCGAATGTGCGCTGCATCATGTCGACGATTGGTGGAATGAACAGCAATGCTTTACTTCCCTATATCGATTATGCCGCCTTGGCTGATGATCCTAAGATTATCGTGGGTTATTCGGACCTCACTGCTTTACTGCTCGGTATCTATGCCAAAACGGGATTAATCACGTTTTATGGCCCAGCCTTAGTGGCGTCTTTAGGGGAGTTTCCGCCACTGGTTGATGAAACCTTTGATGCCTTTCGCGCGGTAACAACTGAGAATATAACGCTGCCGATGACCTATAAGATGCCTGCCCAATGGACGGATGTCATGATTGATTGGGGCGAACAGACAGAGGCAAAACCGACCTATGAGAATGCATGGCAATTTATGGGTAAAGGTCAGGTAAATGGGCGCATTCTCGGTGGCAATCTCAATACGCTGAGTGGGATCTGGGGAACACCTTATATGCCAGCGATTAAGACAGGCGATATTCTGCTGATTGAGGACTCTTTGTTGGATATTGCCACGGTTGAGCGCTCACTCGCACACCTAAAACTGGCTGGGGTGTTTGATACGGTAGGCGCGGTGTTACTTGGTAAACACGAGCTGTTTGATGACAAAGGAACGGGACGTTCAACCTATAACGTTCTTGAAGAAATACTCGATGGGAAGCCGCTCGCTGTGGTTGATGGTTTTGACAGTTGCCATACGCATCCGATGTTAACCACACCTTTGGGGGCCCAAGCCTGTATTGATTTTGATGCCCAGACGGTCTCACTCACGCAACCTTGGTTGGCGGGTGAGCACGCTGGGCAATGAGCTTGGATTAGTAAGCCACACCGATACGTTGGCGACGGTGGGCGCCACTTTCCAGTTCGTCGATCATCGCGATAGCATAGTCAGCAACGCTGATTTTGCTGTCACCATGGTCATCGGTAAGCAAGGTATCCGCGCCAACGCGATAGCGGCCTATTTTGTCGCCCGGGAAAATCTCCGCAGCAGGGCTGACGAACGTCCAATCTAGGGTATGGGCGTGTTCACGGAATACCTTCAGAGCGTCGCCTTGAGCGAGCGCTTCTGCTTTATAAGCGTCAGGGAAGTCGGGCAGGCTGACCAGCTCGACTCCCGGTGAAACTTCTAGTGAGCCAGCACCGCCGACCCAGAGTAAACGTTTGACGTTAGCGGCGGGTAACTCGTCAATTAAGCGCTTGGCGCTGTTTGCCACCATCTCATGGTTGCCTGCAGCGCGCCCGCCCACGGCGGCAATGACTGCATCAGCGTCAGCAACGGCCTGTTGTACAGAGTGATGGTTATTCAGCAAGTCGAATTGACGCACCTCGACATCGTCGCGGGTCACTTTTTCTGGCTGACGGACAAGAGCGATAACCTCATGCCCACGATGACGCGCTTCTTCGACGATTTGGCTACCGATCCAACCTGTTGCACCAATAATTGCGATTTTCATATTGTCTTCCTCATGCTGTGATTGCTTGGATGGATGTAGCTTATTAGCTTTCATTTATTGGATAAATAATCATAATAGATACAATTTGTATCAATTATAGAAACAATATGGATAGGCTAACGGCAATACGTAGTTTTGTAGAGGTAGCCAATTGCAAAAGCTTTACGCGGGCGGCCGAACAACTTGGGCTAACGCGTTTGCAGGTTTCAAGGCATGTTCAAGAGGTCGAGCAATGGCTTGCGCAGCGTCTGTTGCATCGGACAACGCGTAAAGTCAGCTTAACGTATGCCGGAGAGCAAGCCTATGGTCATTGCCAGCGTATTTTGGACGAAGCGGCGGCGTTAACGTTGACGACTGGACGACTACACGGCGCCTTAACCGGTCGTATTCGAGTCGCTGCGCCAATCGGCTTAGCGCAAGGGATCCTTGTTGCGCCAGTAACGCAATTTACCGATGCGCATCCAGAGGTCGTGATTGAAGTGATTGCCTCCGACCAATTTACGCCCTTAGTGGATGAGCGGGTCGATATTGCATTGCGCTTTACACCTCAGCCGGATGAGCATTTAATTGCCCGCAAACTCATGGCTATCGATTCTATCGTGTGTGCGTCACCGGCATATATAGCCCAGGCGTCCCAGCCTAATCACCCGAGCGATCTCAGTGATCACCCGTGCTTGATTCATGTCAGCGGTGATCATTGGCAGTTTATTAAAGACAGTCGCCGAGAAGAGATAAGAGTGAGTGGGCCGATTCACGCCAACGACTTAGGCACCCTGGTCAATGCGGCGCGAATGGGAAAAGGGATTGTCCGTGTGCCATGTGATTTAGCCAATCCCTATGTGGAGCAGGGGGAGTTAATACCTTTGCTGACCGATTATCGCTTACCGCCCAGTGCACTGTGGGCGGTCTATTTATCGCGTAGTTATCAACAGCCTGTCGTGCGCCACTTTATCGATCACTTGGCAAGCTGCTGGCAGCATGATATCCAAGCTCCCATTGATGGGTCAGATACTTGAAAAGCATGACAACTACAACGCGAGTTTAGTGAGGTACTGATGGCTTAACGTCAGTGAGCGTGCCAGCGGCTTGGGTAGGGTGTCGATTTCGAGGCTATCAAGCAGGTTTTTCACATGCAGCCCAAGTTCGGTATCACCACTGATACTGAGTTGGCGCTGGAAAAACAGCGTATCCGGATCGCAATAGTGGGTCGCCATTTTTAAAAACGCTAACCAATCTCCCTCGATACTGGCGTCTTCTTCCCCAGACAAGCGCACCAATAATTGGTTGTCTTCGTTCAGCGACACGAACCAATTCGCGTTGAGATCACGCAATCCAATGCGAATAGTACGGCCAGCAAGAAAGTCGAACTCGTCCTCTGCCAGCGGCACCGCAAAAGCGGTATTCATGACTTTGGTCAGCACCTGAGCTTGCAGCCCATGTGGCAACTGAGTGATGGCTTTTAGCCCCGGTGTAATCAGGTTTGGTTGGGGCATTGGAAGACTAAGGGGTTGTTGGGTGATTGGGTTAACGAGCATTTGGCTTTCCTTTGGTGCCAATGGTTGAATGCCACTAGAGTAGCGAGGTTGAATGCTACGCCATTGGATCCGAGTCAAAAATGAGAGGATTTTTTGAGCCAACAGCGTCATTTATCGCGATTTTTGTCATCATGGAGAAGTGAGCTTGATACACATCAACCCCCCACATTGGCAACGCCCTTATCTTAGCCGGACAATCATAAAATGGAATGCAATGTTATGGAGCTCCTTTGTCCGGCGGGCAATATTCCGGCGGTTAAAAAAGCGATCGAACATGGCGCCGATGCGGTGTATGTCGGCTTAAAAGACGATACCAATGCGCGCCATTTTGCGGGGCTGAACTTCACCGATAGCAAATTGCAGCGTGCCAGTCAGTATGTACATGACCACGGCAAAGACTTGCACGTTGCCATTAATACCTTTGCCCATCCTGATGGTTGGCGCCGTTGGCAATATGCGATTGATAGCGCCGCCGGAAATGGCGCAGATGCGCTGATCCTCGCTGACATGGCCTGTTTAGACTATGCTGCCAACACCTATCCCGATTTGGATATACACCTTTCTGTTCAAGCATCCGCCACTAACGCTGGGGCGATCCGTTTCTATCAGCAGCAATATGGCGTTAAGCGAGTGGTATTGCCGCGGGTGCTGTCTATTCATCAGGTTAAACAACTGGCACGCGATACCGATGTCGATTTAGAGGTATTTGCCTTCGGCAGCCTGTGCATTATGGCTGAAGGGCGCTGTTATTTATCGTCTTATCTTACCGGCCAATCGCCCAATACCGTGGGCGCTTGCTCACCGGCAGCATTCGTGCGCTGGCAAGATACTGAGCATGGGTTGGAGTCGCGCTTAAACGGCGTCTTGATTGATCGGTACCAAGCCGATGAAAAAGCGGGATATCCCACCCTATGCAAAGGTCGTTTCTGTGTCGATGGCAACCGCTATCACGCACTGGAAGAGCCCACCAGTTTGAACACTTTAAGTGTCCTGCCTGAGCTTTATCGCGCCGGGATCAAATCGGTCAAAATCGAAGGTCGTCAGCGCAGCCCTGCGTATGTGGAGCAAGTTGCACGGGTATGGCGTCAAGCGATTGATCGCTGTGTCGCAAACCCTGATGCGTTTGATATTGCACCGGATTGGGCGCACTCGCTCGATAGTCTTTCTGAAGGGGTGCAAACCAGTTTGGGTGCTTACCATCGCAAGTGGCAATAAGGAATTATGATGCAATTTTCTCTCGGGCCGATCCTGTATTACTGGCCTAAGGCTGAGGTTGAAGCCTTTTATCAAGCAGTGGCTGACAGCCAAGTCGATGTAATTTATCTCGGTGAAACCGTCTGTGCCAAGCGGCGAGAGCTGAAAACCAAAGACTGGATCGGGCTCGCGCGTGAGCTGGCTGAGTCTGGTAAACAAGTGGTGCTCTCGACCATGGCGCTGATTGAAGCGCCCTCAGAGCTGAGCATGCTAAAACGCTACTGTGATAATGATGATATTCGCATTGAAGCGAATGACGTGAGTGCGGTGCAGTTTTTAAGTGAGCGTCGGCAGCCCTTTGTGGTGGGGGCCGCTATCAACTGCTATAACCCACAAACATTAAAGCAATTTGTCGACCTAGGTATGACACGCTGGGTGATGCCGGTGGAGCTTTCGCGCGATTGGTTGGTGAATATGTTAAACGGCTGCGATGCACTGGGTATTCGCGATCAGTTTGAGGTGGAGGTGACTGGCTATGGTTACTTACCACTGGCTTATTCGGCACGCTGTTTTACCGCGCGCTCAGAAAACCGTGCCAAAGATGACTGCGAGCTGTGCTGCCTCAACTACCCCAATGGACGGTTAACCGAGTCACAAGAGGGTCAAGCGGTATTTGTGCTGAACGGCATTCAAACCCAGTCCGGACAGTGCACAAATCTCATTAACGATTTACCGTCAATGCAAGGGCTGGTGGATGTGGTGCGGTTAAGTCCACTGTCGCTTGACACCTTGCACTGGGTAGACAAATTCCGTGCTAACCAAGCAGGCAATAACCCGCAACCGCTTAACCACGATTGCAACGGCTATTGGCACCACTTGGCAGGCATGACACAAGTTCTAGGCTAAACGCATAACAAAAACAGCCTGCGTAGTCGGGTAGAGAGGTGAGGGTATGTTGTATTTAGAGTTCTTGTTCTTACTGCTAATGCTGTACATCGGCTCCCGATACGGGGGTATTGGGCTGGGCGTGGTTTCAGGGATTGGCTTGGTCATCGAAGTGTTTATCTTCCAGATGCCGCCAACGTCACCGCCCGTGACCGTGATGTTGATTATTCTTGCGGTCGTCACCTGCGCCTCTATCTTGGAAGCGGCAGGTGGCCTTAAGTATATGCTGCAAGTGGCCGAGCGATTATTGCGTAAAAATCCAAAACGCGTCACCTTGATAGCACCGTTTGTCACCTATGCCATGACCTTTATGCTTGGTACCGGTCACGCGGTGTATTCCATTATGCCGATTATCGGTGATGTCGCGCTGAAAAATGGTATTCGTCCGGAACGCCCAATGGCGGCGGCGTCAGTTGCCTCTCAAATCGCGATTACGGCCTCGCCGATTTCTGCTGCGGTGGTGTATTACCTTGCACAGCTTGCCGATATTCAACATGACATTACGTTAGTCTCGATTTTGTTGGTGACTGTCCCCGCCACCTTGTTCGGTACCTTGCTGATGTCTCTGTATAGCTTGCGCCGCGGCAAAGAGCTGGATGACGATCCGGATTACCAAGCGCGCTTACAAGACCCCGAATGGCGCGAACGTATCGAAAATACCACCGCGACCTCGTTAGATGAGGTATTACCCCGTTCCGCGCGCAATGCGGTGTTATTGTTCATCAGTGCCATCGTTACCATTGTGATTATCGCGATGTGGCCAGAAATTCGCACAGTAGCAGGGGCAAGTAAGGCCATCAGCATGTCGGTGGTTATTCAAATGATGATGCTCTGCTTTGGCGGGATCATCTTACTGGCGACTAAAACGGATCCGCGTAATGTGCCGAATGGCGTGGTGTTTAAATCTGGGATGGTGGCGGCCATTGCTATCTTCGGGATTGCTTGGATGTCAGACACTTACTTTCAATACGCGATGCCGCAATTTAAGTCGGGAATTGTGGAGATGGTCACTCAATATCCGTGGTCTTTTGCACTTGCCTTGTTTATCGTGTCAGTGGTTGTTAATTCACAAGCCGCGACCGCACGGATGATGTTGCCGGTGGGTCTTGGGTTAGGGCTCGATCCTGCGCTGCTTATCGGTATTATGCCGGCCGTGTATGGGTACTTCTTTATTCCCAACTATCCTTCTGATATTGCGACAGTGAATTTTGATGCATCCGGCACCACCAAAATTGGTAAATGGTATTTCAACCATTCATTTATGGCGGTCGGCTTAATTGGCGTGGTGAGCGCTTGTGCGCTCGGTTATGTATTAGGGCAGATTTTTATCGCCTAATACACAAAAGGATTTAAAGGACACAAGGATGCAAGTGAGACGCGCCTCAGTTGAGGACTTGGATGCCATCTTCGCTCTAAATGTACAAATTGGTGACATGCACCATCAACATGCGCCGCATCTGTTTGCAACGCCTGGCCCAAGCGGTCGGGCGTTTTTGCAGCAAGCGCTGCAAGAAGAGGATAAGTACTTTTGGGTGGCAGAGCATCAAAACAAAGTGATTGGCTTTTTGTCGGCAAGGCTGGAATCGTTTGTACACATTCCTCATCTGGTCGATGATCCCATGTGTCATGTGAATACCATTGTGGTTGACCGTGATGCGCGTGGAACCGGCGCGGGCAAAGCGTTAATGGCTGCGTGTACCCAATGGGCGAAAGACAATCATGCCACTGTGATTAAACTAGAAGTGATGACGTTTAATCAGGATGCGCAGGCGTTTTACCATGCGCTGGGGTTTACCCCAGACTCTATCACCATGATGCAAACATTGAATTGCGAGCCGGAGGAGCCAGCACAATGATTGATAAAGACACCGTGATGCGGGTGGCACGACCCACCGACAATTTGGCCGACATTACCAACATGTATTGCGATGGGCTGGGGTTTGAGCTATTGGCGACGTTTTCTGGCCATAATGATTTTGATGGCGCCATTATTGGTCACCCACATCATAACTATCACCTTGAATTTACCCATCATCGCGGTACGCATGTCGGTCCAGCGCCCTCACAAGAGAATTTACTGGTTTTTTATTTGCCGGATCACGCCGCATGGCAGGCGGCCTGTCAACAAATTGAAGCCGCTGGGTTTAAACCTGTGCCGAGCTACAATAGCTATTGGGATAAAGACGGGCGTACCTTTGAAGATCTGGACGGTTATCGTGTGGTGCTTCAAAATCGCGAATGGGCATGGTAAATGTGAGTTAGCGCGTCGCTCATAAGTTATTAACTATTAACATTATTGGCATAACAGATTAGCGCTTTGTGTGATTGTCTATTAACGTTACTCATGTTTAGTTAGCAATAACTAATGATAGCGTCAGTGCGGCCTAGTCAGGTGTTTTAGCGTTCGCACTGATGGATAAAACATAAGGAGAAAGCAATGTCTCAGCAACGCTCAACGTCGGGCGGTCAATGCCCCGTGATGCATGGTGGCGCAACATCGGAAGAGATGGCACACAAAACCTGGTGGCCCAATGCACTCAATCTCGACATTCTTCATCAGCACGACAGTAAAACCTCCCCCTTTGATAACGATTTTGATTACCCGTCAGCCCTAAAAACACTCAATATTGACGCACTTAAAAATGACGTTAAGTCGCTACTTACCGAGAGTCAGTCATGGTGGCCTGCCGACTGGGGACATTATGGCGGTTTGATGATTCGCATGGCGTGGCACTCCGCGGGGAGCTATCGCATTGCCGACGGCCGCGGTGGCGGTGCGACAGGGAACCAGCGTTTTGCGCCTTTGAACTCATGGCCGGACAACGCCAACCTTGATAAGGCTCGTCGTCTGTTGTGGCCCATTAAGAAAAAATATGGCAACAAAATTAGCTGGGCCGATTTAATGTTACTTGCGGGGACGATGGCTTATGAATCGATGGGCTTAAAAACCTATGGGTTCGCATTTGGCCGCGAGGATATTTGGCACCCTGAGAAAGATACCTACTGGGGCGCAGAAAAAGAATGGTTGGCCCCAAGTGATGCTGAGAACAGCCGCTACTCTGGCGAGCGCGATCTGGAAAACCCATTGGCGGCGGTGATGATGGGGCTGATTTATGTCAACCCAGAAGGGGTAGATGGCCACCCCGATCCGCTTAAAACCGCGCAAGATATGCGTGTCACCTTCGAGCGGATGGCGATGAACGATGAAGAAACTGTTGCGCTCACCGCGGGTGGCCATACTGTCGGTAAATGTCACGGCAATGGCGATGCGGAACAACTTGGTCCTGAGCCGGAAGCCGCGGCGATTGAAGAGCAAGGCTTAGGTTGGAACAACCACCAAGCACGTGGCATTGGTCGTGATACGGTCACCAGTGGTATTGAGGGAGCCTGGACCACCCACCCCACGCAATGGGATAACGGCTACTTTTATCTGTTGTTTAACTACGAGTGGGAATTGAAGAAAAGCCCAGCAGGCGCGTGGCAGTGGGAGCCTATCGACATCAAAGAAGAAGATAAACCTGTCGATGTGGAAGACCCCACCATTCGTCGTAATCCGATGATGACGGATGCCGACATGGCACTCAAAATGGATCCGACTTATCGCAAAATTGCGGAGCGTTTCTATCAAAATCCCGAACAGTTAGCGGATGCCTTTGCTAAAGCTTGGTTTAAACTCACGCACCGCGATATGGGACCCAAATCGCGCTATATCGGCCCAGATGTGCCGAGTGAGGATTTGATTTGGCAAGATCCTGTGCCGGCAGGGCGTGCCGATTATGACGTCGCGGCGGTAAAAGCAGATATTGCCAACAGCGACCTGACGCTGGCAGAGAAAGTGACCACCGCATGGGATAGCGCACGGACTTATCGCCAATCCGATAAGCGGGGTGGGGCGAACGGCGCGCGGATCCGCCTAGCGCCGCAAAAAGATTGGCAAGGGAACGAGCCGGAGCGTCTAGCGAAGGTGATTAACGTGCTGAGTAATATTGCCCAGAAGCATCAGGTTAGTCTGGCTGATACCATCGTGCTAGCAGGCAATCAAGGCATTGAAGAAGCGGCAAAAGCGGCTGGCGTCCCCGTCGACGTCCCCTTCGCACCTGGCCGCGGTGATGCGACCATGGAGCAAACCGATATTGCTTCGTTTGAGGTGTTAGAACCGATTGCAGATGGATTCCGTAACTGGCTGAAAAAAGACTACACCGTTCAGCCTGAAGAGTTACTGCTAGACCGTGCTCAACTGATGGGACTGACAGCCCCAGAAATGACGGTACTGCTGGGAGGGATGCGCGTGCTTGGCACCAATCATGGCGGTGCGTCGGAAGGTGTGTTGACTGACCGTGTGGGTCAGCTAAGTCATGACTTTTTCGTCAATTTGACGGACATGGCGTACCAATGGAAACCTGTTGGCCGCAACCGCTATGAAATCATTGCACGCGATTCTGGCGCGGTGAAGTGGACGGCAAGTCGCGTCGATCTCGTGTTTGGCTCAAACTCTATATTGCGCGCTTACGCTGAGTTTTACGCGCAAGATGATAACCAAGCCAAGTTTGTGCATGATTTTGTCGCGGCGTGGGTAAAAGTGATGAACGCGGACCGCTTTGATCTCCACCACTAGCCGATAACCGAATCAAGACAAACTATGATCGCCAAGCCGCCTTTTATTGAGAGGCGGCTTTTTATTTGTCTTAAATCAAGCTCGGGGTTGGTTGTTGTCGTGCTACAGGCAGGGGTTTAGTACAGTGAGCTGAGTAAATTCCATCCCATTCTTTTATTTTTACCATCTGGTGGAGTGAATTATGCTAGAACTGCTCATTGGGCTTGTTGTAACAGTGGCTGTGGGCTACTTCATTGTCAAAGGTTATCGTGCTGCAAGCACCTTGCTAACCGCAGGGATTTTATTACTGATTATCACCGGGTTAATCGGGCACAGTGTGCTGCCGGATAAATTAACGTCAACGGGGAATCTGTTTACTGACTCGCTGGAATACGTGAAATACATGCTGCAATACCGAGGTGGCGGCCTTGGGATGCAAATTATGTTGTTGTGCGGCTTTGCTGCCTATATGTCGCACATTGGTGCCAACAACGTCGTGGTGAAACAGTTCTCTAAGCCGCTATCGGTGATCAAGTCACCCTATGTGCTGCTCGTAGCGGCTTATATCGTGGCATGTTTGATGTCGCTGGCGGTCAGCTCTGCCACTGGGTTGGGGGTCCTGCTGATGGCGACCTTGTTCCCGATGATGACCGCGATGGGCATTTCTCGTCCTGCCGCTACCGCAGTGTGTGCATCACCTGCTGCTATTATCTTGTCACCCACGTCGGGCGATGTGGTGATTGCAGCGGAAAAAGCAGGCCTACCGCTTCACGTGTTTGCGGTTGAAACCGTATTGCCGGTCTCTATTTGTGCGATCATCGTGATGGCCGCCGCGGCTTACTTTTGGAATAAATATCTGGATAACAAAGAAAACACGCCGATGGAGCGTGTGGATGTCTCTGAGATAGAAACACACGCGCCTGCTTATTACGCAGTGTTGCCGTTTTTACCCATTATCGGGGTGTTCCTATTCAATGGGAAAACCATCGAGGGGCTGTATCTTGATATTTATACCATCGTGGTCTTGTCGATCTTTTTAGGGGCATTGGTGGACTTTGCGACCAAGAAATTTGATGGCAGAAGAACGCTAGAAGATCTCGATGCCTGCTATGAAGGCATGGCGGATGCCTTCAAAGGCGTCGTGATGCTGTTGGTGGCTGCCGGTGTATTTGCCCAAGGCTTGATGTCGATTGGTGCGATTGACAACTTATTGGGCCTAGCGGAGAGTGCGGGCGCAGGCGGTATCGCGCTGATGTTGTTGCTAACCCTGCTCACTGTGGCGGCAGCGATTGCGACCGGGTCAGGCAATGCGCCTTTCTATGCGTTTGTCGAACTCGCGCCATCGTTAGCCGCGAAGATGGGACTTAACCCAGCCTTTTTGATTATCCCCATGTTGCAAGCATCTAATTTAGGCCGCACGGTTTCGCCGGTATCAGGCGTGATTGTAGCGACCTCAGGGATGGCAAAACTCAGCCCGTTTGAGGTGGTTAAACGCACCTCGGTGCCGGTGCTTTGTGGATTAATTACCGTGATTATTGGCACCCTTGTATTGGTGCCGATGATGGCGTAACGTCGCAAGGCATGTAAAGCCCGCGTGCAGGTGCTCGCGGGCTTTTTAAATCGCATCGCACCCTTGACCAACACAGTTTGGAAGCAAACAACATGACTGCCCCGACCAAAATCACCTTCTTCTCCACCTTAACGCCCATGGTGGCCGCTGGTGTTAAAACCATCACCATTCGCGATGAGTCCGAAAGTCACTATCAACCTGGTTCGCGTGTCGCGGTGCATCAGCTAGAAACTGATGATTATGTGTGTGACATTGTGATCGACAGCGTTGCGCCGTTAGCGTTCGAGGACATTAATGCCCGCCATGCTGAACAAGAGGGGATGTCACTTTCCGACTTGAAGGCGCTGATTTTGCAAATCTACCCAGCGCGTCCCCCGTTGTTTGTGATTGATTTCCACCTTGCTTAAACACCCGCTATTTTACTGAGTGGCTCGCCTATAAAAAGCGCCCGATAACACGGACGCATTGGGACGCTTGATGGTTTATTAGACGATTTTAGGTTGACCATCCGAGGCGGTGGCACCCCCGTCGACGGGGAGATTAACACCGGAAATAAATGACGCATCGTCACTGACAAGAAATGCTACCGCAGAAGCAACCTCTTCAGGCTCTGCTGGACGACCTAGTGCGATACGTTCATTGAACTTTTCCCGCACCGATTCAGGCCAGCCATTAGTCATATTGGTTTTGACTAAGCTCGGGCAAACGGCATTAATACGCACCCCTTGAAGGCCGTGATCGAGTGCCATGGCACGTGTTAGATTCGCAACCGCGCCTTTTGCAGCACAGTAAAAAGCCGCGCCCCAATCACCGCCCAGGCCTGATACTGACGCCGTATTTACCATCGAGCCTTTGGTTTTTATTAACTCAGGCATGGCGTATTTAGCGCAAAAAACCACACCATCAATATCGACACCTGATACTTTTTCCCAGTCGTCCAATGTGCCGTCAATCACCGAGCCAGGTGTATGCACCCCAGCGTTATTGATTAGCATATCTAACTGACCAAAGTGAGACACCACTTCTTGAATCATGGCTTCTACCGCTTTTGGATCTGAAACATCGACAGAGAGCTTCAAGACGCGATCAGCATCGTATTTTGCAGCTGTGTCATTTAATGCCGCTTGGTTCCAGTCCGCAATGGCCACTTTGGCGCCTTCTTGATAAAGGCGGTCGGTAATCGCGGCGCCAATACCGTTGGCGGCACCGGTAATCAATGCGACTTTTTGGTTAATACCTTTCATTGTGTTCTCCTTTATGTCTGTTTGATCAGGCGAATACCGGATCCATGCTGCCGGCCTCGCGTGGGGCCATTAGCTTAAAGTTGTCGCTGTAGTCCACGGGAATGGCGATAACAGCTGGGCCTTGGGTATCCATGGCTTGTTTCAGTTGAGTGACTAAATCTTCTTGTCGTGTCACCGCAAAGCCTTTAGCGCCAAAGGACTCGGCGTAGGCTTTAAAGTCAATCGGGCCAAATTTCACACCGGAGAAGCGCTGATATTTTTTGACTTCTTGCATCTCTACCATGTTGTAGGCGTTGTCCACCCAAACAATGTGTAACAAGTTGCATTTGAGGCGGACTGCGGTTTCAAGCTCCATGCTCGATTGCATAAATCCACCGTCTCCGGACACGGACACCACTTTGCGATCGGGGTTGAGCAAGCTCGCACCAATCCCCCAAGGAAGGGCGACGCCCATGGTTTGTTGACCGTTCGAGACCAGTAATTGACGGGAACGGAAACAGTTGAGGTAACGGGCGATCCAGATATGGAAGCTGCCCATGTCAAGACACAGTGTGGTGTCTGGCGTGATCACATCCTGCATTGCCTTGATCAAATGCAGTGGATGCATGGCGAAATCTTGGTGTGAACGACTGTATGCTCGAATGGCTTGGCGCTGGTGGGCGACTTCTTCCAGCAGATCGACCGTCGAGGCGGGCATTAACCACTGATGGTCGAGCTGCTCGGTAAGCGCATTAAGGGTTGGCTCAATTTGGCCAACAAGCTCGACACTGGGGCGGTAATAGTGCTCAATTTCTGCAGGGGCCACATCAATATGGACAATATCGGTGTGTTGGGTGTTCCAAAGCTCCGGGTCATACTCAATCGGGCCAAAACCAATGGTGACGATCAGATCAGCGTTCGCTAACAAAAGATCGCCCGGTTGATTATTAAATAATCCGACCCGACCGGCAAAGCGCTGATAGTAGGTGATGTCGACGGTGCCAGCGGCCTGGTAGGTCCCGATGACCGGAAGCTGGGTACGATTGAGTAGGGCGCGAATGGCTGCCGCATTTTCGGGACGGCTGGCTTGCAAACCGAGTAAAAATACTGGATTACGCGCCCCTTTGATTTTGTTTGCCGCTTCGCGGATAGAGCGTGTATCGGCCACGCCTAGCGGGGCAGGAAATGAGGGGGCGAGTACGCCACTCTCCACGGGTTGGTTGAGAATATCCATCGGTAGACTGACAAAGGCAGCGCCAGGGCGACCGCTTTCTGCCGCACGAAAAGCGTTGGCAAGAATTTCAGAGGTGGCTGAAGCTGCTTGTACTTCAGCACTGTACTTGGTCACCGAATTGAAAATGCTGACGGTATCTAGGCTTTGGTGGGTTTGTTTTTGTTGATCGGCCCGTTTCACCGCCCCCCCTAAAGCAACCACAGGATCGCCTTCAGAATTGGCGGTCGCCACGCCAGTCACTAGGTTCGTGCAGCCCGGACCGGATGTTGCCATGGTAACGCCCGCTTTACCGGTTAAGCGGCCAATAACACCGGCCATAAAGGCGCCATTCGCCTCATGGCGGACCGGGATCATTTTAATATTGGTATCTTCAATCGCATCAAAAAGGCGATCAATTTTTGCCCCGGGAATACCAAAGATATAATCGACGCCTTGGCGTTCTAGGTGATTTGCGACCAGTTGTGCGCCTGTGTCCCACTGTGTTGTTTTTGTCATCTTGGGCTCCTCGTGAGGTTAGCTCCCTATGGGAGGTGATATTATTTTTCTGCTTGTTCGATAGCGGCGTGTATGTTGTCCGGGGTTAAGTTCGCGCCGAGGAAGCTGGCATTCGTTGGTAGATCAATGACCAGTTTTGAGACCCGACCAATTTGCAAGGTGCCACAGGCCAATTCGTAGTCTTGAACATGCCCCCCGCCTTGGCGTGTGTCAGTGATAAAGTGCTCGTGATAGCCTGCGACATTGATGCCCTGGGTATACTGTGGGCTGCGAAAGCCAGCAATCACGCCATTGACATGGTCAAAGCGAAACTCAGGCTGCGCGGCGATAGCCTCAAGCATGGGTTTGTACGGCGGAGTTTGTTTGGGCACAGTACGGGTGCGCACATGTTCAAAGGCCCCATCGATACGAACCGCACAAAAAATATTGTCGCTTGGCACCCAGCTATCGATGACATCATGCAGCTCTTGGCGCGACATGGGGTGATCAAAAGACTGGCTGATCTCTGGCTTGAAAAAGGTCATGACCGCAAAGGGAGTCTTTTGCTCCGGATCGGCATGACGCGCCGAGCCATCACTGCGCAGTTGGAATAGGGTTTTATCAAAGGCGATGAGTTCACCGTCGAGTTGGTTGAATGTGCCGAGCCCGAAGTCGCCATGTTTAAGGAGATCGGCCATGGTGGTTTCTCCTTCGTAAACGCCATCAATCAAGGCACTCATCAAAGAGGTTTGATAGATTTCGCCCTCTCCAGTGTGTTGGTGATGTTCAACATAGGCGGCCGCAATGTGCTCGGCGCAGTGGCAGGTTTGGGTGCTCATAAAGCGTCCTCGTTAACCGTATTTAACAACCGTTCTGATAACCAAACGGTTGGTTGCGTGATACCTATGGCTATGATGCGAGCTGGCTTGGATAGCATCCAATACAAAAAAGGTTGGCTTTGATATCGAAAAGATATGGCACATAAAAAACGTGTTAAGATACTGAATACCAGAAAGTTCTCAGAGGTAAGGTCATGGAGCTAAGGTATTTACGGTATTTTGTAACGGTGGCAGAGTGCCAGCACTTTACCCGCGCAGCCGAAAAACTGGGCATTGCGCAACCACCACTGAGTCAACAAATTAAAAAGCTAGAGCAAGAGGTGGGTGTGCCTTTGTTTGAACGCTTATCCCGCGGGGTGGCATTAACACCCGCCGGTCAGGTGCTTTATGATGATGCGGTGAAAATCTTGGCGCAGTTAGATCATGCGGTGCAGCGGGTCAAACAAGTCGCGCGAGGCGAGCGAAATCAACTGCGACTTGGGTTTGCCAGCTCGACGGTGGTGAGCCAAGCGGTGTTAGAGCTTGTTCGGCGGTTACAGCAATCCCATCCAGACATTGATTTTCAACCGATAGAGTTACCCATGCCAGCGTTGGTGGAAACCTTGCGCCAGCAGGATGTCGATCTCGCCTTTCTTCGCCTGCCTTGTTATGCCAGTGAACACGTGGCGCACACGCCGCTTTTTTCTGATCCGTTTAAGCTGGTGGTACCTGCTCATCATGCTTTTGCCAAGCAGCAAAGCGTGACGTTGTCACAACTAGGACATGATCCGATTATCCTGTTTCCGCGTGATATTGGCCCCGGATTACACGATGCCTTAGTGGATGGGTTAAAAGGGGCAGGACTGACGCCATCGAATGCTTCGTTGGCGCCGCAATTGCATTCGGCAACGGCGATGGTTTCCGCGGGGTTTGGGATTGCCCTAGTGCCTGAATCATTGACGACGCAACTGAGCGACCATGTTGCTGTGGTTAGCGTTGAGGACATGCCCTTGGTGAGTCACGTCGTGTTGGCGTGGCAGCGTACCAATACTGCTCGGGTGGTACGCCAGTGCATCCATACCGCACGTGAACAAATCGAACGCTTGGCGTCAGAGCCTGTCGCGGGCGACTAAGATTGTTGCGCTGCGCGTTGCAGAAACTCCAATTGCATCCGCTCTTGCTCGTTCATTTGATAGGGCTCGTCGGATAATTGTCCGGTATCGAAAGTACCGAGTGAATAATAGTCTTGTGGGCTGATGCCAAATTGTGCCCGTTCACCGGGATAACCGGACATACGCTCAATGACCACGTCTTTCAGTTGCCATTCATCACCATAGCCACGCATTGCGGCTTTGAACGCGCGTAGCGCCAGAGTTTGCTCTCCTTCACTGAGGCGTGTCTTACTGGTTAATGCCGCAACGGGTTGATCGTCAGCAGTAAATAGATTGGCACGCACTCGGTAAATACCGCTTTTTTCGATATCCAAAACCAGCGGTATCACCATATCTGGCCCGCGGCCGAAAACCGGCTTCACCCCTTTCACTTCCGCAATAGGTTGATAAAGACGAAAGTCGGCAGTGAGCACGTCGTCGCCCCCATCAAAATTGAGAGCCGCTTTGAGGCGAAGCTCAATGGGCCAGTCAGCTTTGGGCTCAATGTTCCACTGTGTCTCTGTCACATTAAGGCGGGTCAATTCCCGATTAGCCTCGACATCAATGACTGACACAGTCGCGTGATTAAAAGAGGCCGGGGTGATCAGTGAGGCTTGAATGTTTTCCGGATAAAAGTAGCGGTATTGGTTGAGCTTTAATGCTGCTTTTACCGAGCCATCGAGGATCGGCATCGGCGTCGAGACATATCGATTCCAGTGTAGATAAGGGCTTTGCTTCGATGGAATCGGGATCGAATAGGAGGGGTGCTGGATTTGCTCTGCATAGTCGGCCGCAATGTAGCTCAGTGTCGGTGCCATCGAGGTTTGTACGATATCGGGTTCTTCTGGACGATATTGCGCATTTCGAGGGGTAGACGCTGGCGTCGATGGCTCGTATTCGGCAACGTCGGGCGATGGCTGTTGAATGCTCTGTTCAGCCGTCATTTTGGTGGGCGGCGCGCCGGGAGTATCAAGCCATAGGTAGGCAGTAATGCCAATGGATACGACCAAGGTTACTGCGAGTAGCAGTCGAGTCATAGCAATCCCTAATTAATGTGTTACAGGCACGGTAGCACAGGAAAGAAAAGCGAATCAGTCGTCCTACTGCCCTTGTATCGATGAAAGGGCAGCTTTGTTAATGACGTCACAGTGTATCCGAAATTATTGTGGAAGAGCATGAACCAGCTCTGACAAGGTGTCACGGTCTGAATCACGGACAAAGCGGTATTTCTTGCCGAACCAGCCATCTTCGTCAACGGTCTCGACGGCGATACGAGACTGATCGCCGAGCACAAGCTCTGGATCGGTTGCCGTCACCTTCCCCTTGTGCCAAGGGTTAAAGATAGTGAGGTGGCTGTATTTGTCGCCCATCAACAGTGGATAGTGCGAGGGCATAAAACGTCTAACCCCTTTGTGGACATAATCTAACTGGCCGTCGAACTCAATCGCGGTCGAACAGCTATCAAATGCATCGGCATCGGCAGCGCCACAGGCGGAGTGGGCGGCAACCACACCATCATCACTGCCTGGAATAAAGGGAGATGTCGCCCCCAAGAAGTCAGAACCATTTCCGACAAAACGAATACGCGGTACGCGGTTATCAGGCCACATCGCGAGTTGTCGCGCGTTGGCCACTTTCAAGTCGTTCAGTACGCCGATATTGCCCTTGCTGGGGAGTTGTCCCATCCATAGTGACACGGCTTTTTTCATGGCATGATTGAGCCAACCGCCGCCTTCGGTAACATTCACCGCGATATTGGCCAACTCAACGCCGCCACCCGCACCGGCGAAGTCAAAGGTGCCGACAATGTTGAGTGGCTGGAGCCCTGCGTTGGTCAGCCAGTTTTCTTGATTATCTAACAGGTAGCGCGCTACCAAGTCGCCGGTAGAGTGGGTGACTAAAAGGCAGCCGGACAGACAGGTTTCTTGCTCTGAAAGCGTTTTTAATGCAGGCCATAGATAATCTGAGGCAATCTTTCCTTCGATGCGCTCGTGGGCGGGCCAATCGATACGGGCATCAGCATGCTGTAACCAGTAGTTTTGCCAGTAGTCTGAGCCATCCACGGCAACTTGATCACGGTCTGGACGGCTTTGTAGCTGATCGGGTTGAAAACCATGAATTAACACCACGCTGTAAGGACCGATGGCTGAAAAGCTTGCCGTAGACAGCAATAACGAGACGATACAGAGTGCTTTATAAATATATTTCATATTTGTTGCCAACCTGTTTTGAGTAAACACTCAATATTATATAGCGTATTATGCAATAAATGCCATAGTGATAAATTGGTCAATAAAACAGCATTTAAACGTAAAAAGAAAAAAACACGCTATCCACGTCGTTGTTTTGTATAGTAAACAACCGTATTTTGTGTAAACAGGCATCAGCCGGAACAAGCATTAACCTTATATTGTTAAGGGGTAATGTTTTTATAAATAAACGGATTAATCACATCATTTATTGAAATGTGATCTTGTTTCTAAATAAAACGATGCTTATCGCACTAAATAATTGATTGTTTTATTATTAAAAGAAAAACACTATGATTTATTTCGACAATGTCGCAAGGAAACTTCACAACGGTCACAAGTCAACACGAATTGGATGTCGCGAGACACTTATACTCGAATGCCTTTTAAAACACTCACCTCAGTCGGTGAGCAAGAAGACACTGATTTGTTATGGTTGGGGCAATGAATACATTGGCCAGACATCGTTGGCAAAATCGATCAGTGCACTACGGCGTGCACTGCTTGCAGTCGGTGCGGATGCCTCATTGGTGATCACTGTTCCTAAGTATGGTTATCGGTTAACTGAAGGTATGATCTCCTATCCTCCTGCTGATCTGGTGTGCAGCGATGATGCGTCAGGGCAACACTCGGCATCTTCTAAAGAAACACAACCCGCCCAAACTCAAGTGGTCAGTCAAGGACGACGCAACGCGCCGCTCTACCGGCAGTGTTTGTTAATTGCGATGACATTACTGCTGTGCGTGGCGACAAGCGTGTTCGTGGTTGGAAAAATCAATGGGTGGCGGTGGAGTGATTTGGTTCAGCGAGGAGGATTAAATCAAAAGCGTATTGGGAGCTTTACGTGTTTTACCCGCCTGGCAGTGAACTTGGTTTTTCCATAGAGCAATTTTTGACACACAGCCAGTGTAACTGCCTTGTTTATACTGAAAAAAAATATAAGTACGCCACTCTTCTTTTTGTTTCAAAGAAGACACACCGAAGCACGTTTATTCGATACTCTCCGCTCAATATTATTCATGCGACACAAAAAATAGATGAATTTCTCCAACAGGAAAAATAGCGCCCTTGTTTGAATTAGCTTTAGCTAAATTAAATGGTGTATTTGGTTTTTTTGCCCTTTAATGGCTCTGAAAATAGAGCCTATACTCTATTTTATTGTCGCTATAACCTTCTCCGATTATTGAATAAATATCACATTGAATATCCCGTATACTTTTGAATTAAACTCGATAAGATTATGAAATTTAAGGGTAATTAAATTCAATGTTTTTCATTATTTTTTATTGATTCTTTATGAAAGGGTAAGAGCTGCGACTACCATGACAGTCGCACAATAACTCGTATTAATGCTTGATAAGGAATACGTTAAATGGCGAATAAAACACATGTAACCGCGCTCACGCTGTCCAGCTTATCAATACTGGTTTATGCAGGGCTCGCGCAGGCAAACATATACCCTGATCAAATTGTGCTCGATACCTTAGGCGAGGATCAATGCCGGGCCAACTATCGGCCATTAACGGCAGACGAGGCGAGTACCCACCGCCACTTTTTGATGGATCGCATGGGGAAATGGCAAATCGCTGGACTCGAAGGCGATTGGGCGATCATGGGTAGCGGCTATAACGGTGAAATCAAACACTACGGCCAAACGAAAGATACATGGTGTTATCCCATCAATGATGAGGGCGAGATCCCGGATTACGCCGCGCAAAGCGTACCAGAAGGGACTGAGCTCGATGTCCAATATTCACTGGTCAATAACCGCAGTGAATTTGTCAAGCCGCTGAGTTATCTCGCGCATTACCTGGGTTATGCATGGGTAGGTGGTAACCACAGCGATTACGTTGGTGAAGACATGAACGTTTGGCGTTCCGGCGATCAATGGTTGATCCGCGGCAACAATGATGGTGGATGTGATGGCTACCGCTGTGACGATAAAACCACCATCAAAGTGGATAACTTTGCTTACACCTTAAATGACAGCGATTTTTGGCATGGTGATGTGGTCGAGTCTGATCGCCAGTTAGTTAAAACGGTTTCAGCGGTAGCACGGAATAATACCGATGTTGATCAACAGGTTGTCGTTGATCTTAAAGTCGATGAGGCCACCAATTGGGAGAAAACCAACACCTATGGGTTTGCGCAAAAAGTACAGACAGAAAACGAATTTAAGTGGCCATTGGTCGGCGACACCAAGCTCACTATTTCATTTGAGGCGAATCAAAGTTTTGCTAACAGCAATGGTGGCTCGAGCAGTGAGCAAGTGACCTTGCAAGCCCGTCCTTTCGTTCCAGCACACTCAGAGATCCCAATCCGCGTTGAGTTATATCGCTCAAGCATTTCTTATCCGTATCGCTTTGGCGCCGATGTTAGTTATGACGTGACTTTTGACGGCTTCTTGCGTTGGAACGGCAACGCATGGCATTCGCACCCTGAAAATCGTCCTACTTCACGACATACCTTTACGATGGGACGCAGCAGTAAGCCTGAGCACGATATTGCTTACCAGTGGCACCACCGCTATATCCCGGGTGAAGTCAAATGGTGGGACTGGAGCTGGGCCATTGAAAAATACGGACTGCAAAGTATGCAGTGGGCGACAGGAAAGAGCTTGCGTCCTTTCTACTCGTATGTGTCTGGCGACTTCTATGCAGAATCTCAATATGCGGGCACCATTGAAGTTGGACAAGCCAAATCGTTTACTTCTCACCACGCTACGCGTAGCAAGCGGTCTGCGCCCCTCATGGCAAGCCATGATCGCGTAAATGGGGTGGAGCTTATTTCTAACTTTGATTCGGATGAGTTGGCCGCGCTCGGATTTGACAATGCTGAGTTGACGATTAAGCCTGCTCAGTAAGCCGAAGCAGCAAGCTGTTAGCAAACGTGCCGCACCAAGAGGTGCGGCTTTTCTTTTCAGATGGCTGTTGGGGGGCGTCCGACCTCAAGAACTTGTGCGATAGTTGCAGAACAGTGCTTTCATAGACTAATTCATTAGCGCAATATTGACGCGTTGAATTTGCTCACGCCTCTTGCTTGCTGCTCAGTGCTTTGAGGTGGCGAGCAGGTGTCCCTCCGTATAGACTGTCAGGCGGCACGTCGTGCTTAACCACCGAGTTGGCGGCGATGACGCTGCGCGCCCCGATCGTGACGCCCTGACAGATCACCACATTGCCGCCAATCCACACATCGTCTTCCACCACGATGGGTTTGCACCAAGTCTCCCACGCGCGCCGGCTTTGATAATCGAGAGAGTGGGTAGGGGTGTAAAACTGGGTATTGGGGCCAATCAGCACATGGTGACCAATCGTGATCGGAGCGCCATCGAGCATAGTGACATTCATATTGATTAAGGTATTGCTGCCAACCCGAATGGTCTCACCAAACTCGCAATAGAACGGCGGTTGGATCACCGAACCTTCGCCGATAGCACTCAGTAACTCGCGCAGCAGTTGCTGCCTTGTCGTCGCCTCTATTGTTTGATTGAATGCCAGTAAGGTTCGTGTGGCATGGTCTCGCCTGATATCAATAGAGCCATCACTGTCATCGAAGACAAGTCCTTGGCACATCTTTTCCCATTCGGTCATGGTTTCTCCTTATTAATCGTGAACAGTGATACAAGGCCTGTCATCGCGGCATTATCTCAGTTTGTGGGAGCGTGAAAACAGAAATCATTCCTTAAGCGTTTTTCCTCTTTCTATTATTTTCCTCCTCCTATGGAAATCGAACAAAAAAGCGCCACTCGGCAGTGGCGCTTGGTAGCATTTTTTAGTGCTTAGTGCTTAGTGCTTAGTGCTTAGCGATCAGCGAAAGTAAACGCGCACATCGGTTTGGCTTCGGCTTCCATCGCCCGTGAGCAGTAGGTGCAGACGTTGCTGATCACGTAAATCGACCTCGATATACTGGTTGCTGCCCGGCACGTCTGAAACGGCTTGATTTTGCGCTTGCGTTGGCCAGTAATCCTCGGCGGCGAATACGCTCAGATCGCCCGCGTCACCGTCCGCCATGACCCACACTTGCGCTTTGGTTGCGCCTTCAGGCACATCGGCATATAGGTAGCGACGTTGATAAACGCTAATACTGTTGGGGCTGGCGACGTTAAGTTGCATCGGGCGCAAGTCATCGGTGCCAGCTGGCGTTTCAGGCTGTGGTTCTGGCGTTGGCTCGGGTTGTACTTGGCCTTCCGCATTCACTTTGACGGTGACATCGGTAAAGTCACCACGCCCGGTGACACTTAAGGTATAGCGGCCTGGCTCTACATCGTTAAGGGTCACGGTTTCATTACTCGTCTGGTTCCACTCGGTGGCGTCAAAATCGTAATAGTGCGCTTGACGATCTTTCGCCACGTAGAGATCGGCATTGCCCTGTCCTTCAAGGCTAAATGTCAGCGCGCTAGCAGGTTGGGTAAGGTCAATTTGATACAGGTGCTCACTGTAGGCTTGTCCACTAATGGTAACGGTTTGACCTAGAGACAGGGTTGTGACGTCTGATTGTTCTGGCTCTGGCTCTGGC
>NZ_MEBQ01000023.1:0-270468 GCF_001722105.1 Salinivibrio sp. SS3 | reverse complement strand
ACCATGAACGATGAAGAGCCATGCTTTTACAGTTGATGCACTTACAGAAGAAGATAACAGTAAGTCTAGCTTAACAAAGTTTGATCGAATTAAACTCGCTATTAGTAGTTACTTTGAAAATGTATTAAATTACGCTTCTGTATATTTTTTCTTTGGTAAAACGCCGAATGAAGACACTGCGTTGGGATCATTGTTAAATTCGATTGGCACATCAACGATATCGAGTGCTCATAAAAGCTTGTGTGTTTTTGAACAGTTTTTAGTTTACACGCAGGTACTTACAACTATTTGTTTAGTTGTATTGTCTTTAGCAATTTATGCTGGACGGAAATCGTAATTTAGCACATATGAGCCCTTCTCCGGTCAATAGGCAATAGCATTTTTTTGGCTGCGCAGCAACCAATGCTCTCGAACAACAAAGTCGTCTACTTCGTTCTGTCATTTCCGCCATTAAGTCATTGCTTACGACAAACACATATATAAGGTCTCTTACTGCGGTCTCACCGCTGCCTGCCAATCATGTGACAGGGCCATTTCTCGTTCCCACGCTCCTGCGTGGGAACGAGTTATGAAGAATGACTTTTCCGTGGCCATCCACTGCGTGAAGAGAAAAGTGGTAGTTGGCGAGATCAACGCCACAAGAGAATTGAGTAGACATAGTTACCTCCGGTATTAAAGACCGCACCTAAGTGTGGCAAGTCTTCAAGAGGGGGAGTCCATGTCATTCGTTAAGCAGCAAAAATAAATAAAGAGGAAACATGTACACTAATATTACTTTCGACTGCGAATGTGGCAGTGTTGTTCGAGAGGGTGTTTTCTACCCAGTACATATCGCAGATACAGAAAAGGAACGAGAGCAGTTTCAAGAAACTGAATCTGAAGTTGAATGTGATAGTTGTGGTAGACCATATCACGTGCTCATAAAGAATAATGCGTATGACACCGAGTGTGTTGTGAATCATGGTGAAGTACGGGTTGAAATAACAGAGCCACAGCATGAAGAACATGAGTTGCAACTGCTTATCCCAGAAGAAAGCAACCGAATCAAGTTATTTCGAAAACAGTTAAAATATGTAATGTTGTTGGTAAACTCTGAAGTGGATCCAGAGGCACAATATGCACATCATGTAATGCTTTATAGTCATTTAATAGCTTCAGCTGAGGGGTATCTGTTCTCTACATTTAATCACTATGTGACTAAGTCTGATACGTTACTAAGGCGTCTCGTTGAAAGTGACCCTGAGGTCGCTAAAATGAGGTTTGATCTTTCGGAAATTTTTGTTCGCCAAGAAACACTTAAAGAGACTATAGCTAAGCATCTTAATTCGGTAATCTTTCATAACCTTAAATCTACGACAAAAATGTATGCTAGTGTTTTTGGTTTTGGTTTTGGGGACATATCTTGGTTTTATCGTGCGGTAAGTAATCGACATCATTGCGCTCATCGAGGTGGGTATGACAAAGAGGGTAATCCACTCGATATAAATAAAGAAACAATCATAGAGCTTACGACTAAACTGAGTGATTTGATTGAATCTATTGAAATCCGAGTTGCTGACTTTGATGATGACGGTTTCAGGCTCAAGCCAAGTGGAAAAGTCGCTTAACAATGCAATTAAGTTCGCTCTGGACTTGATCCGTTTTACTGGACACGCATCGACGACCTGAGGAGGCGCGGATTCAACCGCGAAGTGCAACACTCTCGTCTGCAGCCTGGCATAATTTGTTAAACATAACGCGAGGCTGCCTAAAGCCAAAACATTTCCTCGGTCGAGCATTCAAGCGGGCCACAGCTGACATCACCTCTTCGCAGTGATTTTTCTCGTTCCCACGCTCTTGGGTGGGAATGCATATCTAGCTCTTGCTATTATTCAAACACAAACAGCACCATAACCATTGTAACATTGTGATACATAGCACATTGAACTGGCTTGTTCGCTAAAGGTATTGACGCTGTCCGCTAGTGTAAGAACAGAGGTCAAGTGCAGTTCGGTGATCTTGTGGCGAACCCTGCCTATGATTCAAATGCATATACATTCCCACGCAGGAGCGTGGGAACGAGTTAAGAAGAATTTAACGAGATATGTGTTCGTTAAAAAAATAGAGCTTTATATACTTGCATGATATTAATAATTCTTCCTATAAATAATTGCTTGGTGGGTGATAGTTTTAAAATGGTGCGTGGTTATTTATAGGGATATTTTTTTAATTTTCAGTGCTGACAAGGATTAATTATGTCGAAATTAGTTATAGAAACAAGTGATGATATTAAACAAACCAAAGAATTATTGGGAAAAAGCATCCCAATGTATCGAGAGGCATATAGTGATAGAACGGCTTGGTTAATGGCATGTTTTTCTGAGCTTGCTTACTTTAAATTCAATCCGCCTGTTATTACAGAAGATGTCGGTAAAAGAATTGAGAGTATGCTTTTGGCGGGGAAAGAAAATAGCCATATGCTAAAAGCATCAATTCTATTAGCTGTACAGAAGTTTAGTTATGATCACGTAGAAGAAAAGCGGCTTCTTGAAAAGCAACTTCAGACACTTGATGCTGAACTTGTCGCTACGTTCAATGCAAATGGCAGCCAGGCAATATTGATTAAAACTAATGATTTTATCGTCTTATCATTTCGTGGCACTGAGCCACTCGAGTTAAAAGATATAAAATCAGATGCTCATGCCACTCTAACTAAATGTGTGACTGAGGGGAGAGTTCACTCTGGATTTCATGATGCGTATAACTCAATCGAAGTAGAAGTCATTCAGGCACTCGAACAGTATAGAGAACTACCACTATTTATTACAGGGCACTCTCTTGGCGGAGCACTGGCAACAATAGCTGCGAAGAGGATAACTCATAGCGGCGGTAATGCAGCATGTTATACATTTGGCGCCCCCAGAGTGTCAGACGATCATTGGCTTATGACAATGAAAACACCAATTTACCGAGTGGTGAATTCGTCTGATGGCGTAACTATGGTACCACCACCCAATATGTTCATAGAGCCTCTTTCTTGGATTTTAGGTTTTACACCTGCAGTGGGGGATAAATTAAAATATTTTCTTCGAGATAAGTTCGGAGGTTATATTCACGGTGGTGATATGCGTTTTCTAACAAATGTCAAAACTGGTGAATACGATAAGGCTAGATTACTCACTCATGTTGATATTTGGTACCGGCTTAAAGGATGGATGAGGAAGAAGTTCACCTGGAAAAAATTTGGAACAGACCATAGCATGTCAGTCTACCGTTCGAAGCTGGCATTTATCGCTTTGCGCAGGAATTGAAACAGTAACAGCTTTGATTTCTCGTTCCCACGCTCCTGCGTGGGAATGCATATCTAGCTCTTGCTATCATTCAAACACAAACAGCACCATAAGCATTTTAACATTATGCTGCCTAGGGCATTGAACTGGCTGTTCGCCAAAGGTGGCGCTGTTCGCTAGTGTTAGAACAACGATCAAGTGCAGTTCGGTGATCTTGTGGCCAACTCTCCTTATGATTAAAAATCCATATACATTCCCACGCAGGAGCGTGGGAACGAGTTAAAAAGTTTAAAACATGTTCGCACTCGTGAATAAAGCTGACTGATACTAGAAGGAGCATATGCACATACCCAAGAATATGGAAATGACTGGCGAGGACGCCATTAAGGCGTTCATTTCCGATTATGGCTTTGGCGTTCTCGTTTCTAATGATTTGAATGCAACACACTTGCCCTTAATCTATGAAGCAGAGGAAGGGACATTAGGCTGTCTTTATGGGCACTTTGGCAAGGCGAATGCGCATTGGAAAGTAACTGAAAATCAGCGTGTTGTGGTTATTTTCAATGGGCCGCATTCGTATATATCACCATCGTGGTATAAGACAAAGCCCGCTGTGCCCACATGGAATTATGCGGCTGTGCATTGTTACGGTGTCTTAAAGCTTTTGAGTGACAAAGAAAACGAATGGGCAATGAAGCGGCTTGTGGCGAAGTATGAGCCTGATCTGCTGGATGCACCGGAAATGATGCCAAGCGATTATCAAGCGAAACTGCGCCAGTCAGTCGTGGGCTTTAGAATTGTTGTTGACGACATTCATGCAAAGGAAAAGCTGGGCCAACATCGTAAAGCGGACGATCAAACGGGCGTGTTCGCCGCACTCAGTGACAGCACGCATCCAAATGATATCGCCTTGTCGGCGTATATGAAAAAACGCAATCTTGGGATCGGTAATAAGTAGCACCTGCCACTCGTGGTGTATTAGCAGCTAGCCGTCGAAGACTCAGGAAGATGAGTACGGCAGCTTCTCTAAAATCTAAAACAAGAAAAACTACTCTAGACACAACATCGATAATAAGGAGCAAGGATGACTGACGTTTTATCACTCGTTTCAATCGGGTTCGCATTTTTTGTTGTTGCGGTCTCCCCGGGGCCAGCGAATATCTCCAATGCAACTATCGCCATGAGTAAGGGGCGAAAAGTTAGCCTTGTTTACGGCGCAGGGTTATCCATTGGGCTGCTGTTTTGGGGCATTGTCGCCGCCAGTGGCTTGGGGATGGTGCTACAAGGGTCGGTATATTTACTTATGCTGCTAAAAATCGTGGGTGGCGTTTATCTTCTATGGCTGGCTTACCTTTCTTTTAAATCATCCTTTAACGCCGCCGCGACGGTATCCACAAACGATAACCAAGAAGCGGGATACCGAAAGTGGTTTGTTCGTGGCGTGGTTTTAAATTCCTCTAATCCTAAAACCGTGGTGGCTTGGATGGCGGCTTTGTCGGTTGGGATGGGTTCAAGCAGTGATGGGTTGTTTCTTGTCGCGGCGGTGCTGACTTGTATGCTGGTCGGCTTTTTGGTGAATGGGTTGTACTCCCTGTTGTTTTCAATCAACGGCGTGATGAACGTCTACCAAAAAGTGGCGCATTGGGTTGAGCGAGTAGTGTCTGGGATCTTTGCACTGGCAGGATTAGGATTGCTGCGCTCCGCCTTTAGCCGCAATCCTGCGTGAGTCGTGACACACAAGGCGCTAGAGTAAGTGTGTTATTGCCAGGTGCGCGGGACTCAGCCCTTTGATAAAGAAAATTGTCGCGCTATTACTGACGTAGTCATGCATATTGGAGTCTCAATAAATGGCACTCAGAGCCTTCACCCGATCTGACTACGAGCGATTGATAAACTGGATCGACTCAGACGAATTAAATTACCAATGGGGCGGCCCAACCTTTGATTTTCCGTTAAATGCGCACCAGATCAGCCAGCATTGTGCACACCCCGATGTGTGGCCTTTTATGTTTTCTGTCTCGGGGGAGAGCGCGGGATACGCAGAGCTGGTCGAAACCAGTGAGGGTCACTTTCGCATTTGTCGTGTTTTTATTGCTAAGCCGTTTCGAGGTCAAGGCATCGCCAATCGAATGCTCTACCAGCTTATCCAATTGGCCAAGTCAGAATATCGTGCTGACGCGTTATCGCTCGCAGTGTTTGAGCACAACACCGCGGCTAAACGATGCTATGAGTCATTGGGATTTGTGGTCACTTCTCGAGAAAGCGGTATGCGCTCATTTCGCGGTGAGTCATGGGTATTGCTACGTATGGAAAAGTCGCTCTTATCATCCGATTAACGCTTTACCTCAACCCTACTTGAGGGATTAATCTGGTGCCATTCACATAAGGAGCCGACGATGACATCAGCACCCATGATTAAAGAGTATTTACATCGCCTCGGATTGAGTGAGGCGAAGGGCGGGGCACTGGTCACTGAGTTTATTGAAAAGCACTTGGCGCGGTATGCGTTTTCTAGCCTGAATGCCATGGCAGGGCAGCCGCTTTCTTTACAGGCCGATGCTTTGTTTGAACGGTTGGTGGTGAACCAACAAGGCGGCTATTGCTTTGAGCACAATAAAATTGCCTATCTTGCCCTGAAACATTTGGGGTTTGATGTGCGCAGTGTGCTGGCGCGGGTGATGCTTAATGGTAAACCCACCAATCCCCGCACTCACCGTATGAATGTGCTTGAGCTCGATGGTGAAACGTATCTGGTGGACGTTGGTTTTGGCAACAAAACCCCGCGCGGGTTACTCAATATCAACCAGAACACCTGCAATATCGGGCACGATACCTATCAAATCACGCGCAATGGCGATGTAGTGACGGTGGTATTACACGAGCCCGAGCAACCGCCATTAACACTGTACGAGGTTGAGCTTTATGATGTGGTAGAAGCCGACTTTGACGTGGCGCATTTCTATTCTCATCAACACCCTGAAGCTATTTTCGTCAATAACCTTGTAGTGTCGTTGATCACCGGTTCACACCGCTATTTGATCCGTAATCAGCAGTTTTTGGTCTGGGATGCGGCAGGGCAACTCATTACCGATAAAAGTATCGATAGCCTCGAGGCATTAACCCAGTTGGTTCATGAGGTGTTTTTATTGCAACCGCCCAAAGCGGTGTTGGAAACCGCATTTGCACAGGTAGCGGCCAACGCGGCGGCTTGAGTGAGCGGATATTAACGAGTACGTTCGTCTTGACGTACGTACTCGATGCCGTACAATTGTTTAAAATGTAATCACCGGAGAGGCGCTATGACGGGGATCACTGCCACTGAAGCGCGTAGCAAATTGTATCGGCTCATTGATGAAACCGCCGAATCACATCAGCCCATTGTTATTGCGGGCAAACGTAACAAAGCGGTGCTAATTTCAGAAGAAGACTGGTCAGCGATTCAGGAAACACTCTATTTGCTTTCTGTACCAGGGATGCGTGAGTCAATTCGCGAAGGCATCGCCACGCCGACGGATGAATGCGATGAGGAGTTGGACTGGTGACATGGAAGTTGGTTTACACCAAACAAGCCCAGAAAGACGCAAAAAAGCTGGCTTCCAGTGGCCTCAAACCAAAAGCGCAAGAACTGTTAGCACTGATTGAAGACGATCCCTACCGTAAACCTCCTCCATTTGAAAAGCTTGTCGGTGATCTCACTGGTGCCTATTCACGCCGTATTAATATTCAACATCGCTTGGTCTATCAAATCCTCGAGGATGAACAAGTGGTGAAAGTGCTCAGGCTCTGGAGCCATTATGAATAGTGGCTGATTCGAATCCCTTTTTCTCATTTTTTAAGGAACAAAGTGTGAAATCTATCTTCTTTTTTAATTCGATGTTGACGCCAAAACTGGTCATCGGACTGTATTGGCTGTTGTTGCTGATTGCGTTGTTCTCTGGGCTGGGCACTATGTTTGGTAGCTACGGCGGGATGCGGTTGGAAAACGTTGCTATTGGCCTGTTTACTATTGTTGCCGGTGCAGTAGGGGCAAGGATTTGGTGTGAGTTGATGATTGTGATCTTTAAAATCAACGAAAATCTTCAAAGTTTAAAAGACGTGAAGGAGCGTTCAGACGTGTAAATGCGTTGATATCATTGATGATTAAAAAAGCCAGCGAGAAGCTGGCTTTTTTAGCAAGATTATTGGCGCCTTATTCTTGATACAGGCCGAGGTTTTCTTTGGCGTAGGCTTCAAATTCGGTAAAGCCGCCAACGTGCGCTTGGTCAACAAAGATTTGTGGCACGGTTTCAACTGGCTTGCCAACGGTTTTTTCTAGGTCAGCTTTGCTAATACCTTCTGCGTGGATATCCACATAGCGGTAGTTGAAATCTTCACGGTTTGTTTTTAGCTCTTCCGCGAGGTCTTTAGCGCGAACACAGAATGGGCAGCCAGGGCGGCCAAAAATTACGACGAACATAGTCATCTCCTTTAGCGTTAATACCACTACTATGCCTGATGGGCGAACGTTAGAAAAGATGAATTTCCCTCTCGCACCAATAGGAAAAACCGATGATAAGCGCCAAAATGTATCAACGCGTGCGGTGGCGAGCTTGTGGGATTGGTGGGGAGTAAAGCGCCAGAGCAGGGTGATTGCTTCCATGTGTAGAAAGGTGTACAACCTCTCAATCCCTCTTTAACGGCTCAACGTCAAATAAGGAAGCACAATGAATCCAACGATTGAGACACTTCTTTCTCACCGCTCTATTCGTAAATTTACTCAAGATGCCATTTCTCCCGAGCAATTAACCCAGATTATTGATGCGGCGCGCGCGGCATCCAGCTCAAGCTTTTTACAGTGCACCAGTATTATTCGTGTGACGGACAAAGAAAAACGACGCGTGCTGGCGGAATACGCGGGCAACCAAGCGTATGTGGCTGATTGTGCCGAGTTTTTGGTGTGGTGTGCGGACTTCCATCGCCACGAGCAAATCAACCCGAATGCCAAGTTAGGCTTTACCGAGCAGACGCTGATCGGTGCGATTGATGGTGCCATCATGGCGCAAAATGCGATGGTGGCCGCGGAGTCGATGGGCTTTGGCGGCGTATATATCGGCGGCTTGCGCAACCAGCCAGAAAAGGTGGCCGAGTTGTTGGCGATGCCGAATCACGTGATGCCTTTGTTTGGTATGTGCTTGGGTGTGCCGGCGCAAGACCCCGAAACCAAGCCTAAATTACCCGCACAGCTTTTGGTGCACGAAAACAGCTATCAAGCCATTGATGAGGCGGCGCTAAGCGACTATGACAACCAAGTGCGTGAGTATTATCAAACCCGCACGGGCGGCAATAAAGACATGAGCTGGAGCGAGCAGATCTCCGCTACGCTAGAAAAAGAAGCGCGTCCGTTTATGAAAGACTTTCTGCACAGCAAAGGATTTAGCACCCGTTAAGAGAGTGTCTAAACGTGATGGATAAAAAAGCAGCGTTTTGCTGCTTTTTTATTATTTATCGCCTCGTTTTGTCCAGTTTGCTATCCGATTTGATGGATTTATTGTCTAATCCTGCCGCTAAGCCCTAAAACCTATTTACATCTGCCCTGTAAACCGTAATATTGCCGCGTTTTTGCGCGTGATAATCACTTTTATCTGACGTTATCCGCGCTCATTTTTAATATTAAATTGTTTTTATACGAAGTAGGGCTCTGATGGAAAACAAACTGGCAAATCCTGCCCCTTTGGGGTTGATGGGTTTCGGCATGACCACGGTATTATTGAACATTCATAATGCGGGTTTTTTCCCCATTGATAGCATGATTTTGGCGATGGGCATTTTTTATGGTGGCTTGGCACAAGTGATTGTCGGCATCATGGAATTCAAAAAGGGCAATACCTTTGGTACCACGGCATTCACCTCTTATGGCCTGTTTTGGCTGACGCTGGTAGGGCTAATTGTCATGCCAGAAATGGGGATTGCTCAACCGAGTCCAGCTGGCTTTATGGGTTGGTACTTGGTGATGTGGGGCATATTTACCGGCTTTATGTACATCGGTTCACGTCGTTACTGCCTGGCGAAGCAGTTTGTCTTTGCTAGCTTGACCGTACTTTTCTTCTTGCTGGCGGCACGCGATTTTACCGGCAATGCGCTGATTGGCACCATTGCAGGCTTTGAGGGCATTGTGTGTGGCTTGAGTGCGATTTACTTCGCGATGGCGCAGGTGCTTAACGAAGAATATGGCCGTACCGTGTTGCCTGTTGGCGAGCAAAAAGCAACGCTAGCACCGCAAACCGCGTAAACGCCTGATAGATTGTTGAGATCAAAAAAGCTCGGCCACTCAAATGGCCGAGCTTTTTTATGCGCGATTAAGCGTGATAGTGAAGGGTTAACACATCACTTTAACGGCCAATCCGCCTTGTGAGGTTTCGCGGTATTTGGCGTTCATGTCTTTGCCAGTTTCCATCATGGTTTCAATCACTTTATCTAGTGATACACGCGGCTCGGACGAACGTTGAAGTGCCATGCGTGAGGCATTAATGGATTTCACCGCGGCAATGCCGTTACGCTCAATGCAAGGCACTTGTACTTGCCCGGCAACCGGGTCGCAAGTGAGGCCTAAGTTGTGTTCCATGGCGATTTCAGCCGCCATGCACACTTGGTGCGGGCTACCGCCCATCAGCTCAGCGAGGCCGGCTGCGGCCATGGAGCAGGCAACGCCGACTTCACCTTGGCAACCCACTTCTGCCCCAGAGATGGAGGCGTTTTGTTTGTATAAACCACCAATTGCGCCAGAGGCGGCAAAAAAGCGGGTGTAGGTTGGCTTATCAACCGGCTCGATAAACTTATCGTAGTAAGCTAGCACCGCAGGAATAATGCCACATGCGCCGTTGGTCGGGGCAGTGACCACGCGGCCACCGGCGGCGTTTTCTTCGTTAACGGCAAAGGCAAACATGTTCACCCAATCGACCACTGTCATGGGGTCAATGTTGTATTTTTCGCTGGTTTTTAACTGGTGACGTAAGGCGGCCGCACGGCGCGGTACGCGCAGCGGGCCAGGTAACACGCCTTCGTTTTCCATCCCGCGGTCCATACACGCCTGCATGGTTTGCCAAATATTGGCGAAATAGGTGTCGATTTCTTCTTGGCTGTGCATGCTACGCATGTTGGCCATCACCAAGCCACTGATGGAAAAGCCAGTTTCCTGGGTGAGTGCCAGTAAGCCGTCAGCGCTATTGAAGTCGTAAGGGACTTGCACCGCTTGCATGGCAGGCTGACCAAACTCGGCTTCTTCAACAATAAAGCCACCGCCAATCGAGTAATAGGTTTTACTCAGTACACACTCATCGCCTTGCCAAGCATGGATTTGCATGCCGTTCTCGTGCAGTGAGAGGTTAGAGGTATGAAAGTTCATCCCTCCGTCGCGTGGAAAGGCCACCGCGTGTTGCTGCTCACCCAGTGGCAATTGCTCTGTCTCTTCAACCCGTTTAATAAAGCGGGGGATCGAATCGATATCAACGGTTTCAGGGGTGTTGCCCGCTAAGCCCATAATGGTAGCGATGTCGGTGTGGTGGCCTTTACCGGTGAGTGACAATGAGCCGTATACGTCAACCGTGACTCGATCGATATCGGTTAAACGCTGACTGGCGGTTAGCTCATCAACAAAGCACTTGCCCGCTTTCATTGGGCCAACCGTATGAGAACTGGATGGGCCAACGCCAATCTTAAAAATGTCAAAAACACTGATCATGTGTCTACCTCAGTCAATGCCCTAAGGGCAATGGATTTAGTGTTTACGCCATCCGTCCATGGTATTGACTGTGATGGCAAGCACAGGCTCGCCACAATGAAAAGGAGCAGCCTTCACTGCTCCTTGTTAGCCGCAAACATCGATGGATGCGGAGGGCATAGCGCCCAATGCAGCAGTCCTATAGCGCCTGCTGCGCGCGCTGTGTCAGATTAAGCAAGACGGCTGATTCAGAATCGTTGGAGATTAAGAGATCATGCTGTACGTAATCGCTGAAATGGCTACCAGCCCCATAATCAGAACAAAAGCGTTGCTGATTGTACCTGAATATTTCTGCATTGCTGGCACGTTTTTCACGGCATACATTGGCATAATAAACAGGATGGTGGCAATGATTGGGCCGCCAAGTGATTCAATCATCCCCAAAATGCTTGGATTGAGGGTAGCGACGAGCCAAATGGTTAGGATCATGAATACCACGGTAAACACGTTGATTTTTTTGCGATCAACCGGCTTACCCATGCTGCGTAGCGCTTTTGTAGCAATCCCGTTCAGGCCTTCACGTGCGCCCAGGTAGTGACCAAAGAACGAGGACACAATGGCAACAAAGGCCACCAATGGACCCAAGAAGGAAATGAACGGGCTTTCATGTTTGTTGGCCAAGTAAGAAAGAATCGCGATGTTTTCCGCTTTCGCCGCTTCTAGGTCTGCTGGCGTCAGTGACAGCACGCAAGAGAACACAAACAGCATCACGAAACCGACCAACATGGCCGCTGAGCGCATCAGGATCTGGCCAGACTTGTATTCCGCGTCGTCGCCGTGATCACGGCGCTGTGCCAAGGAAAAAGACGAAATCGCCGGGCTGTGGTTAAAGGCGAAAACCAGCACTGGAATCGAGATCCAAAGGGTAATAGTAAAGTCACCCGCGGACGGCACTTGCGATAGCGCCGCTGTGTTCCACTCTGGGATCAGGTAGATGGACATAAAGACCAAGATCCCAACCAGCGGGTAGACCAAAAACTGGGTGACGCGCAGCATCATTTTCTCGCCCAGTAGCATCACCGACATCATGCCGAGGATCAGTGCTAGCGAGAGGATCGCACGTGGCGGTGACGCCATGCCAAGCTGGTTGACCAAGAAGGAGTCAACGGTGTTGGTGATCCCCACGCCATAAATCAGCACAATCGGATAAATGGCAAAGAAGTACAGCAAGGTGATCAATTTGCCCGCGCCAACACCAAAGTGTTCTTCAACTACTTCGGTAATGTCGCTGCCCGCATTTTTAGAAGATAAAACAAAACGAGAGAGGCCGCGGTGGGCAAAGAAGGTCATTGGGCCGACAAGCAGGGTCATGACCACTAATGGCCAGAATCCACTCATGCCTGCGTTGATAGGAAGAAAAAGAATACCCGCGCCAACCGCGGTGCCAAAAAGGGAAAGCGCCCAGGTTGTATCTTGTTTGGTCCAGCGCGGGCGCGACGTTGCGCGGGTACCAGTCGTCGAGGTGGTTTGCATAACAATACTACTCACATTGTCGGGAACAGAAATCAGGGAAGGCGAATTCTGGCGATTTCCACAGAGAAAACCAAGAGCTAGATCGCTATATGAAAAGTGGTGCGCAGACTATTGCACCAAAATGTGATGACTATCAATAACGAAAGGTGGATTGCTCTACTATGCAGGCATAAATGTATAGATATTTGTTGGATAAATATGCATCAATGTGCGTCTAAAGCCATACTCTTTGAGTGGTTATGGGCAGATTGACGAGTGGTGACCCGAGGGGGAAAACAATGTTAGTTGGCTGATTAACGCACGAAGCAATTGCGCAGTGGCGCCCCAAATCAGCCGGTCTTGGTGATAAAACGCACACACAGGGTGCCACTGGCCATAGAGTAAGAAAGACTGCTCGCGAATATGCCCCGGACGACAAAGAGTATCTAACGGCACTTCAAAGCAGGCGGCGACTTCGTTGTCATCCAGACAAGGCTGGTACTCGGGATCGACCCACGCCAGGACAGGGTGAATGTAATAGCCAGTAACGGTGGGAAGTGGGCATAAGTGGCCAATAATCGCCTCAGGGGCAACACGAATCCCGGTTTCTTCCCACATTTCCCGCGTGGCGGTGGCGGTGTTATCTCTGTCAGAAGGCTCCCGCTTGCCGCCTGGGAAACTGACTTGGCCAGGATGATGTTTTAAGTGACTCGCGCGCTGGGTTAATACCAGTTGGATCCCGTTTTCGCGCGGCACTAGGCCGATTAGCACCGCCGCGGGTTGAAAGTCAGCGCCACCCAAAATTCTGGGGGAGAGGCGAACGCGGTTCAAAATGCGGCTATCGTGGCGCGCAAGCGGGGTTAACGAAAAAGCCCGGGTTACATCCGCAGGCGATAAGGGGCGGCCTGGCTCGTCACAAATGGATTGAGGATGCGTCAGGGATGCAGACCAAGAAGCTGCTTTCGCGCCCAACGTACAGCGGATTGGCGTGAAATAAGCATGTTCCTCGGCGATTAGCGTCATCGTGACTCCGTTAAATCAGTTAAAGGGGCAGCCAAGCTATCATCGTCTGCCAGCACGGGGAGGATGCGGCTGACTTTGTCGAGCGTTTCTTGATACTCGGCGTCTGCCTCGCTATCAGCAACCAAACCGCCACCGGCCCACACATGCAGTTGGCCTTGGTGGCCGACCAGGGTACGAATGGTAATACTCGAATCCATCCGGCCACAGCGACTGAGATAGGCAAAACTGCCGCAATAAATATGGCGACGGTGTGGCTCAAGCTCTTCAATAATTTCCATGGCGCGTACTTTGGGAGCACCGGTAATTGAGCCACCGGGAAACGCCGCGCGAAGCAGATCGAGGCCTGTTTTTTCATCAGGGAGCCTACCTGTTACCGTGCTCACCATATGGTGGACGGCGGGAAAGCTCTCTATATCAAAGAGTTTAGGCACAGAAACCGAGCCTGGCGAGGCAACTCGGCCAATATCGTTCCTGAGCAAATCGACAATCATCAAATTTTCAGCGCGATCTTTTTCCGCCGATTTCAGTGCTTGAGCGCTGTCGGCATCTTGTTGCGGGTCGGTATAGCGAGGGCGCGTGCCCTTGATAGGTTTGGTTTCAATCTGTTGATTATGTACGGAAAGAAACCGCTCCGGTGACACGGATAATATGGCACTGTCCGCTAAGCGGATAAAGCCAGAGAAGGGCGCACCATTACGGGTCGCTAATTTGCGATACGCTTGCCACTCGTCACCTTCATAGGAGGCGGAAAAGCGTTGAGCCAAGTTGATTTGGTAGCAATCACCGGCATGTAAGTACGCTTGTACTTGGGCAAATTTTTGCTGGTATTGCGTCTCGGTCATGTTAGCGCGCCAGCGTTCGGTGAGTGCAAACGATGGGCGGGACGGTGCAGCCTGATGAGTGAGCCATTGCCAGCGCTGATCGCTGTCCGGTGCAATCACCACCGCTTGATGCTGGTGATGATCAATCACCACTGCCCAGTCGTAGAGACCAACCGCCATGTCGGGGACATTGAGCTCGTCTTTAGCCCGCGTGGGTAGGGTTTCAACACAGCGCCCTAAGTCATAGCCAAAATACCCGAGAGCGCCGCCGGTAAAGGGCCAGGGGGCGATTTCAGAAACCGCTGGTAATAGCTGTGCTTGTAATTGCGCGACCCAGCGAAAGGGGTCGTGATCGTCAGTGGTGGTATGCCCATCGGGGTATCGCGTGGTCACTTGATTGTGGCGCGCGGTCACCGTGGCGATGGGATCGGCGACCAGGATATCGAAGCGACTATCTGGATGCGTCCGTGTGGCCGAGTGGAGCAACATCGCCCAGGGCTGATGAGCGATCTTATCAAACAGGGTCAACGCAAGATCCGGGGCGTAGTCGATTGGCGTGGTAGTGAGCTTCATGGCGTTCTGTGGTTGCATTCTTCTTTTTGTGATCACGGTTGAGACGCCGTGTGGCGCGCAGATAGCGCTAAGCGTATCATAGCTAGGCCTTTTCCGGCACAAGCAACAATAAAAGACGAAGCGAGGTTGCTGTCAACCATCGACTTCTCTATCACAGAGCAGTAAAACTGCCTAGCCAAACGATAATAACGAGGGGAAGGCCTCCCCAACACTGGATACCCGCTTTGGGTCCTGCAAATGACACCAGAGGCAATGATGACCACTATTAAACAGCAAGACGTGATCGAAAGCGTTGCAGATGCCCTGCAATATATCTCTTACTACCATCCTCTTGATTTTGTTCAAGCCCTTGAAAAAGCCTACGACAAGGAGCAAAGCCAAGCGGCAAAAGATGCCATCGCGCAAATTTTGATTAACTCGCGCATGTCGGCCGAGGGCAAGCGTCCGATCTGCCAGGACACCGGCATTGTGACCTGTTTTGTCAAAGTAGGGATGGCAGTGCAGTGGGACCGTCACGATATGACGGTGCAGCAAATGGTGGATGAAGGGGTGCGACGTGCGTACACCAATCCTGATAACCCGTTGCGTGCCTCTGTGGTGGCTGATCCGGCAGGCAAACGTCAAAACACCCGTGATAATAGTCCAGCGGTGGTGCACATTGATATGGTGCCAGGCGACACCGTGGATATCCAAATTGCCGCGAAGGGCGGTGGCTCGGAGAACAAAACCAAAATGGTGATGCTTAACCCATCGGATGATGTCGCTGAATGGGTAGAAAAAACCTTGCCTGCAATGGGCGCGGGCTGGTGTCCACCGGGCATGCTGGGTATCGGCATTGGCGGCACGGCAGAAAAAGCCGCGGTGTTAGCCAAAGAGTCACTGATGGAGCACATTGACATTCAAGCGCTTATCGAGCGTGGTCCAAGCAATGCCGATGAAGCGCTGCGTCTCGATATTTTCAATCGTGTGAACAAGCTGGGCATCGGTGCCCAAGGGCTAGGCGGTTTAACCACGGTGGTGGATGTCAAAGTGAAAACCGCCCCAACGCACGCTGCGTCTAAACCTGTGTGCTTAATTCCGAACTGTGCTGCCACCCGCCATGTGCATTTTACACTTGATGGCACCGGGCCTGCCGAATTGGCGCCACCCAAATTGGACGACTGGCCGCAAGTGACTTGGGAAGTGGGGGATAATGTACGTCGTGTCAACCTCGACACGGTCACCAAAGAAGACGTGCAAAGCTGGCAAACCGGTGAAACCGTGCTGTTATCAGGCAAAATTCTGACCGGACGCGACGCTGCACACAAACGCTTGCAAGAAATGCTACGCAATGGCGAAGGCCTTCCTGAGGGCGTTGATTTTAATGGTCGCTTTATCTATTACGTGGGCCCCGTTGATGCGGTGGGTGATGAAGTGGTTGGCCCAGCAGGCCCTACCACGTCGACCCGTATGGATAAGTTCACTGACATGATGCTCGCCGAAACCGGCTTGATGGGCATGATTGGTAAAGCTGAGCGTGGCTCGGCGGCGGTTGAGTCAATCAAGAACCACAAAGCCGTGTACTTGATGGCGGTTGGCGGCGCAGCCTATTTGGTCTCGAAAGCGATCAAGCATGCACGCGTGGTGGCGTTTGAAGATTTGGGAATGGAAGCCATCTACGAATTTGACGTCGAAGACATGCCAGTCACGGTGGCCGTCGACTCACAAGGACAAAATGCGCATCAGATTGGCCCAGACACCTGGAAGGTGAAGATCGCCGAAATGGATGATTAATCCACTAACTTGGTTTGTTCGGTCCAACGTCTGCTTGCGTTAGCGAGAGGGCGTTGCGTCGGGCAGCGTTTAAGTGGATAGAAACCATAAAAAAATGCGCCAATTTGGCGCATTTTTTGTCTATCAGATGGAGTAACGCGTAAAGACGTTACAGCGTGGGCTAGGCCACTTCCTCTTCTGCCAGGTCGAACGAGGCAGCAATCAGATTACGCGTGTACTCGTTTTGCGGGTGATGGAAGATTTCTTCTGGGGTACCCGCTTCCATGACTTTCCCTTTTTGCATCACCATCACCCGATCTGAGAGGGCACGAACCACACTCAAATCGTGGCTGATAAACAGATAACCGATGTTATGGCGTTTCTGAATGTCTTTCAGCAAGTCGATCACGGTCAGCTGTACGGAGCGGTCCAGTGCCGAGGTGGGCTCATCCAGCAAGATAAACGCAGGGTTTAAAATCAGTGCACGGGCGATCGCGATACGTTGACGCTGACCGCCGGAGAACTCGTGCGGATAACGGTTGATCGCCGAGGTGTCTAGACGCACCTCATACAGCGCATCTTTCACCCGCTCTAAACGTTCTTTTTTACTCAACTCGGGGAAGTGAGTGCGCAGGCCTTCGGCAACGATTTCACCGACTGTCATACGTGGCGACAAAGAGCCAAATGGGTCTTGGAAAACCATTTGCATGTCGCGGCAGAGTGCTTTGTTCTCGCTGTTTTTGATCCCGTGGATATCTTGGCCTTTAAAGCAAACGCGACCTTCAGCGACGGGCAACAGGCGCATAATCGCGCGGCCTAGGGTTGATTTGCCTGAGCCAGACTCACCGACAATACCCAAGGTTTCGCCGCGACGCAGTGATAAGCTGATATCACTGACCGCTTCGAAATAGCGTTTGTTGCCACCAAAGAAGTCTGCCCCCAAGAAGTACTTGATGGTGACGTTATCCACGGTGAGCAAGTTTTCTGCATCGTCCTGCGGGGCTTCTTTACGGCCACGTGGCACCGCGTCGATCAGCATCTTGGTGTAATCTTTTTGTGGATTTTCGAACAGGGCTTGGGTGTCGTTGGTCTCGACCACTTCGCCTTTACACATGACTACCACACGATCGGCCAGGTGTTTAACCACGCCGAGATCATGCGAAATAAACATGATGGCCATGCCCATTTTTTGCTGAAGCTCGCCAATCAGATTAAGCACTTCCGCTTGTACCGTGACGTCAAGGGCGGTGGTTGGCTCGTCGGCAATCAACAAATCCGGTTCGTTAACCAGTGCCATGGCAATCATGATGCGCTGAAGCTGACCGCCAGAAAACTCGTGCGGATACTTTTCTAACGCGCTGGTTGGATTAGGCAAGTGAACCAGGTTTAACAAGTCGATGATGCGCTGTTTTGCCTTCTCACCTGTGGTGCGATGGTGACATTGAATCGCTTCGGTCAACTGCTCGCCAACGCGCATGTACGGGTTAAGCGAGGTCATCGGCTCTTGGAAGATCATGGCAACACGATCGCCGCGCATCTTCTGAATTTGCTTGGTGGACAGCGTCAACACATTGGTGTCGTTAAAGGTCACTTTAGAGGCCGGTTTTACCAGTGCGTTATTGGGGAGCAGCCCCATCACGGCGCTACTAGAAACCGATTTTCCCGACCCGGATTCACCAACGATTGCCACGGTTTCACCGGGCATGATGTCAAAGCTAACATTTTTAACGGCATCGACCATGCCGTCGTTGGTGGTAAATGACACACTCAGGTTTTCGACACTGAGAAGTGGCTTAGAAGCAGATGAAGACATCATCACCTCACTGGTTGATTATTCGACGTCACGAGTTCACCGACAGCCTTCGACGCTGAATGCGCTCAGTATCGTTGACACGGTACATACTCGATGATTTGGATGGTCGTCTGCGACTTGTACGCAAACGCCCGTCATTCGTGTTGGGTTGGTCATTGTTGGCCGCAGCCACAATGCACGCCCTGATGCGGATATCAGCCAGCTGGGGCGTTTCATCAAAGGCCAAAACAGGCATGATGAACAGCTTGCGCCAGTGGAAGAGGTAGGATACGAGTGTCGCGATAACCGAAAGACGCTTAAGGTTACCTCTCCTTGCGAACACAGCTTTTCAACATCATCCAGTGTTGAAACCAAGCAGCGTGAATATCCATATATCACCCACACAATATACGATTCGGATATAAAAGCAAATCGTTATTGCGCGCAAGGTTTGTGATGCCAGAGTTTGAGCTGTCAGACAAAAACACCCTTGTTGACGCATTAGACAGTGAAATATCTGTCTTTTCGTGGAGGTGACTATAGCTGATTCTCGCTGAAGACGCTGAGTGAACCGAGCAGTGCGGTTAACGTATGTGGCTTGCAAAGGGAAGGGGAGACAAGATGCGCGCGACACACGGTCACGCGCATGCCTGCTAGACGCGCATGTTCAATGACTTACTGACGGTCGAACTCAAGGCGCGTTGAATAGCGTTCGTCGCTGTGTTGACCGTGCTCAAAGGCGATTTGGCCATTGACGATGGTCATATCAATGCTAGAGCCGAAAGTGTGGCCGTCAAACGGTGACCATTGGCACTGGTAGAAGAGGTTATCTTGACCAACCGTCTGGGTTTGGTTGAGATCCACCAGCACCAAATCGGCCCAATAGCCTTCACGGATAAAGCCACGATCTTTCACCTGATAGCGAACTGCAGGGGCGTGTGCGACTTTTTGCACCACCAAAGGCAAATCGAAGATACCACGATGATAAAACTCTAAGGCCACCTGCAACGCGTGTTGTACAAGTGGCAGGCCAGCCGGCGCGTTGAAATAGCTGTTTTGTTTTTCTTCATAGGTGTGAGGCGCATGATCGGTGGCAATCACATCAATTACCCCGTCTTTGACCGCTTGAATCAGCGCTTGCTGATGGTGAGCTTCTTTGATCGCTGGGTTACATTTGATCAAAGTGCCTTTGGTCGCGTAATCATCCCGGTTGAAAAACAGGTGATGGACACAGGCTTCAGCAGTGATCTGCTTTTGCTGCAGAGCTTCGAGCGTTTTAGCTGGCTCAAACTGATACAGCTCATCTTCCGTGGTTAAGTGCAGCACATGCAGGCGTGTGCCGTGCTTTTTAGCGAGATTGACTGCCAACTGTGAGGATTTTAAGCATGCCTCTTTGGAGCGAATATGGGCATGGGCGTCAATCGGCACGTCTTCACCATATTTTTCGCGATAGATGCTCTCGAGTTCGCTGATCATGGGGGTGTCTTCGCAATGGGTGGCGATCAGCGTGGGACAGTCAGCAAAAATGGCGTTGAGTGTCTCTGGGTCATTGACCAGCATATTGCCCGTAGAGGCGCCCATAAACACTTTTACCCCGCAGGCGCTATTTGGGTCTAAACGACGGATTTCATCAATGTTGTCGTTGGTCGCGCCCAAGTAAAACGCGTAGTTAGCATGGCTGGATTGCGCGGCGCGTTGATATTTTTCTTCCAGTGCCTCTAGCGTCGTGGTGGGCGGGTTGACGTTAGGCATTTCCATGTAGGTGGTAATGCCCCCCGCGACCGCGGCTTTGGATTCGGTGGCGATGGTGCCTTTTTTCGGGAAGCCTGGCTCACGAAAGTGCACTTGATCGTCAATCATTCCTGGGAGGAGGTGCTTGCCGGTGGCATCTATTACGCGGCAATCGGCCGCGGCGGGGGCACTGATATCTTGGGCGATTTGACTAATTCGGCCATTTTCAACCAGGACATCCGTTTCAACAATCTGTCCTTCGTTGACAACGGAGACATTCTTAAATAATAGGGTGGTCATGCTGTGATCCTTACATGTCAAGGCATTGGCGTTATAGTAACGCAATCGATTACTTGATTCAGCCCCTGATTGTTTAGGGAGATTAATCAAGTCTTAACCGAATGTTGACGCAATTATTGTACATTAGCATTGTCAGCATATTGCCCTTCAAGTAGGGCTGCCGCATACTTGGCGCGGTAAACAACAATAAAAGGGAGTGAACCATGGCGGAAGAAACAATTTTTAGCAAAATCATTCGTAAAGAAATCCCTGCGGATGTTTTGTATCAGGATGAACTCGTGACCGCCTTTCGCGATATCAACCCGCGTGCCCCTGTGCATATCTTGGTGGTGCCCAATAAGTTGATTCCGACCACTAACGATGTGGATACCGATGATGAGCTTGCGCTGGGACGTATGATTACGGTGGCGAAAAAATTAGCCGCTGACGAAGGGATTGCCGAAGACGGTTACCGCTTAATCATGAATTGTAACCAACATGGTGGGCAAGAGGTGTACCACATTCATATGCATCTAGTTGGTGGCCGGGCGTTGGGGCCGATGGTGGTTGGGTAGTCGCGATAAGCGTTAAGAGGGTGATATATGGGTAAATGGCTGTGTTTGCTGGCAACCCTTAGCCTGTTGGCTGGATGTGCCACCGGCCAGCCATCGCTTTCTATCACGCCAGGACAATCTGTGGTTTATTCGGATAATACACTGGCGCAGGTACTCGACGTTAAACGGCGGGCGTGTGCCGGTGCGAAGACCATACAACAAACCTGTTTAACGCTGATCAATCGTAGCCAGCATTCCCAGTGGATGCGTTACCGCTTCTATTGGTACGACAAACAAGGGCTGCAAGTGGAGGCCTCGCCGTCTGAGTGGCAGCGTATTTCGTTGCCTGCGAAGGCCTCTAAACGTATCAACACTCGGATGCCGACCGCGAGCGCGACCCAGTACCGCATGGTGATTGTTCACTAGCGTGTCTCCTTACGCCGAGATCATCAGCCAGGCTCTTACTTATTGTTGAGGAAATAACAATGGCACTTGTCCGCTTTGCTTGTTTACCCATGCCGTCGGCGGGGCGACAGCCTTCGCTGCGACAGTATTCACTGCGACAGCGTTCACTGCGACAGCCTTCACTGTTCACCACACTGGTCGTGACGTTTTTTTTACTGAGCGTGGTTGGCTGTGCGCCACGCACACAACCGGTTTATCAACCGGGTGCGCAGAGCCCATCGACAACCACCCCCTCTCGTCGGCCTCATCCGAGCTTGGATCAGGCAATGCACGCGGCAGTAAGTGCACTACTTGACAGCCAGCCGTTGCAATCGTCACCCGTCACCCTGGTGCAGCCCATTCAAAACCTGAGTAACACCTACTTTCCGACACAGACGTACTCCGAGCAACTTAAAGCCGGGTTAGTGAGTGCTGGTCGCATTACGCCAGTGCCTGAGGCGAGAGTGCAAGCGGTGCGTCAATCCCTTGGGCTGGCGCAAAATCAAGCATTGGTGGATCCCTCTACCATTGTTCAATATGGACGAATGCTGGGGGCTGAGTACCAGCTAAGTGGCAAAATAACGGCGGGGAGCCCCTATCATCTACGCTTGCAACTGATGGACTTACACTCAGGTGTGATTGCGTGGCAAGGGGTTGAGACGTTTGTCAGTGAGTGATGAGTTACCGGCGTTTGACGCGCCAATTAACACGGCCCTGAGCCGCTTTTACGCCAAGCCGACAGAGATAATCCATGCTGAGCCACTGGCCGCCGGTTTGACCAATCGTTGTTGGCGCATCACTGATTCACAGGGTGGACAGAGTGTATGGCGTCCTAATAGCCAAGCCGTCAGAGCGTTTGACATCGATCGGGCGCGTGAAGCTAGCGCACAATCTTTGGCCGCCAATCATGGATTGGCACCTCAGCCGATTGCGTCGTTAGCAGAAGGCTTGCTGGTGCCCTGGGTGAGCGGTCAACCACTTGATCAGCGCGACGATGATCCAACAGCGATCTTAATTGACCTGTTGGTTCGTATACACCAGTTACCGGTTGAACTTGAAACCGCATCGGTGGATGCACAGTGCCAGCATTACGAGCAGCAGCTATCAGCCGCGAACGTGCATCGTCTAGCAGATATTAAAGCCTGGGCAATCGCGCAGCGACCTGCCACGGAGGGCGATATTCCGGTGGTATGTCACATGGATCTGGGCGCTTACAACGTTGTGATGACGCCCCATCGTGGCGCTGTCGTGCTCGATTGGGAATATGCACGTACGGCCGATGCGCACCTTGATATTGCGCTGTTTTGTCGTGCCAATGCCCTACAACCTGATGCGGTGATTGAAACCTACTGTGCGCAGCAACAGATAAAAGCGACGGAGGCGGTGCGCAGGCGCGTGTTGGCTTGGTTGCCGTTTGCCGACTATTTGGCGCTATGCTGGTATGAGGTAGGTGCTAAGTTGTATCGGCTACCGGCCTATAAAGAGGCGGCTAATCAGCTTTTTGAACAGCTGGCGGCGCAAAGGCGAGGCTAATTGAACACGGAGGAAGGGATGGTCAAACAAGGTTGTCGAACAGGGTGGTTAGCTGGCTGTTTGCTCTTGCTGGTGGGCTGTACCACAGAGCTGGCCTATAACACCTTGCCGTTTTGGATTCATTACTACATTGACGATATTGTTAATTTGCGCCCCGAGCAGTCCCGCCAAGTCAAAGCCGATCTCGATAAGATTCAACAATGGCACCGCACTCACGAATTACCGGCGATTGCCGAGCGCTTAGGACTGATCGCCACACAAAGTACCGAGCGGCAGACCATGGCGCAGTTGCGCGACCATCAAGAGGCGGTGAAAGAGAGAATTCGTACAACGCTAAAGGCGTTTATACCCGCCACCGCACGTTTACTGGATAGTTTTGACGATGAGCAAGCGCAAGCACTGACGCAGTGGATGGAAGAGGAAATTGAACAAGCCACCCAGCGTCGTGCCAAGCGTTCGGAGGATGAGCAGTTCGCCTATCAGCGGGATGATTTAGAAGAAGATACCGAAGAGTGGGTGGGTGATACCGACCGCGATCAGCAGCCGCTGTTCGCCGAAATGGCGCAATACCAACAAGCGGCGATGCCGACATTCCGTCATGTACGCGAGCAGTTAGTCAGCCGTCTGTTCAACATTATCAATAACAGACAATCGATTGATACCGAAGCGGCGTTGTCGCAATGGGTGGACGATGTGGTGGCGTGGCGAGCCGGACCAGAGACCGAAACCGAAATGGCAATCTATCGTTCGCGGCGGCTTGATTGGCTGTTGCGCCTGGATCGCAGTTTAGATGATGCGCAACGCAACCGCTTAGTCGAGAGCCTCAATGAGTGGCAAACGCGTCTTCGCGACATGAGCCGTTGATCCTTGCCTCTCGCAATGTCTGCTGGAGCGGGTCGCGTTGTCTTATTATCGCGACGAGGTGCCGACATCGTGGCGGGTCAATACCCTGATTATTTTTAGGGTGATCTTGCTCATTTTTCTGTCCGGAGGGCTATGCTATTGATAAGGGCCACAGCTTTGCGACAACCAAGGATGGATTTACATGATCATATATCTTCACGGTTTCGATGCCACCAGCCCCGGCAACCATGAAAAAGTGCTGCAGCTTCAATTTGTCGATGATGATGTGCGCACCATCAACTACAGCACCATGCACCCCAAGCACGATATGCAACATCTGTTGAAACAGGTTCAGACTCAAATTGACGCCAGTAGCGATCCAGACCCTTTGATCTGCGGTGTCGGCTTGGGGGCTTATTGGTCTGAGCGCATTGGCTTTCTGTGTGGTATCAAGCAGGTGATCATTAACCCCAACCTCCATCCTTATGAAAATATGCAGGGCAAAATCGACCGCCCAGAAGAGTATGAAGACATCGCCACTAAATGCGTGACTGACTTTCGCCAACGTAATCAGCAGCGTGCATTAGTTATCTTGTCGCGAGAAGATGAAGTGTTAGATAGCCAACGTAGCTACCATTTGCTCTCTCCGTTTTATCCCGTACGCTGGGATGAAAAACAAAGCCACAAATTTAAAAATCTCTCCGCCCACCTACAAGCCATTGCCCAGTTTAAACAATCGGCCTAATGCCATGCTCGTAACCCTAGTGTTGCGAGCATTTGGTGTAATTTTCCTACATATTATCCATTAATTAAGCGCAGACAAGGCTCGAAGTAATTGTCGTTTTACGGCAAAATAGAGCCGCGCGTTGACGAACAACACAACAAAAAAGAACGCAAAATACGCAATAGATGTTGTTAGTTACTGACAAAATGCCAATGAGTGCCAGTTTTAGCCAGTCGCCGGTGGGCGGCTAGCGTGTATTTTTTTAGTTAGGTAAGGATGTAGAAGTGACCAAAATTATCGTTGTCGGTGGCGGTGCAGGCGGGCTTGAGCTTGCAACCAAGCTGGGCCGCACGTTAGGCCGCAAACGTCGTGCAGAGATCACCTTGGTGGATAAAAACAGTAGCCATTTGTGGAAGCCATTGCTGCATGAAGTGGCGACCGGTTCAATGGACGAGGGTGTCGATGCACTGAGCTATCGTGCCCACGCTAAAAACCATGGCTTTGATTTCCAAATGGGCACGCTATGGGACATTGACCGTGACCAGAAAGTGATCACGCTCGCGCCCATGTATGATGAAAACAATGAGCTGTTGATGCCTGAGCGTGAGCTGGAATACGACATCCTAGTGATGGCGATTGGCTCAACGTCGAACGATTTCAACACGCCAGGGGTACGGGATAATTGTATTTTCCTCGACAACCCCAAGCAGGCGCATCGTTTCCGTCGTGAGATGAATAACGAGTTTATGCGCCTACACGCGAAACACGGTGACGGCAGTGTGGATATTGCCATTGTCGGTGCGGGCGCGACAGGGGTGGAGCTGTCTGCGGAACTACACAATGCGATTAAAGAGTTGCGTAATTATGGTTTCCGTGACTTAGAGAACTCAAAACTGAACGTGACCTTGGTTGAAGCCGGTGAGCGGATCTTGCCTGCGCTGCCGCCACGTATTTCCAGTGCCGCACACCAGGAGTTATTGAAGCTGGGTGTGAAGGTAAAAACCAATACCTTTGTCACCAAGGCCGATGAGGAAGGGTTGGAAACCAAAGAAGGCGAGCGCATCCATGCTGATATTATGGTGTGGGCGGCAGGCATTAAAGCCCCTGACTTTTTGAAAGATATTGCCGGTTTAGAAACCAACCGTATCAATCAGCTCGAAGTAAACAACACTCTGCAGACCACCCGTGACGAGAACATCTTTGTGATCGGTGACTGCGCGGCGTGTACACAAGAAGACGGCAGCAAAGTACCGCCGCGTGCACAATCTGCGCATCAGATGGCCAGTCGCTGTTTTAGTAACATTGTGGCGAAGTTGAATGGGCGTGAATTGAAACCATATGTGTTTAAAGATCACGGTTCTTTAGTCTCACTCAGCCGCTTTTCTACCGTGGGTAGCTTGATGGGTAACCTGACCAAAGGCTCGATGATGATTGAGGGCCGGATTGCTCGCATGGTTTATATCTCCCTATACCGGATGCACCAAATTGCCTTGCACGGTTATGTCAAAACCGGTTTGATGATGCTGGTTGGGCGGATTAACCGCGTGTTGCGTCCAAGTCTAAAGTTGCACTAAACGTTGCGCCTGAATCAGGCACCGCGAACTTAAGTAATAAGACCGAGGATGCCTCGGTCTTTTTATTACTATGAGCGACCAATAGTGGTTGCCGCCTGACATGAAAGGCGTCACAATAGCGTCGCAATCAAGATTATTGATATCACTTCTAGAGCAACCCTCCTGACGCCGAGTTTTTCTCACACCACGATATTGATATTCATGACCCTAAGTGACGGGCCATGCGGCCTGTGACGACATTTTTTATTTATTGAGATCAATTGATGAGTTTCTCCTCTTTAGGACTATCTGCACCACTATTAAAAGCCGTACAAGAGCAAGGCTATACCACACCCTCACCGATTCAGGAAAAAGCGATTCCAGCGGTGATTGAAGGGCAAGACGTGATGGCGGCCGCGCAAACCGGCACGGGCAAAACCGCAGGCTTTACTTTGCCGATTTTAGAGCGTTTACAAGCAGGTAAACGCGCGCGTCCTAACCACGTGCGCACCCTGATTCTGACTCCAACGCGTGAGCTTGCCGCCCAAGTACATAAAAATGTTGAGCAGTACAGCCAGCATACATCGCTGAGCTCTATGGTGGTATTTGGCGGGGTGAAGATAAACCCGCAAATGATGAAGCTTCGCAAAGGGGCTGATGTGCTGGTGGCGACGCCGGGGCGTTTATTGGATTTGTATCAGCAAAATGCGGTGCGTTTTTCTCAGCTGGAAGTGCTGGTATTGGATGAAGCTGATCGCATGTTAGACATGGGGTTTATTCGTGATATCCGCAAGATCTTGGGATTGTTGCCAGCCAAGCGTCAAAACTTGCTGTTCTCTGCCACCTTCTCGGCTGACATCCGCCAGCTAGCGAAAGAGCTGGTGAATAACCCGGTTGAGATCTCGGTGAGCCCTGCGAACCAAACCGCGACAGGGGTGGAGCAGTGCATTTATCCGGTTGATAAAAAGAAAAAGCCCGCGATGCTGCTTTCTTTGATTGCTGACAATAACTGGCAACAGGTGTTGGTGTTTAGCAAAACCAAGCACGGTGCCAACCGCTTGTCACGTTATCTGGATGAATACGGCGTCAGTGCCGCCGCCATTCATGGTAACAAGAGCCAAGGCGCGCGCACCAAAGCACTTGAACAATTCAAAACCGGTGACGTGCGAGTATTGGTAGCAACCGATATCGCGGCGCGGGGTATTGATATTGCCCAACTGCCACAAGTGGTGAACTTCGATTTACCTCATGTGGCGGAAGATTATGTTCACCGTATTGGCCGTACCGGTCGTGCGGGGGCGGTGGGTAATGCGGTGTCTTTGGTGTGTGCGGATGAAGCCAAAGATTTGTTTGCCATTGAGCGCTTGATTAAAAAGGTCCTCCCGCGCCATAGCTTGGCGGACTTTCCGGTGGCGAACCCAGTGCCAGAGTCTAAGCTTGATACGCGCCCAATTAAGCCAAAGAAACCGAAAAAGAACAAACCGCGTCAGGATGGTCAACGCTCTGGTGACAATGCACGTGGTCACAAACCGGTGGGAAAAAACCGTCGCCATACCCACAAACCAAGTGGCGGTAAGCCCAACTCATCTCGTTCACAGAGTAAAACGCCATCATAACTGAGGCGCACGGGTTGGCATCGGCATGCTGATTGCGTGCCTTCGATGGTGTGGTAAAAAGCCGGTGTGGTCACACCGGCTTTCTTGTTTTAACGCTGATCGGTCGCACCAGTAGTCGGGGACTTATTGACCCTGAACTTTACGCACCTGAATAATCATGCCCATCATGGGATTATCCAAATAGTGGGTTTCGCCACTGCGCATCCGTCGTTTGTGCGTGAACGCGTAAGGCTGCAAAAAGCGCTCAATGTGGTACTGCTTCTCGACCTTTTCTAGGCCTGCAACTTGCACGTTATCTGTCTGTGATGAGGCACCTTGCTGCGCATCTGTGGTTTGCAGTGGCATATTGATCACGTCTTCAACCAGTGCGCGCCGCTCGCTTGGCTCTCGTAGCACCATGTCGGCCTCGACGAACAAGTAATGCTGGACGTAGACGCGCAGTGTGCCATCTAGCTCATAGAGGGGCTGGCGAGGGGGCGCGGTTTCAAGCGCCTGCTCATCCCACGCTTGTTCGCTATCTGACGCTGTATTGCTTGACGGGGTGGCTTGCGCTGTCACCGGCGTACCGTCTGGATTAAAACGGTCGCGATAGTCTTTTCCGGCACTGACACGCAGCAAAGGCAGAGCAGCGCGGCCACTGTCATCTTGACGCCATGCAACATGCACCATGGGCGTAAAGCCCGCATGGTTAGAGAGTTTGTTGTAAGCATTGGTCAGCTGCCATTGGCTGGGTGGCAGCGGGGTGAGTCCCGCATTTTGTAGCGCGCTATTGTTAGTGACGGGAATAGCACGGCTGACCGACGTGGCATTCGCTTGAGTGGGCCAGCTTTCTTCGACACTGGCCGGGTTTTGATTGCGTTTAAACACAATCAATTCCACATCATAAAGTCGCTTAGCTAAAACCGGTTGGCTAAGTGAGATCAGTAGCAACGCCCAAAGGCTCTGCTTGGTATAGCGTGCTAGCCAGCCTGGTGGGTGACATGAATGATTTTTCACAGGTTACTCCGTTTTCTTTGGCAAGCCATTATGCGACCAGTTGGTGACTTGCAAATTGAGTCAACAGCTCATCAATAAAGTTCATCCGCTCCCGTCGATCGGTGAGACTTTCGATAAACTTAATTTTGGTTGGCCCGTCAAATTTATACTTGTCTGGCCGCGATTGTAACAGCCCGACCAAGAATCCGGGATCAATTTGCGCGTCCTCTTGAAACTCGACCATGCCGCCACGATCACTGGCTTCGATCTTTTTCACCCCTAATGCGGCAGCACGTATTTTTAATTGCTGGATATGAAGCAGATTCTTGGTAGCGTCAGGCAGCAGGCCAAAGCGGTCTATCAACTCAACTTGCAGCTCATTAATATCACCATTGGACTTGGCGCTGGCAATGCGTTTATACATCGATAAACGCATATTGATATCGGGAATGTAGTCATCCGGCAACAGCGCAGGCAGGCGTAGCTCAATGTCGGTTTGTTCATTCAGCAATACATCTAAACTCGGCTCTTTTCCTTCTTTCAATGCCTCGACGGCCTGCTCAAGCATGTCCATGTATAGGGTGAAACCAACCGATTGGATTTGACCACTTTGCTCGTCACCGAGTAGCTCGCCCGCGCCGCGTATCTCCAAGTCTTGAGTCGCAAGGGTAAACCCGGCACCGAGATCTTCGAGCGAGGCAATGGCGTCCAGCCGTTTTGCCGCATCTTTGGTCATCCGTTTTGGGTGGGGGGTCAACAGATACGCATAGGCTTGATGGTGCGAACGACCCACTCGACCGCGCAGCTGGTGGAGTTGCGCAAGACCAAAGTGGTCGGCGCGATCAATAATAATGGTGTTGGCTGAGGGAATATCGATACCGGTTTCGATAATGGTGGTACATACCAGCACGTTGTATCGTTGATGGTAGAAATCGCTCATGATCTTTTCTAGCTCACGTTCGCGCATTTGGCCATGGGCCACGGTCACGCGAGCTTCTGGGATCATTTCACTGATTTCATTGGCCGTTTTTTCTATGGTCTCGATATCATTGTGTAAAAAGTATACTTGGCCGCCGCGCATAATCTCACGCAGTAATGACTCTTTAATCAGACTGTCTTCGCGTTCACGGACAAAGGTTTTGACTGCGAGGCGGCGCGACGGTGGGGTGGCGATAATCGAAAGATCGCGCATGCCGCTCATCGCCATATTCAGTGTTCTGGGGATCGGCGTGGCGGTTAAGGTGAGAATATCCACATTGGCGCGCATCGCCTTAATTTTCTCTTTCTGGCGAACCCCAAAGCGGTGCTCCTCATCAACAATCAATAAACCGAGGTCGCGCAGCTTAACATCCGATTGCAGTAACTTATGGGTGCCGATGAGAATGTCCACTTTACCCGCTTCACAATCGGCCAAAATCGCTTTTTGCTCTTTTGCTGACTTAAAGCGTGACAACACCTCCACACGGACAGGAAGGTTAGCGAAGCGGTCACGGAAATTCTCGAAATGCTGTTGCGCCAGCAGGGTGGTGGGGACTAATACGGCAACTTGCTTGCTGTTATTAACCGCCAAGAAGGCGGCACGCATGGCTACTTCGGTTTTACCAAAGCCAACATCGCCACACACCAAGCGATCCATGGCAATGGGACGACACATATCCGACAGCACCGCGTTGATAGCTTGTGATTGATCACTGGTTTCTTCAAACGGGAACGTCGCCCGGAAGGCGCGATAGGCGTCTTTGTCATGGCTAAAGGCAAAGCCAGGTTTGGTTTCTCGCTTGGCATAAACATCAAGCAGCTCGGCGGCGACATCGCGCACCTTTTCTGCGGCGCGGCGACGTGCTTTTTCCCACGCCTCGCCGCCAAGTTTATGCACAGGCGCGCTTTCTTCCGCACCACCGGAATAGCGACTAATCAAGTGTAGTGCGCCCACCGGCACGTATAGCTTGGCGCCCTGTTGGTATTCCAGCGTCATATATTCGGTTTTAAGCCCGCCGGCTTCCAGGGTTTGTAAGCCTTGGTAGCGACCAATACCATGCTCGAGATGTACAACGGGCTGGCCGGGTTTTAGTTCGGCCAAGCTTCTGATCACCGCATCGCTGCTGACGTTTTGCTTGCGTTTGTCGCGGCGGCGTTGCTGTACCGCGCGCTCGCCAAACATATCGCTTTCACAAATCAGCGCAAATTGGCGGGTGTTATCAATAAAGCCTTGATCAACGGGCCCAATGATTAGGCCAAATCGACCGGGTTGCGACAAGGCTTCGGGCAGGCCATTAGCCACCATCGGGCGGATTTTGGCTTGGGCGAGGAGATCGAGTAGCGCTTCGCGTCGCCCTTCAGACTCAACTGAGAAAATGATGTCGCCGTCAAATTGCTCGCTGAACTGGCGCAGCGCCGCAAGGGGCTCTTTGGCTTGATGATTGACCGTTAACGTTGGTAGCGGCGCAATATCGAGGTTTTCTCGTCCTGTTTTTTCAGTGACAGTGTCACTTTCTAGCTTTAAGCGTGGGTAGTGCTTAAGCGTAGTAAACAGGGACTCTTTACTTAACCAGAGCGCATCGGGGGGGAGCAGCGGTCGAAGCGGATCGACGCGACGCTGATCATAACGGTTTGCCACATCGGCTTGGAAATGATCAATAGCGCTTTCCATGTCGCCGACCGATAACACCAATGTATTGTCAGGCAAATAATCAAACAAGGTTTCTGTTTGTTCAAAAAACAGCGGCAGCCAGTATTCAATCCCGGCCGGCCAGGTTTTTTTACTTACCTGCTGGTAAATGGATTCTGGCTCTCGGCGCGCTTCAAAATGCTCGCGAAACCGGCCACGAAAGTACTCCACCGCGGCGTCATCGGTGGGGAATTCATGCGCCGGCAACAGCTGGATGTGTTCCAGCTCTCCGGTTGAGCGTTGGTTTTCCGGGTCAAATTGACGAATGGTGTCGACTTCATCGTCGAAAAAATCAATACGATAAGGTTCGTCACTGCCCATTGGGAACAGGTCGAGGATCGAACCTCGGCTGGCAAACTCGCCATGCTCCATCACTTGATCAACATGACGGTAGCCCGCATCGGTGAGCTGATCGCGCAGTTTTTCTAGCGATAAGATATCGCCTTTTTTCACCATTAAGGCATGTTGATGGAGAAAATGTCGCGGTGTCACGCGCTGTAATGCGGTGCTCGCTGGCGCAATGAGTACCCCGTCTTGTTGATGAGGGAGCTGATACAAGCACGACAAACGCGCGGAAATAATATCCTGATGGGGGGAGAAACTGTCGTAGGGCAGGGTTTCCCAGTCAGGAAAGAGGTCGCAATGGCCTTGAGTAAATTGGCGAATGGCGGGCTGCAAACGCACGGCGGTTTGGTTGTCGGGCACCAAAAGAAACACCGGGCCGGCGTGTTGCTGCGTGAGCGTGGCAATGGCTAGCGGTAATGCAGCCCCTGATAGATTACCGAGATGTTTAACATCGCCTGGCCCTGAGGGCAGCGTAAAAGCATAGAGCGGTTGTTGGGTCATGATTTTAACTGCTTGATTGTTTGCGGTTTCGTGCACGTTTTTTTAGTAGTTTCTGCTGATGATGCAGCGCCGCACGAATGAGCGTGTCGCGGTCTTCTTCCAATAAACGGGTGTACTGGATTTGGATCACATAGTCAGGATTTTCTTGCTCACTGTCGGCATCAGGCTCGCACCCGGTGACGACGCCGTAGCAATAGATGGCCGTCGGCGGATAATCGAGAAATAACTTCACGCGCGCATGCACGCCTTTTTTAAGCGGTGAATGACTATGATAAGAAAAACTGCTCGCCCCAAAGGCGTGTGTCACAAAGCGATGATTGGGCTGATCTTCGTGACTGAGCATATAGCCCATCATCAGTGTCATTTTTTCGTTCTGAGCCTGCAGCACCCGGAATAACGCAGAGGCATCTTCTGGATCGATAGCCTTTAAATCTTTTTCTACGTCGCTATCGAGCTGGCCGCATTGACTTGCTAGGCGAAAAGGTGCCGGGATTTCGGCGGTAAAAGCCTGCGCATCCGGCTGGACTTGATTGTCGGCAAGAGGCTCAACATTAATGCGAATCGCCGCTCGCACAGAAAAATATTCGTCTTGGCTCATCACTGTGCCTTAGGTTGCAGTTGTATTAATGATTATCACGCACCCTTGGCAAGAGGTAAAGGTTAGTGGCTTTTTCTTGGTAAAGGAGACGGTGTTTATGCTGTGAATCCTGGCTTTAACGCAAGGTTGGCTTGGCGTCCCAGTGTGGGACAGGTATGCTTGCAACGAATCAAAACAGTAAGCTAGGTGCGCTATGTTTCAACCCTTGTCGGTGTTTATTGGCTTGCGATATTTACGCGGCCGTTCAGCCGACCGTTTTGGCCGATTTGTCTCGTCGATGTCGACGGCAGGCATTGCTATTGGCGTGATGGCGTTAATCACCGTCTCGTCGGTGATGAATGGCTTTGAAGCTCAGCTGAAAGGCCGAATCCTTGGCGTGTTGCCCCATGCGATTATTGCTAACGGGCAAGCAAATCCAGATCAAACCGTGATTGAGCGTTGGCCTCATGTGATTGATACGGCGCCGATACAAACCACGGATGCCGTGATTCAAAGCCGCAAAGGCTTAAGCGCCGGCTTGTTAGAGGGTATCGACCCCAGTGCGCATGAGCCCTTGGCTGCCCACTTATTGCAAGGTGAATTATCGGCACTGGCCGCCGGGCGCTATCAAGTGATCATTGGGCGTAGTATGGCCTCTGAGTTACAACTTCGCGTCGGGGATGCCGTGCGCGTGATGGTAACCAGTGCCAGCCGCTTTACACCGATAGGCCGGATCCCCGCACAGCGTCTCTTTACGGTAGCGGGGATCTTTCATACCGGCACGGATGTCGATGGGCAGTTAATGCTGGCTAACATTGAGGATGTGGCGAGACTCAGTGGGGAGCCGCCGTCTCAAGCCAACGACTTACGCCTGTTTTTAGATGATCCATTTGCCATTACCCAATTAAAGACACACGCCGATCCCGATACCTGGACGGATTGGCGCGTTTGGCGTGGCGAGCTGTTTCAAGCGGTAAAAATGGAAAAGAACATGATGAGCTTGATGCTCAGCCTGATTGTGATTGTCGCCGCCTTTAACATTATTTCCGCGCTGATCATGGTGGTCATGGAGAAGCAATCTGAGGTCGCGATTCTAAAAACCCTTGGGATGAAAGATAAAGACATTGTGGCTGTCTTTGTTGCTCAAGGCAGCTTGAGTGGTGTGCTGGGCGCGGCGGTAGGCGGCGTACTTGGTGTGCTCCTATCGGCATACATCAATGAAGTCATGTCTATTTTTGGCGTGAGTCTGCTGGGTAACGGCCTAGCGTTACCTGTGGTTATTAATCCTTTTCATGTGGCGATGGTATTAGGCTTAGCGGTCGTGCTAAGTGTGCTAGCCACGCTATTTCCTGCATTTAAAGCGGCATCTGTTCACCCTGCTGAGGCACTGCGTTATGAGTAAATCTTTGTTGTCCTGTCACCGCGTCAGTAAAACCTATCAAGAGGGCGGACAGCCGACCTGCGTATTAAATGATGTTTCCTTGACCATCGCCCCGGGAGAGCTGGTGGCGATAGTGGGCTCCTCAGGCTCGGGGAAAAGCACCTTACTGCATACCCTGGGAACCCTCGACTTGCCCTCGGAAGGTGATGTGTGGATTGAGGGTGAGGCGGTCAATGCAATGACGGCCACGCAGCAAGCGAAACGGCGCAATCAGACATTGGGGTTTGTGTATCAGTTTCACCATTTACTCGCCGATTTCACCGCGCTGGAAAATGTGATGATGCCGCTGTTGATTAACAAAATGCGCCACAGCGCCGCGTCTGAGCGTGCAACGGCTATGCTCAATGCGGTCGGGGTTGGACACCGACTCAGTCACCGTCCATCGGAACTCTCAGGTGGCGAGCGCCAGCGTGTGGCCATTGCGCGTGCGTTAGTCAATGAACCTAAATTAGTGTTAGCCGATGAGCCTACGGGGAACCTTGATCATACCACCGCGCTGGAAATCTACGATTTGATGCGCCAGCTCAACGCGCAGCATGGCACAGCGTTTTTGGTGGTGACCCATGATAGCGAACTCGCCGCCAAGCTAGACCGTCAGCTGACCATGCAAGATGGTCAACTGCTGGGGCAGGAGGAAGCATGAAGCCTTTATCGCTGGCCATCGGTCGTCGCTTCAGTCGTGCCAGACAACGAAACCGTTTGGTCTCCTTTATATCCTTGTCGTCAGTGATCGGGATTGCAGTGGGGGTCATGGTGATCATTGTCGGCCTGTCGGCGATGAACGGGTTTGAACGTGAGTTGAATCAACGTGTGCTGTCTGTGGTACCGCATGCCCAAGTGTTTGGTGTTAATGGTCCTATCGATAACTGGCAACAGGTCAAACGTCAGACTGAGCAGCATCCCAATGTCGAGGCTGCGGCTCCCTATGTTGAGCTGACGGTGTTGATGGAGCATGGCTCGGCGTTACAGCCTGCTAAAATTCGCGCGGTTGATCCGAGTAATGAACAAACCGTGAGTCGCATTGGTGATTATATTGAAGGTGGCTGGGAGAGCTTGCCAGTCGGGCAGTCGCAGATTGTGTTGGGACAAGGTGTGGCGGCGAAGCTGGGCGTTAGTCAAGGGGATTGGTTAACGGTCATGGTCCCTGCGACGGACAGCCAACTTGCATTACGCGCCCCAAAGCGAGTGAGAATGCAAGTGGCAGGCCTGTTACGCCTTGGTGGCCAAATTGACCATTCATTGGCCCTGATGCGACTTCAGGACGCGCAATCTATTATGCAAATGGGACAGTCAGTGACCGGTGTGTCTCTAAAGGTGTCTCCGGTGTTGCAGGCCCGTCAGATTGTGCATGAAGTCGGCCAAACGCTAACCACCTATGTGTATCTAAAAGACTGGACCAGTGAGTTCGGTTATTTATATCGAGACATCCAATTGGTGAGAACCATCATGTATTTGGTCATGGTGCTGGTGATTGGCGTGGCCTGCTTCAACGTGGTGTCAACCTTGATGATGTCGGTAAAAGATAGAGCCGCGGACATCGCGATTTTGCGTACCATGGGGGCAGAAGATCGGCTGATTCGTCGCATCTTTATTTGGTATGGGCTCTTTTCTGGTGCCTTAGGCAGTGTGTTGGGCAGTATCTTGGGCGTCACTCTCGCCACTCATCTCACGGCGATATTGTCTCAGGTCGAACAGTGGCTCGGGCATCGCTTTTTATCAGGGGATGTGTACTTTATTAATTTCTTGCCCAGTGAACTGCATGCTGCGGACGTGGCACTTGTGAGTATCACTGCCATACTGCTTAGTTTGCTTGCCGCTTGGTATCCTGCCCGAAGAGCTTGTCAGCTCGAGCCTGCCGCGGTGTTGAGTGCCAAATAGTGGCTATGCCGCTTGGCATGCTGTCATCACTGATACGCTTTATTGTATTAACACCAAGAGCCCGACAATGGGCTCTTTTTGATCTGCCTTGCTGACCCCTGAAGGGAATACCATGTGCAGACGCGGGGCTGACGATTGCATCGCACTTTTGCCCGACGATGGTTGGTCGCGTCTGATGCCTCGCGTAGATTAAATCAGGACGATTTAAGAAGGCTTGTTTGGGTTAGGCAACACTTCTTTTATTTTCTTGGGTAAACGTAATTTACGTTTTTCCCAGCTTCTGACCACAGAATAGCGCCATATGCCACGTACAGCGAAATAGCCGATGACAGCCATCAACAGTCCGCTGGTGGCGCAGCCTAATAAAAACGGAGGGCCGATGTGGCTCATTTGCTCCGCCAAGTAATGCCACGATAGTTCAAAGTGGAACGGGTACGGCGGACTATTCATCATCCAGGTGCCGAGCTTATAAGCGAGGTAAAAGAGCACAGGCATGGTGATGGGGTTGCTTACCCATACTAGCGCAACGGCGAGCGGCAGGTTGACCCCAAATAAGATCGCGAGCCCGGCGGCCATGATCATTTGGCTGGGCAAGGGGACAAATGCCATAAACAGGCCGACAGCAAAGGCACCAGATGCCGACCGGCGGTTAAGGCACCATAAGTTGGGGTCATGCAACAGGCTACCAAACACCCTGAGTGCCTTATTGTCGCGCAATGTTTCGCGCTTGGGCATATAGCGTTGGAAAAACTTCTTAGGCATACCTGTTTACATTACCTGGAAATTACGCAATGACGCTGACCTTTACATTGACTGCCGCACTGGCTGTGCTGTCGCTACCTTGGTGGTCAATGTTACCGCCAATTTGGGTCTGCATCATGACAGTTATCGTCTTCGTTGTTGGGTGGAAAAGACGTTGGTGGTGGCTTGCTGGAAGCGCGTTAGGGCTCACTTGGGCTGTATTGTCCGCAAACTTGTATCAAGCCGACGTGATCCACGTCATTTCACACCAAGAGGATACTACAATCAGTGGGACAGTGGGCACCCTTTTCAGCGCAAAAACGGGGGCGCAAGCGATTATTTTTGACGTTGATAAAATTAATCAGACAAGATTGCCGCCTTTTCGCTCAGCCAGAGTGCGCGTTTATTGGCAATCTCCCCCTTATCCCAAGCAAGGTGAACGTTGGCAATTGGTGGTGACGTTTAAGCCCCCTTACGGACGGTTAAACGAGGCGGGATTTGATGCGGAAAAATACTACGTTGCACGGCGAGTGCATGCCAAGGCCCGACTCAAAGAAGCAACGCGGCTAACCGAGCAGGTGAGTTGGCGTCAGCAGTTACTTGATACACTCAGCCCAGCTTTGTCGCCGCTTGCCTTTGGGCCGCATTTATTAGCATTGAGCCTTGGCGAGCGGGAATGGTTAACTCCAGCGCACTGGGACACCCTGACGCACAGTGGCTTAGCCCATTTGATGGCTATTTCAGGATTGCATATTGGTTTGGCCTACGGGGTAGGGTGGCAAATCGGCCGTTGGGCGCGCGTCTTTCTCCCGGAACGACGCCTGTTTTTATGGATGCCTTTGTACGTGGCGATGGGGGTGGCCTCGCTCTACGCGGCATTGGCCGGGTTTGCACTGCCCACGCAACGCGCGCTCATTGCCTTGATGCTGGTCTCAATCAGTAAACGCTTGGGAGCGCGGATTTCCCCGCTCAATTTGCTGCAGTTAACCTTATTATTGGTATTGCTCCGCGACCCTTTTGCCGGTTTCTCAATGAGTTTTTGGCTTTCGTTTGCCGCTGTGGGGGCCTTATGCATGGCGCATTACACGCTGACCCATGCCGCCTCTGATGGTCGAATACAAACACGGCCTTGGCTTCGTCCTATCAAGCAGCTTATCGGCATACAATTGATTCTATTGGTAGGAATGCTTCCTTTGCAGTTAGGATTATTTGCAGGGATCAGCGCCGCTGCCACGCCCATTAACCTCGTGGCGGTGCCTTGGGTGGGTATGGTGACCGTTCCACTGGTCTTTGTTGGCCTGCTGAGTGAGAGTCTATCGCTTTCCTGGGTTGCGGATTGGGTATGGGGTGGGGCAAATGCCAGCCTGCAACCAGTGATGGCACTCGCCGATCTGGCGGCTGATACCTGGTTACCCGCCCCAGTCACATCGGCAGGCTGGGCAATATCGGCGATGGTGCTCGCTTGGGGACTCTACGGGTGGCGCTGGCATCGTTTAAAGGCGGTGATGCTGGTCCTGGTCGTAGCCGTGGTGGCGTGGCGAGATCCTAAACCGGTCAATTGGCAAATTGATGTGTTGGACGTCGGGCATGGGTTGGCGGTATTGATCAGTAAGAATCACCGCGCGGTGCTCTATGACACGGGCAACCGCTGGCAGGTGGGCGGCATTGCGCAAGCGGTGATCGCGCCGATTCTGACCCATCGTCAAATCAGGCAGTTAGATGGCCTCATTCTCAGTCATGGCGACAGTGATCATGATGGTGGGGCGACGTTTATGTCTGATACCTATTCACCACAGTGGCGACGTGCCAGTGAGCGTCGTGCTGGGTATCAAGCCTGTGTGGCCGGCGAGCGTTGGCGCTGGCAAGGACTCACCTTTTCGGTACTCTGGCCCCCAGCACAAAAGGCGCGTGCTGATAATGATGATTCCTGTGTGATCCGAGTGTCTGGCGATGGACGTAGCCTGTTGCTCACAGGCGATATAGAAGCGAGTGGAGAGGCTGATTTGTTGGCGTCTCTGACCGATAAACAGGCGCTTAATAGTGACATCATTTTGGTGCCCCACCATGGTAGTGCGTCTTCGTCTTCCTCAGCGTTTATTCGCGCCGTTGATCCGGTTTGGGCAGTCGCGTCAACTGGGCTTCTCAACCCATGGCAGCTTCCGTCACCAGAGGTGAAATTGGCCTATCAAAACGCCGGTATCACCTGGCTTGATACGGCGGCAAATGGCCAAGTGCGTTGGCAGGGTGTCGACTCGGGTTGGCAGTTAACACGTTGGCGGCAGGACCGCAGCGATTATTGGTATCGTCAGATGTTTAAACGTCGGCCAGTATATTTGGACGCGGACTTGTAAAAGAGTAGAATGCCCGTCTGTTTAACACATCTAAACGATTTTAATGAGCGAATATCAAGATAAAACGACCTGGCAGACGTTTAAGCAGCTGTGGCCCTACATTGCCAACTATAAAGTAGGGCTGATTGTTGCCATTATCGCCTTGGTGATTAATGCCGCCAGTGACACCCTGATGCTCTCAATGCTAAAGCCTCTGCTTGACCAAGGCTTTACCTATGATGATGTCAAAGGCGATTTCCTCAAATGGATGCCTGTCTATTTGGTCGCACTCATGGTGATACGTGGCTTGTCGAGCTTTGTGTCCGCTTATTGCTTATCTTGGGTGTCGGGTCATGTGGTGATGACCATGCGCCGCCGGATGTTCAATCACTTTATGAAAATGCCCGTCAGCTTTTTTGACCAAGAGTCGTCCGGGGCTCTGCTTTCTCGGATTACCTATGACTCAGAACAAGTCGCGTCAGCGACCAGTAGCGCCTTGGTCAGTTTGGTGCGCGAAGGGGCATCCATTATCGGTTTGATGGCGTTGATGTTTTGGTCAAGCTGGCAGCTCTCCGCCATTCTTCTGGTGATTGCGCCAGTGGTGGCGATTTCTATCCGCATCGTCTCTAAGCGCTTCCGTCGCATTTCTTCCAATATGCAAGATGCCATGGGGTCGGTGACTAGCTCCGCCGAGCAAATGCTTAAAGGGCACAAAGTAGTGTTAAGTTACGGTGGCCAAGACGTTGAAAAGACGCGTTTTGAGAAAGTCAGTAATCGTATGCGCCAGCAGACCATGAAGCTGGTGTCCGCACAAGCGATTGCCAACCCGGTGATCCAGTTGATTGCCTCCATGGCATTGGTGGTGGTACTGATTTTGGCCAACACCGAGGCGATTCGCTCTGAGCTAACTGCAGGTACCTTTGCAGTAGTATTTGGTGCCATGTTTGGTCTGATGCGCCCACTTAAATCCTTGACCAACGTGACCTCTCAGTTCCAACGCGGGATGGCGGCCTGCCACAGTTTATTTAACCTGATGGAGCTGGAAACGGAAAAAGACACCGGGACACACGCGGTGGAGCAAGTGAGTGGCGACATTAAAGTCGAGGATGTGGTCTTCACTTATCCCACTCGCGACGCACCCGCGCTAAATCATGTCAGCTTTGAGCTGCCAGCGGGTCAGACCCTAGCCCTGGTGGGACGTTCAGGGTCAGGAAAAAGCACCATTGCTAACCTGTTAACCCGTTTTTATGAACTAGACAGTGGCGCGATTACGCTCGATGGCGTACCGATTGAGGACTATACCCTGGGTAATTTGCGTCAGCATGTCGCGGTGGTGTCGCAAAACGTTCACCTGTTTAATGACACGGTGGCGAATAACATCGCGTATGCCGCAGAACATAAATACAGCCGTGAGCAAATAGAGCATGCCGCAAAGCTTGCCTACGCGGATGACTTTATTCGAGAGCTTGACCACGGTTATGACACCATGATTGGTGAAAACGGGGTGAGCTTGTCGGGCGGACAGCGCCAACGCTTGGCTATTGCGCGTGCCTTGCTACGTAATGCGCCCGTTTTGATCCTGGATGAAGCCACGTCGGCACTGGATACCGAGTCTGAACGTGCGATTCAGGCGGCATTGGATGAGCTGCAAAAAGATCGTACTGTGTTGGTGATAGCACACCGACTGTCGACCATTGAAGATGCCGATCAGATACTGGTTGTGGATGAAGGAGAGATCGTCGAACGAGGCAGTCATCAAGCACTCCTTGAGCGTGACGGTGCTTATGCACAACTTCACCGTATTCAGTTTGGTGACTGAGTATGCTAGAGCAACTGTGGTTTGGTCATCAACGCCCGCTATGGTCGGTATTATTAAGGCCGTTTAGCGCCTTATTTGGCCTCGTGGCACGCTATCGCCGTCGTCAATATTTACGCGGCAAAACACGGCGCTATTCGGCGCCAGTGCCGGTTATCGTGGTGGGGAACATCATGATTGGCGGCAATGGCAAAACCCCGTTTGTGATTTGGTTGGTGGAACAACTAAAAGCGCATGGCTACCGACCAGGGGTAGTGTCACGCGGGTATGGCGGCAAATCTGAGCAGTATCCACTATTACTCAGCCAAACCACGCCACCGCGCACGGCGGGAGACGAGCCAGTATTAATTGCGCGCCGCACTCAGGTGCCGGTTTGTGTTGACCCCAACCGCAGCGAGGCGGTTAAACTTATCCTGCAAGAAGGTGTCGATATCGTGGTCACGGATGATGGCCTTCAGCACTACCAGCTGGATAGAGACATAGAGATCGTGATCATCGATGGTCAGCGTCGGTTTGGTAACGGTCACTATCTGCCCCTGGGACCGTTGCGTGAATCACTCGATAGGCTTGAGAGTGTCGATATGTTGGTCACTAACGGTGGAGCACCACAAGGCCAAGAATGGGGGATGCATCTGGTCCCTGGCTTGGCGGTTAACCTACGTACGGGACAACGATGCCAAGCCTCAATGCTACCGCAAGTAGTGGCAGTTGCCGGGATTGGCCATCCGCCCCGCTTTTTTAACACCTTGCAGCAAATGGGCGTGACACCTGTTTATAGCCAAGGGATTAACGATCATCAAACCCTCAACGCCGACGAGCTGGACAGCTTGAGCAAGAAGGGGCAACATTTACTGATGACAGAAAAAGATGCGGTAAAATACCAAGGGATCGCCCAAGATAACTGGTGGTATTTACCGGTAGAGGCGCGGCTGCCTGACGAGGCAGCTCAGGCCGTACTCGCCAAGATAGAACGTTTGCAAACAAACGCGAATAAAAAATAAAGGAACGCTATGGATCACCGTCTGCTTGAAATTGTGGCCTGCCCATCATGCCAGGGCAAACTCTATTATCAGCGCGATAACAATGAGTTAGTTTGTAAATTTGATCGTGTTGCCTATCCGATTATTGATGGTATCCCCGTGCTGCTTGAATCAGAAGCTCGCGATATGTCATTGGAAGAGGTCCAGGGATGAGCCCGTTTTATGTGGTGATCCCAGCGCGGTTTGGCTCAAGCCGCTTGCCGGGTAAACCGTTGGCTGATATCGCCGGTAAGCCGATGATCCAACATGTGTACGAGCGCGCTCAAGCGGCGGGTGCCAGTCAGGTGATTGTTGCCACCGACGACCAGCGTATCGAAGCGGCGGTCAAAGCCTTTGGTGGAGAGGTGTGTTTAACACGTGCCGACCATAAGTCTGGCACTGAGCGCTTGGCCGAGGTTGTCGAACGCTATGGCTTTGCTGATGATGATATTATCGTCAATGTGCAAGGCGATGAACCCTTGATCCCCGCAGCGGTTATCGGTCAAGTGGCGGAGAACCTTAGCCAGAATGATCAGGCACCGATGGCCACCTTGGCGGTTGCGATTGATGACCAAGAGCAAGTGTTCAATCCCAATGTGGTCAAAGTCGTGACGGATCAAAAAGGGTTTGCCCTGTATTTTAGCCGCGCCACGATTCCGTGGGATCGCACCCACTTCGAGGCTGAATCACCTGAGATCCCGCAAGCATTGCTGCGGCACATTGGTATTTATGGCTATCGTGCAGGATTTATTAGCCGTTACATCCACTGGATACCGAGCCCGTTGGAGAAGATTGAGTCATTGGAGCAACTGCGTGTGCTATGGCATGGCGAGAAGATCCATGTAGCCGTTGCCACACAGACGCCGCCGCATGGCGTTGATACCCAAGCAGACTTAGAGGCAGTGCGCGCCTATTTAGCCGCCGATAGCAACGCATAGGTGCAGTTTTACGCCTACTGCGAATGAAAATAACAAAGCCGCGAATTAATCGCGGCTTTTTTGGTGGGTGATACGCGTTGGTGAGCTTAATTGGTCGGCTGAGCGATAAAGTCACGGAGCCGTTGCCATGCTTGTCCCAATCGCTCGTGCCAATAGCGCTCGAACTGCTCGAGGTATTGCGCACGTGGACCGTATTTTATCCATGGCTGCTTAATTTGCTTTTGCGCCATGAAGTTAGTCGGTGCGGGGATGGGATCGAGGCCAGCGCTTTGAAACTCATAGACGGCACGATCCATGTGTGCCGCGGATGTGACAAGAACTAGATTACTCCTCCCAACCACCGACGCGGCTTGGTAGGCTTCCTCCCATGTATCCTTGGCGGTTTCAAGCAACAGGATACTGTTTTTATTGACCCCCAATGCCATTGCGACTCGTGCCAACATACGCGCATGGCTGACTTCATAACCATGGTCATAGCCTGACAAAATCAGCTTGGAAGTGGGGTACATTCGGTGAATACGGATGCCTTCTGCCAGACGCATTAACGCCGCACGAGAAAGCTCAGAGGTTGGGGGGATAGCGTCATCGACCACATGACTGTTGCCCAGTACCATTACAAAGTCTACCGGTTTTTCCGTAGGGAGAAACGCGGTGTATTGACGCTCAAGTGGACGAAGGAGCCCCGAGGCGACCGGTTGAAACGAAGTGAGAAAAATCCCAGCAAACGCAACGAAGATAACAAAAGATGCCAGCCTTTTACGCTGAGAGAACCAAAGCAGGCATAGCCCGAAAAGACCCAACAACAGCAGCGCGGGCAAGGGCATTATCAAGGTTGAGATAAGTTTTTTTAATTCAAACATGCAATGTCGCCCGAAATATAGTCAAACGAGGCACAAATAGTGCCATAAACCTTTATTAACGTAAGGCTTGTGACAGAATATGCCTTTCTACCACTCAATGATAACGAATGCCATTGTGACTGAGGATAAAAATTTCGACGACATTGCCCACAAATTTGTTAAAAACATTTATGGATCGGGCAAAGGCGAAATCCGCCAAGCGGTTGTTTGGCAGGACATAGAGCAGATCCTGCACTGTTTCCCGCCTGAGCAGACCCTGCATATTTTAGATGCGGGTGGTGGGGTTGCCCCTATGTCTCGGCACTTGGCGGCGCGTGGTCACAGGGTCACTTTATGTGATCTTTCTTCGCAAATGCTCGACTTAGCCCGTCAGGAGATTGAACAACAGGGCTTACTTGCGCAGTATCAGCTGATTCATTCTTCGGTGCAGACGATTGGCGAATATTTGAGCGAGCCACCGGATGTGATTTTATTCCATGCGGTATTGGAGTGGACTGCCGAACCGGAGCAGGTGTTGAAAGACTTGCTCAAGCACTTGCGACCGGGTGGGATGGCGTCAGTGATGTTCTATAACCAAACCGGGTTGCTCTTCAAGAATCTTGTGTGCGGTAACCTCACCCATGTTGAGGAAGGCATGCCGCATCGCAAGCGGTTTAAACTTCAGCCACCCAAAGGTTTGCACCCCGAGAGTGTCTATCAATGGATGCAAGACAGTGACATTACCCTCAAAGGTAAAACAGGCGTACGCACCTTTCACGATTATATGCGTGATACCAACATTGGTGATTTTACCTTTGAGCAAGTTATTGCATTAGAGCAACAGCTTTGCCGCCAAGAGCCGTTTGTGTCTCTTGGGCGATATATTCATGTCTGGGGCCAACATCATGCCCCAAGCAATCAAGATGAAAACAAGGACAACGGATGAGTGATCAGGCTCAGTCTTCCCAGCATTGGGCAGACGACGCTCAGACAGTACCTGAGTTGGTCAGTTGGGTAAAACAAAGTGGCTTGGGGTTAAACCTGCCGCCGGAGCGCTTGGCATTCTTGCTGGCAATGGCGGTGATGAGCCAGGAACGACTAGAAGATGAGTTGAGTGAACACGAACTCGTGGACGTCTTTCGGTTGGTGAGCGAGCAGTTTACCAACGATGAAGGAGGCAGTCTTGGTAATGTTGCCTTCCGCGCCAACAATGCCATCAACGAAATGGTACAAGCGAGACTGCTAAGTCGGTTTACCAGTGAAATGACTGATGGCGACAGCATTTACCGCCTCACGCCATTGGCGCTCGGTATTGCCGATTATTACGCCCGTCATCGTGAGTACTCGACCTTAAAGCTTTCAGTACAGCTATCCATGGTGGCCGATGAAATTGCCAAGGCGCGCCGAGCGGCGGAAGAAGATGGGGATGCCACTTTTTGGCGCCATAACGTTTATGGCGTGTTGAAGTACTCGGTCGCTGAGATTTTTGACCGCATCGATCTTAACCAGCGGGTAATGGATGAGCAGCAGCAACAGGTCAAAGAAGACATTGCCGCGCTCCTTACCCAGGACTGGCAAGCCGCAATCGCTAACTGCGAATACTTGCTCAACGAAACCTCGAGCACCTTGCAAGAGTTGCAGGAGACACTGCAGGCGGCGGGGGATGAACTTCAAAGCCAGCTGCTGGAGATCCAAGAAGTGGTTCGCGGCCGTGATGACCTCGATTTCGTCGATAGCATGGTATACAGCTTGCAGATGAAACTGGACCGTATCGTGAACTGGGGGCAGCAAGCCATCGATTTATGGATAGGTTACGACCGCCATGTGCATAAATTTATTCGTACCGCGATTGATATGGATAAAAACCGTGCATTCAGTCAGCGATTGCGCCAGTCGGTCTCCGACTATTTTGATAGCCCTTGGTTTTTGACTTACGCCGATGCGGAGCGACTGCGTGATACGCGCGATGAAGCGCTGGTGTTACGTGACGATGAAGTCACGGGCGAGATGCCAGAAGAGGTGGCGTTTGAACAATTAAGTGTGGTTGACGATGGCCTTTCACAGGCAGTGTCACAGATGCTCAACCGCCATCGAGAAACCGGACAAGCGATCGACTTGGGTCGTGTTCTGAAAGATTACTTAGCCGAGCATCCACAAGCTCGCCATTTTGATCTCGCGCGCTTAGTGATCAACCAAGCGGTCCGCATGGGCTACTCCCAATCTGATCTTAACGCGATTCAGCCTGATTGGCAGGCGATTAACGACTTCGGAGCTAAGGTACAAGCGAATGTCATCGATAAATACTGAACAGCCAATGCCAGAAGGGCTGGCCAAAGCCATTGCTAACCCTTTGTTCCCGGCGTTGGACAGTGCATTGCGTGCTGGCCGCCATATTGCCAGCGACGATCTGGATAACCACGCCTTGCTGATGGAATACGAGCAAGCGCTGAATATTTTCTACCAGCGTTATAACGCTGAATTGGTGCGCGCGCCAGAGGGCTTTTTCTATCTTCGCCCGCGTTCAACCAGTTTAATTAGGCGCAGCGTGTTGTCTGAACTGGATATGCTGGTTGGCAAAGTCCTGTGTTTTCTGTACTTAAGCCCAGAGCGCTTGGCACAAGAGGGGATCTTTACCACCCAAGAGCTGTTTGATGAGCTGCTGGCGTTGGCGGATGAGAAAAAACTGATGAAGTTGGTCACGCATCGTGCCACCGGCTCAGATCTTGACCGGGAAAAGCTTTTCGACAAAGTGAAAACCTCGCTGCGACGTTTGCGTCGTCTTGGGATGATTTTACCTATCGGTGAAGGCAGTAAATTCCGCGTCAGTGAAGCGACTTTCCGCTTTGGTGCCGATGTACGAGCCGGGGACGATCCACAAGAAGCCCAGTTGCGTCTGATTCGTGACGGGGAAGCTGTGGTGCATAGCCAAGCGCATATTCAATCAAGCCTGCTCGATGATCACTCGGATGAAGACGCAGACAATGCCGATACAGAGACAACGGAGGAGCCGACAGTATGAGCCAGCGCGGTAAGTATCACTCACTCACCATGGTGAACTGGAACGGCTTTTTTGCCCGAACCTTTGATATTGACTCCCTTGTCACCACCTTATCAGGCGGGAATGGCGCGGGTAAGTCGACCACCATGGCGGCGTTTATCACCTCGTTGATCCCTGACCAAACCCTGTTGCACTTCCGTAACACCACAGAGGCAGGTAGCTCGAGCGCGTCTCGTGATAAGGGCTTGCACGGTAAACTGCAGCCAGGTGCCTGTTATGCCGCCTTGGATGTGGTGAATTCACGCCAACAGCGGGTGTTGTTTGGGGTGCGTCTTCAACAAGTGGCGGGGCGTGATAAGAAGGTGGATATCAAGCCGTTCGTTTTACAAGGCTTGCCTTCTTCTGTGGCGCCGACCGATGTGTTGGTCGAGACCTTAAATAACGGTCAAGCGCGTGTACGCCAGCTTAACGAGGTAAAAGAGGCGGCGAGTGCCTATGAAACCGCGCACTTTAAAGCCTTTAACTCGGTCACCGACTATCACGCGCAAATGTTTGAGTTTGGTGTGCTACCGAAAAAGCTGCGCACCCAGCAAGATAGAGGCAAGTTTTATCGATTAATTGAGGCGTCACTCTACGGCGGTATTTCCAGCGCGATCACTAAATCGTTGCGTGAATATCTGTTACCGCAAAACGGTGGCGTGAAAAAAGCTTTCCAAGATATGGAAGTGGCGCTGAAAGAAAACCGTATGACGCTAGAGGCGATCAAGCTGACGCAACGCGACCGTGACTTGTTTAAGCATTTGATCACCGAAGCGACCCATTACGTGGCCTCAGACTATATGCGCCATGCCAATGAGCGTCGTAGTAAGCTTGAGCAAGCGCTATCGTTGCGGGCGGAGCTGAACGCTGCCCAGCAGACGTTGCAGCAAAAGCAGCAGCATGCGGAAACCATGCGCGCAGAATTAGCCGAGCTTGAAGCGGGACAAGATCACCTCGAACAAGATCACCAAGCGGCGGCTGATCATCTGCAGTTGGTGCAATCGGCGATGCGCCAACAAGAAAAGATTCAGCGTTACGAGGAAGACTTACTCGATCTTTCTGAAAAGCTGGAAGAGCAAATCATGGTGGTGGAAGAGGCCACAGAGCAGCTTGCTGAAGCTGAATTGCGTGCGGCACAAAGTGAAGAGGAAGTGGATAGTCTCAAGACTCAGCTTGCTGACTACCAACAAGCACTCAACACGCAACAAACGCGTTCCCTGCAGTACCAACAAGCCCTCAATGCCTTGGAAACCGCGCGTCGCCTCACTGGCGATGAGACCCTCAGTGCAGACGAGGCCACGACACGATTACACGCGTTAAAGGCACAAGAGTCTGAACAAACCGATCGCGTACTGTCACTCAAGCATAAACGCGATTTGGCGTCAGCGACGGCCAATCAGTTTGAACAGGGCTTGCATCTTTTGCACCGTCTTGATCCCTCTGTGCCCCGTGCTGAGGCTGGCAAGGCGGCCAAGCGCTGGGTTGAGCTGGGCAGAGAGCGTCGCTATCTAGCCGACAGTCTGACGCAGCGCCAGTATGAGCAGCGTGAACTGAGCCAACGGGCCGAGCAATATCAGCAAGCGAGCCAGTTCGTGTCGGAATATCAGGACCTAACAGGCGAATCGCTGGCTGACAGTGACGCGGTCGAGCAAGCCGCCGCGCTGCAGCAAGCACGACGCGACGCGCTACAAGAGCAAAAAGACACCCAAGCTGAGCAACTGCGTGAGCTTGCGCGGACACAGGATGCGGTTGACGCGCAAATCCAAGATCTTGAGTTAAAAGCACCGACTTGGTTTGCGGCCAATGACGCCTTGACCAAACTGGAAAGCCAAACTGAAAAAACCTTGGTGGACAGTCAAGCGGTGATGGAGGCGATGCATGCCACGCATGAGGCGGTACGCACGCGCACGCAGCACCAAGATCAGCTGAGTAAACAAAAAACAGAGATTGAACAAGCGATTGAGCAATTAGCGCAGCCAGGTGGCAGCGACGATGCGCAATTGCAAGGCCTCGCCGACACCCTGGGTGGTACTTTACTCTCTGAAATTTATGATGATATCACGCTCGATGACGCTCCTTATTTCAGCGCACTCTATGGCCCGGCGCGGCATGCCATCGTGGTGCCTGATCTTAAAGGCGTTAAAGACAAACTCACTGATTTAGACGCTTGCCCTGATGATCTATACATCATTGAGGGGGATGCCGACGCGTTTGATGATAGCGTGTTTGATGCTCAAGAGCTGTCGGGTGCCGTGTGTGTACACCTAAACGATCGGCAAATGCGCTATTCGCGCTTCCCGACTACGCCTTTGTTTGGTCGAGCTGCCCGTGAGCACCGCCTTGAGCAGCTACGTGAACAACGGGAGGCCTTGGTGGAAGAGCATGCCAAAGCCTCTTTTGATGTACAAAAGTGGCAACGTTTGTCACACGCATTTAGCCAATTTATTGCTGAGCATCTCACGGTGGCGTTTGAGCCCGATCCTGAACAGGCGATCGCCGCTTGCCGCGAGAAACGTGCGCAGACTCAGCGGGCAATAACCGAAGCCAAGCAGGTATTGGCACAACACGAGGCGGCGGTGGCGCGTTGTCAGCAAGCGCTACAAATTCTCGATAAGCTTCGCTACTGTGCCGACGCGCTCACAGAGGAGAATCTCGACGCGCGCGTGCAAGCAGCGGTTGAGCGCGTAGAGGCCGCCAAAGAAGCACAAGGCTTTATCCAACAACATGGTGAAACCTTGGCCGCATTGGAAAGTAGCCTGGCAACACTCGACAGTGACCCTGAGCAATTTGATAAACTGGAACAGGCCTACCAAGAGGCGGATGACACCTTACAGGCGATTAAGCAGCAAGTGTTTGCTGTTGCCGATTTAGCGGAGCGTCGTCCGCATTTTGCCTATCAAGATGCGTCAGACATGCTGACGCAAAGCAGTGAGCTTAACGAACAGCTTAAAGCCAAACTCAAAGACGCCGAGCAGGTGCGCCAACGTGAGCGTGAATCGCTCAAGCAAATTCAGTCGCAGAATAGCCAATATCATCAGGTGCTCGCATCGCTCAAAAGCGCCCATCAATCTAAGCAAGAGACATTGAACGAGTTTAAGCGTGAGCTTAGTGAGTTAGGTGTGCAAGCGGATGAAGACGCCCTGATGCGTGCGCAAAGTCGTCGTGATGCTTTGTACGAGCAAATGCATCAGGCACGGCAGCGCCATAGCGAGCTTTCCCGCGGTATCACATCGCTGGAGATGGAGACCAAATCACTGACCAAAGAGCTGCGTAAACTGCTTAAGCAGTACAAAGAGCTGCGTCAGTTTGTGGTCAACGCCAAAGCGGGCTGGTGTAGCGTCCTGCGCATCGCGCGCGACAATGGGGTAGAAAAACAACTGCATCGTCGAGAAATGGCGTATATGTCTGCTGACGAGTTACGTTCGTTATCAGATAAATCGTTAGGGGCATTGCGTCTGGCGGTTGCTGACAACGAAACCTTGCGCGATGCCTTGCGGGCGTCTGAAGATGTTGGACGACCAGAGCGTAAAGTCTTGTTCTACGTGGCTGTGTATCAGCATCTGCGCGAACGTATCCGTCACGATATCATTCGCACCGATGATCCGGTCGAAGCGATTGAGGAAATGGAAGTCGAACTGGCCCGTCTTACTGAAGAGCTTACGCAGCGTGAACAACGCTTGGCGATCAGCTCCGAGTCGGTAGCTAATATTATTCGCAAGACGATTCAGCGCGAACAAAACCGGATCCGCATGCTTAACCAAGGGCTACAGAACGTAGGCTTTGGTCAAGTGCAAGGCGTGCGCCTGAATGTGTCTATCCGTGAAACCCATGCTCAGTTGCTGATGGGCTTGGCTGAACATGCTGACCAGCACCAAGATTTATTTGGTAATCCAAACCTGACGTTTTCGGAAGCGATGGCTAAACTGTTCCAGCGCTTAAACCCGCATATTGAAATGGGGCAACGTGCGCCACAGACCTTAGGGGAAGAGTTGTTAGATTATCGCAACTTCCTCGAATTAGATATTGAGGTGAATCGTGGCACCGACGGCTGGTTGAAAGCGGAATCCGGCGCGTTGTCGACCGGTGAAGCGATTGGTACTGGGCAGGCAATCTTGCTGATGGTGATCCAAAGCTGGGAAGAAGAATCACGCCGACTGCGGGGCAAAGATGTGATCCCTTGTCGCTTACTCTTCCTGGATGAGGCCGCGCGTTTGGATGCTAAATCGATCTCGACCTTGTTTGAGTTGTGTCATCGCTTGGATATGCAGCTGTTGATTGCGGCACCGGAAAACATCAGCCCAGAGCAAGGGACGACGTATAAACTGGTGCGTAAAATCTTCAACGATCGCGAACACGTCCATGTCGTGGGCTTACGCGGCTTTGGTGAAGAGAAGCGTCGGGAGCTCGATCGCGAGCCGGTGATGGAGTAATCGTCAGTCAAGGTGAAAACGAAGGGGTCGGCCTTAAGGCAGACCCCTTTGCGTTTTAGTCGGTTTTAAAGTGACTGATCCGCGCTTCCAGGGTGCTGGCGTGTTCTCGTAGGTGATTGACGGTTTGTTCAGTGTTGCGCGTACGCTCTGAGACATGGTCAGCCGATTGCGCCATCGTGTTGACATTTTGGCTGATTTCATCGGTCACCTGCGTTTGCTGGTTGGCTGCGGTGGCAATCTGCATGTTCATCTCGTTGATTTGCTCAATCATGGTTTTAATTTGACCCAGTTTGTCGTTGTTTTCGTAACAATGCTCGACGCTTTGGGTCACTGCGTCATTGGCTTGGGTCATTCCATCGGCGGCACCGCGCGTCTCCTGTTGCAATGCATCGACCTTGGCGCGAATTTCCTCTGTAGAAGATTGGGTCCGCGTCGCTAGAGAGCGCACTTCGTCAGCGACCACCGCAAATCCGCGTCCTTGTTCACCGGCACGTGCCGCTTCAATCGCTGCATTGAGCGCCAACAAATTGGTTTGTTCGGCAATTTCTTGAATCACATCTAACACCGTTCCAATCGACTCACTCTCGTGCGATAGCTTCTCCATCGAGCGGGTGGCTTTGTCCATGTGATCTTTGAGTGTTTGCATTTGGCTAACCAAGGCCTCGCCTTTTTGACTGCCTTCATTGGCGGTTTGGGTAATCGTATCTGACGCCTCAGAGGCATTGCTCGCATGCTCTGATACTTCGCTGATGGAGGCAGCCATCTGTGTGGCTGCGGTGGCCACCTGGTTCGAGCTTTTGGCTTGCTCGTCAACTTGACCACGTACAGCGACCACGTCATCACTGATATCGCTGGCTGATGACAACAAGGTTTTTGAGGCGTCATGTGTTTTTTGAATCACCTCTCGGAAGCTTTGGAACATCTCGTTGAGGCTGTTAGCTAACGTGGAAAGCTCATCTTTACCAGAATGGTGCAATGTAATGGTTAAGTCTTTACTGTCTGCCACCTGTTTAATGTTGGTGGCGAGTTTTAGAATAGGTGCGCCGATGCTTCTGCCCAACCAGTACGCCGCCAGTGCGGCGATGCTGCCGAGCAGTAATGCAGTGAATGCGGTCACAACACCGATGTCGGAACGTAATTGGGTTATGGCGGTAAAGGCTTCGTCGGTATCTTGTTGGCTAATCACCGCCCATGTCACTCCGTAGACCTCAATGGGTGAGTAAGATACAAGCACCTCGGTACTGCGATAACTCGTTTGTGTGATAAACCCTTGCTCCCCCCGTAGCGCGCGTTTTACCGCGGGATTATCGAGGGGTTGATTGCCAGCGGCGGAGTTTTGATAATCAATGCGGTGAATGGTATCGGCATCAAGCCCTTGGCTCTCTAACGCATCGAGGTAGGCGTCTTTGTCGTCACTCAACAGGCGGGGTTGCGTGCGTAATAGGTTATCGGGGCCAACCAATAATATCTCACCACTTTTGCCCATCCCTGACGCTGCCCACTGACCATTATTGCTAATGAGTTCACTGATACGATCGATCGGCATTTGAAAAATTAAAGCCCCAATCTGCTGACCGTTTTTGTAAACCGGGCTGGAGATAAACGAAGCCGGGCTGTCGTATGAAGGGTAGTAAGGGCGAAAATCAACGAAGCCCAGCTCCCCTTGAGGCGCATTTCTCACCGCTTTATAGGCATCTGCTAGGCCACTGGTTGAATACGGGCCAGCTAATAGGTTAGTGGCGTAATCTAGCTCTTTATAGACGCTATAAACAATATTGCCTTGATTATCGACCAGGAAAATATCGTAATAGCCGAAGGTTTTTAAATAATACTGAAAGTTGGGATGGAAGACGCTGTGGATCTCACTGTAGACACTGCCGTCGTTGGCTTTTGCCATCGCATCTTTACTTCCTAATGGGTGGGGGTTATCACTGATATACGCGTGTTGCAACCGTTTCGCTACATCAGGTAACTGATTGTATTTTCCCATTACGTCGGTGGATGTATCATTTATCTCTTGATAGGTTGCGCCAAATTGATTGCGGTAATAACTTGCCAATTGGCTTTCTTGATCGGGGGAGATGCCGCTGTCTGCGGCGATGTTTTCAAATGCTTGCGTCAATTGTGCCAGTGCATCCTCTGTCATGGTTGAGTCTGACAGCGTATTAATTTGATCACCAATGAACTTAAAATAATTACTTATTTCTGACTTTTTAGACGCTTTCACCGCTGTTAGTTGCGATTTTACTTTCTTATCCAGTGCCTGTGATGATAAGCCGATAGTCCGAAACGCTAAGATAGCCGCAATGGTTAACACACAGGTTAATGATGCCGCAACAATGGCGAGCGTGATCTTATTGCTGATTCTCATCGTGACACTCCTTCTTACCTCACATTTTGAATCTAGTCACGACCGATAAAAGTGCACAGAAAAAAAGATCAATTGATTAAAAATGGATGTTATTGCCTAGCAAGGTAGTCGTTATACGTGAGTTCTAGGCAAAAACATCACTAAATATGGGTGAATTGTTCCAATAAAAAGAGGAGGCGTGAGGGCCTCCTCTCAACGCCAAGAGTACTTATTGTGTTTTAAAATGACCGATAGTGTCAGCCAAGCGTGCTGATCGTTGGCTTAAGCCAGTGACGGTTTCGGCGGTGTCATGCGTACGCTGTGAGACAGTTTCAGCTGATTGTGCAATGTCTGTGATGCTTTCGCTGATTTCTGTCGTCACTTGTGTTTGCTGCTGGGTGGCATTGGCAATGTGTGAGGTCATCTGATTGATTTCGGTGACCATGTTGGCAATATCAACCAGCGCAGCGTTATTTTGCTGACAATAGTCCACACAGGTCTCAACGGTTTGGCTGGTGTTATCCATATCTGCCACCGCTGACTGCGTCTCTTGACGTAATGCGGCAATTTTATCGCGGATACTTTCGGTCGAGTCTTGGGTACGTGAGGCGAGGGTGCGTACCTCTTCGGCAACCACGCTGAACCCTCGGCCTTGCTCGCCCGCGCGCGCCGCTTCAATCGCCGCATTTAATGCCAACAAGTTGGTTTGCTCGGCAATGGCTTGAATCACATCCAGTACGGTACCGATTTCTTCGCTCTGTTGCGATAAACGCCCCATGGTGGCGGTGGCTGCGTCCATACTCGATGACAAGGTACGGATTTGCGCAACCAGGTCGTCACCAATTTGTGAGCCTTTGTTGACGGCTTGGGTGATGTCATCAGACGCGGTGGAGGCTTGATCGGCATACTGGGCAACATCGGTGACGGAGGTAGCCATTTCCGTCGCCGCCGAAGCAACTTGATGGGTATGCTTGACCTGATCGGTCACGCGATCGCGCATGGTTACCACATCTTGATTGATGTCGCTGGAGGCTTGGCCGAGTAGCCCAGATGCTTGGTGCGCCTCTTGGATCACTTGTTGGAAGCTCGCGAACATATCATTGAGCGAGCGACCAAGCAGCGCCATTTCGTCTTTACCGCTATCGGGTAAACGTTGGGTTAAGTCTTTATCTTCTGCAATGGATTTAATACGTGTAGTGACCGCAATCATGGGTTTAGCAATATTGCCACCGAGAATATAGGCAATCACGATTGCGACAACCACTAACACCAATGAGGTAATCACCGTCGCTTTGAGAATGGTACCCTGCATGGTCGCCACTTGTGATAGCGCTTCCTGTTGACTGATTTGATTGACCAGCGCCCAGCGTTTGCCGAAGACATCAATCGGTGAGTAAGCGGTATAGACGGTTTGGTTGCGATAACTCTGCTCTTTGCCAGTGCCCGTTTCGCCCGCCAGCGCTTGCGCAATGCTTTGCGACGCCATCGGCATTTGGCCCGCGGCGGTATCGGTGAAATCAATGCGATGAATCAAATCGGGTTTGACGCCATTGGTGCGCAGCAAGTGTAAATACTCAGATTTATCCTCTTGTAAAGCGCGCGCTTCGGTGCGAAGGACGTTATCAGGCCCGACCATAAACATTTCGCCGCTTTGTCCAAAGCCTGCTGACTGCCATTGGCCTTGACTGCTGATCACGCCACTTAAACGCTGAATCGGCAATTTAAAGATGAGTACACCCTGCGTTTCGCCGTTCTCGACGATAGGGGTGGCAATAAATGAGGCCGGTTCATCGTAGCTGGGAAAGTAAGGGCGATAATCCACAAAACTGATGGCGCCGGCTTTTGCATCAATCGCCTCTAAAAAGGCATCACCCATGCCGCTAGTAGCGTAGGGACCCGCAAATAAGCTGGTTCCAAAGTCAATCTCTTTGGCCACCGAGTAGACAATACGGCCATTGGCATCGGCTAAAACGATGTCTTGGTAGCCAAAGGTGTCGGCAAAGCGATGATAGTTAGGGTGATATTGAGTGTGCACCTTGTCATACGTGGAGCCATCATTGGTGGTCACCAACTTGTCTTTCTCGCCCAAAGGATGGGGGCTGCCGCTGATATAAAATTGCTGCAGTGTCCGCGTGGCAGGGGCGAGCGCAGCGAGATTGGAGCGTGCATTGGCGTTGGTATCGTTGCGCGCTTGGTAAACATCACCGAAAGTGTCGGTATAGTAGTCTTGCAGTGCGCGCCGAGCCGCCCTGTCGGTGCGAACTTCACGGCTGTAGCGTCGATAGGCTTGGCTAAAAGACGTTACCGCATTTTCGGTCATGGTAGAGTCGGCCATTGAGGTGAGTTGTTGGCCGATAAATGAAAAATAACTGGTTAACTCAGATTGCTTGGCTTCGCGTACGGCTTTTAGCTGGCTAATGGCCTGCTCTCGCATTTCATCGCCAAACAGTGTGGTGGTTCGGTTTGCCAACACCGCGGCGGTGGCGACAATACAAATAACACAGGCGGAGATGATCGCCGCAGAAACCTTGGTGCGAACTTTCATACTACTAAACTCCTGAAACGTCGTTATGACGGCATCAAATCAAGGCACCTTACTGGCGTAAAGTGGAGGTGGGGGCTTATTCGACAGGGAAATAACATGCTCAAACCGTCAGGTCGCACTCTAACATGGCCACACTGTGGTATTGGCCAAACTTTTCACCGACATCATTCAGCTGTCCAACTTGTTGGAAGCCAAAGCGACGATGCAATGCCAATGACGCTGGGTTAGGTAGCGTGACGAGAGAATAGGCGCGGCGCAGTGCCTTTTCTCGCATCCCGTCGAGCAAGGTTTGCATTAATGCCGAGCCAACGCCACGGCCTCCTGCGTCGGGGGCCGCATAAATGGTGATTTCTGAGACGATGTGGAACGCCTGCTTGGAATTGAAAGGTGTATTGTAAGCAAAGCCAAGGATTTGTTGGTCTTGCTCTGCCACCCAGGCTTGATAGCAGAAGGACGGATCAAACTGAGCCAACCATTGTTCACGTTCAGCTAATGGCCATGGGCACAAGTCAAACGTAATGGCAGTGTGTGTAATGTAATAATTATAAATCGTATTGATCGCGTCACAATCACGCAATTCCATGCGTCGAATAAGCATTTTTGCTTCCTTTTCGCTTTTTTGCACGATATAAGATAACGAAGTTCACCGCATTCGCCAAGTGTTGGTGATAAATGAAACACTTGTCGTGCATTTAACACCCAAATGTTGCTGGCTTTTGCGCGAAAACAAACGCACGCACTGTTAGGCTAACAAAATGCTCGATAAGGCATTGAGGGTGGCGGAAGATCGGATTAGCATGAGATTTCTAGTTCTCGGCATAAAGGATCCGTTTTGTCAGAGTTTAAAGCGACATCTATTTCTCCAGTCGGTCCGTTTTTCTCGCCCATGGTGCAAGGTTACTGGCGGCTGGATGATTGGCAAATGACGCCGCAGCAGCGCTTAAGCTTTCTTAAGGCGCACATCGACTTAGGTATTACCACGGTCGACCATGCGGATATTTACGGCGATTATCGCTGTGAGACACTGTTTGGCCAAGCGCTGAAGCTTGACCCCAGCGTCAGAGACGATATCCAAGTGGTGTCGAAATGCGATATCAATTTGGTCAGTGAGGCGGCCCCAAACCGTAAAATCAACCATTACGATACCAGTTACCGGCATATTTTGGCGTCGGTGGATAATTCCTTGTCACGCTTGGGCGTAGAAAAACTGGATGTGTTACTGCTCCACCGTCCTGATGCGTTAATGGATGCAGATGAAGTGGCTGAAGCCTTCACTACGCTGCGCCACCACGGCAAGGTGGCGCACTTTGGTGTCTCTAACTTCACGCCTTCACAGTTCGACCTGCTTCAGTCTCGTTGGGATGAATCCTTGGTGACCAACCAAGTGGAAATCAACCCGCTACGGTTTGATGTGGTGCATGACGGTACGCTGGATCAGTTACAGCGGTTGCGTATTAAACCGATGGCGTGGTCTTGCCTTGCAGGCGGCGAGATGTTTAACGGTGAGTCTGAGCAGGCTGTACGGGTACGTGATACCTTGCATGCTATTGGCGAAGAGCTAGGTGGTGCGACGATCGATCAGGTGATTTATGCCTGGGTGATGCGTCATCCGTCTCAACCTTTGCCGATTATTGGCTCGGGGAATATTGAACGCGTTAAAGCATCCAAAGCGGCTCATGACCTTAACCTCACGCGTGAGCAATGGTATCGGATATGGGTGGCGTCAAAAGGACACAATGTCCCTTAAATAACAGCGTGTAACCGACTGACTCTCAATTAATAAGGCGGCCATTAGCCGTTTTTTGGTTGATTGTTTGGTGACGGAAAGGGGCAATATGGCACATTGATAACGGATGAGCGGAAAGCGGTGCGACTGGGTGTTACATGTAGAGCCAGTTCATGACTGATGGCGACAAAAAGCGAACATCCCTTGCTTTTAATACGCCACTTTCTTTTATTACGCCGTAGTAGGCAGGTGAGACCGGTGGAGACATCCTGTTTACCCGCCGGAGACCATTATTTTTTTGCTTGGAGTTGCGAATTATGTGAGGTGAGGGCAGACACTTCTAACATCGGTGCCGCATCAATATCATCGGCGTTCATCATCGAAGAGATACGCTGTACCGAAGACAGTAATAACGATTGCTCCCACTCATCTAAACTTTGAAAGCGTGAAATAAAGTTTTCTTGTAGGGGTTTGGGTGCTTGTTCTAACGCCGCTTCCCCTTGCTCGGTCAAGTGGGCATGCACTTTACGTTTATCAAGCTCACTACGAACACGCAAAATTAATCCGCGCTTCTCAAGACGATCAAGAATCGTCGTTGCCGTTGCCTGGCTCATGTTGGTGTGAGTAGAGAGCTTACGAATAGTCACTTGACCCAACTCTTTGATCGCACGCATCAACACCAGCTGTGGGCCCGTGATCCCAGAGACTTTGTTAAGTTTTCGTGAATGCAAGTCTATTGCGCGGATGATTTGCCGCAGCGCAACCAGTACTTCTTCGTGTTTTTCCATTTATTCACCTCCACCAGAAAAAATCGCCAACGAAACTTACAATACCCGCGGTTGGAGTGCAAAGGCATCGAGAGAAAAATCGATTTTTTATGGTTTTTTCACTATCAAATAATCAATGTGCTTTCAGTCTATTATAACCCTTAGCGTGTAAATTAAATCTAATTTATTGTTATTTTTAACTGTTTCAGTGAGCGGACGCAAAAAGTGCTACATAGTCATTAGTTTAAGTAGTCAAGAGGTCGGATCAGCGTTGCAACAAGTTGCACCAAACCCTGCTTGGAGTGTGGAGATCACAGCTTTGATAATAGCCTCAATTCCTTGTTGCATTTAGTAACATAATGCTTAGAATCTCTCGCATACAAACGATAATAGTTCTCATAACTGTTCATACTAAAGCGAAGGACAAAGCACTATGGAAATGACCCCTTTTAAGCGTAACCTTATTGCGCTTTCCTTATTTGCCGCGTCTCTGGGCGTTAATGCGGCGACGCAAGAAGACGTTGTTGAACATTACGCCGATATCGCGCATGCGGTATTCGCAGACTCCCACACGACGGCGGTCGCGCTTGATGAAGCCATTGAGGCTTTTACTGCCAGCCCCTCTCAAAAAACCTTTCAGGCAGCAAAAAAAGCATGGTTAGACGCACGAGTGCCTTATCAGCAGTCAGAAGTGTTCCGTTTTGGCAATGCGATTGTTGATGACTGGGAAGGGCAGCTGAACGCATGGCCACTGGATGAAGGTTTGATTGATTATGTGGCGGACGGTTACCAAGCCGAGCTGGGTAACGCCGGTGCGACAGCAAACATTATTGCTAACCAAAGCATTCAAATTGGTGCGACGGATCTCGATGTGGCTGACATTACGCCAAAACTGTTGGCCAGTCTCAATGAGGTAGGCGGGTCAGAAGCGAACGTTGCTTCCGGTTATCATGCGATTGAGTTTTTGCTGTGGGGGCAAGACTTAAATGGTACTAACCCAGGTGCGGGCGAGCGCCCATACTCTGACTTTGCTTACGGGGAAGACTGCACGAACGGCCACTGCGATCGTCGCCGCGAGTACTTGAAAGCGGCCGCGGATCTCTTGGTGGATGATTTAGCCTGGATGCGCGACCAGTGGGTGGACGGTAATAAAGACAACTACCGCGCGAGTCTGTTAGCGGATTCTAGCGAGAACGGCTTACGTAAGATGCTGTTTGGTATGGGGTCTCTCTCGTTGGGTGAATTGGCGGGTGAGCGCATGAAAGTCGCATTGGAAGCCAACTCGACCGAAGACGAACACGATTGTTTCTCTGATAATACCCACAACTCGCACTTTTACAATGAGCAGGGTATTTACAACGTCATGATGGGCGCTTATCAGCGTGTTGACGGTAGCAAACTGACAGGGCCATCCGTGCTTGACTTAGTTAAAGACAAAGATACTGACGCGGCCAACGTGATCAAGACAAGCTTTGATCAAGCGCGTGAGCAAGTAAAAACACTTGTTGTGTCAGCGGAAAAAGACAATGTGCATTTTGATCAATTAATCGCGGCGGGCAACAATGAGGGTAACCAACTCGTCAATGCATCCATCACCGCACTGGTTGACCAAACCAAACACATTGAGAAAGCCGCTCAGATCATCGGCATTGATAACCTCAATCCAGATACCGCGGATCATCAATTCTAATTGTCCGCTAATGATGTCAAGCCCCGTGCCGCGGGGCTTTTTGCTTTGTCAGGATACAACATGAAGTCCAAAGTCATTGTTTACCTCGGTGCAATCGGCGTCAGTGCCTTGGTGAGCGCGTCAGCGGTTGCTTTCGAACGCACCTCGGGTGGCAGTACCACGGTGATTAAAGAAGGGGCCAACGCTTTCTCCCAGCCTGCCGCTAACTTACCCATGAGCGAGCGCATCGACTTCAGTGTCGGGAACAGTTTTTTTCGTAACCCTTGGGTCAGCTCGCCGGCTTCAACCGATGCGCGTGATGGGCTTGGCCCTTTATTCAATACCAATGGCTGTCAGAATTGTCATATTAAAGATGGCCGTGGGCATCCGCCTTCTCCTGGTGATACTAATGCCGTGTCGATGTTGGTGCGATTGAGTGTGCCGGCAATGACCGAAGCAGAACGGCAGAAATTGATCCAATATGGCAATATGCCCGAGCCAAATTACGGGGGACAGTTACAAGATTTTGCCCTGCCAGGTGCGAAGCCAGAAGGAAAGGTTGCCTTAACCTATTCAGCCGTTCCTGTGACTTTTGCCGATGGTGAGACAGTCACTCTGCGTCAGCCACATTTAACCGTCACCGAGCTTAACTATGGGCCGATGGCAGAGAATGTTCAGATGTCGGCGCGGATTGCGCCCCCTATGATTGGATTGGGATTGTTGGAATCTATTCCAGAGGAAGACATTTACGCACTGGCTGATCCTGAAGATGCCAATGGTGATGGGATCTCAGGTCGTCCCAATCAAGTATGGGATATCGAGAAGCAACGCACTGCGCTTGGTCGGTTTGGTTGGAAGGCGGGACTGCCCACGGTTAACCAACAAAACGCCGCGGCCTTCAATGGCGATGTGGGATTAACCACTTCCATGTTTCCGCACCACAATTGTATGCCGTCACAGTCTGTGTGCGACGAGATGCCTAATGGTGGCGATCCAGAAGTCAGCGATAATATCCTCGGGTTTGTCGAATTTTACGCCCGTCATTTGGCGGTGCCAGCGCGTCGCAATATGCAGGATCCTGCCGTGAAACAGGGGCAAGATATCTTCGTGCAAACGGGCTGCAATGCGTGCCATGTGGCGTCATTTACTACCGCAAAACGCCCCGAACTTAGCGCACTGAGCGAGCAGCGTATCCATCCTTATACGGATTTGTTGTTGCATGACATGGGAGCGGGGCTAGCGGATCATCGAGGAGAGTTTATCGCCAACGGTAGAGAGTGGCGCACACCACCTTTGTGGGGGATTGGGTACACCAAAGAAGTGAATGCGGATGCCACCTATCTGCACGATGGTCGCGCGCGTACCCTTATGGAAGCCATTTTATGGCATGATGGCGAAGCCGCCAGTGCGAAACAGCGGGTGCTGGCGATGCCGAAAGCGGAGCGTGACGCCTTAATCGCGTTTTTACGTTCCTTATAACAACAATATGCTGGAGTCTTGTCGCATGCGTTTTCGACTCAATCCTATCGCCGCGCTCTCTCTGAGCGCCACGGTATTACTCGGTGGGTGTTTATCTCAAACCGAGACCGGGCCGAATCACGGCCTTTGGCAACTACAAAAGCAGAGAAGTGAGCAGTTTCTTTCTGCGACCACGGATCTGGCTAAGACCACGCAATCGGTCTGTACTCAGGGCACGCCGATTGATGATGCGCGCCAAGCGTGGAAAACAGTGATGGCCAATTGGATGCCATTACAAGGGGTAGAAAAAGGGTCTGAGGACGCCTTGGCGCAAAGTTGGCGTATTCAGTTTTATCCGGACAAAAAGAATACCACAGGGCGAAAAATTAATGCCTTGCTGGCCAGCGACACACAGTGGACCGCGGAGGCATTGGCCGAGCAAAGTGTGGCCGTGCAAGGCGTTGGCGCGATGGAGTGGTTGCTCTATGACCAGCAAGCTGATTTGAGCCAACCGAAGCACTGTGAAGTGGCGATGGCGGTCAGTGCTCGCTTGCAACAAACGGCATCTGCGCTCAATGCGGCTTGGCAGCACAACCCTTGGCGTGGCATGCCGCCTTCGATGGCGGTGTCAGAAAAGCTCGGTGCGCTGACCCATCAGCTGGATTATGTGCTGAAAAAGCTCTCCGGCCCTCTGGGTAAACCGGGCTTTCCTAATCCTTACCAAGGGGAAGCGTGGCGCTCACGGCACTCTCTCACACTGTTACGCCAAAGCATCAAAGCGATGCAAACCCAATATCACGCTGAGGGTGGCATTGAACAATCCCTCCGTGAGCGAGGTTATGATGAGGTCGCGGATCGTGTCAGCGAGCATTGGCAGTTGGCATATAACAGCGTGCCGCAAGATGGTGAGCCCTTATTTGACAGGCTTAATAGTGTGGCGGGATATCGAGACATGCTCACTGTTTACAATAATCTTGAATATCTCAAATTGGTGCTTGGCGGTCAGGTCGCGCAAGATTTAGGGATTATCGTCGGGTTTAATGCATCAGATGGAGACTAGTTTAAAGCGACGCCGCTTATTAAAAGCGGCACTGATGGGGGCGGCGTTGCCTACAGTGGTCAATGCGTTGAGTGGTTGTCGCGGTAACAGCACGTCAGCGCGTTGTGATCTACTCGGCTGCGCGCTAAGCAGTGATGGAAGGTTCGCGGTTGTCGGCGCGGATCGAAACGGGCAGCCCGTATTCCGTCTTCCGTTGCCCGCGCGCGGTCATGGTGTCGCCGCTCAACGTCGAGCGGTCGGGACACTGGGTGTGGCATTTGCGCGTCGGCCCGGTGATTTTATGCAGGTGTTTGACTATCAACGTGGCGTGACGCTGTCACAGGTAACAGCCAGTGCAGACCGCTACTTTTATGGGCATGGCGCGATTTCTGATGAGGGTCAATGGTTATATACCACTGAAGGTAAACGTCAAACCAGTGAGGGCGTGGTCGGTGTTTATCGGCTAAGCGCCCGTGGCCAGGTGGAAAAAGTACGTGAGATCAGTGGTTTTGGGATTGGTCCTCATGAGATTGCACTGGCGGATGCTAATACGCTAGTGGTCGGGGTCGGTGGCATGCATACCGATGGCCGCACCGTGCTAAATATCGATTCAATGTCACCGGCGTTGGTGTACATCGACATCGAGTCGGGTGAGGTGGTTGAGCGTGCTGAATTAGCCAATAAAAAGCTGAGTATTCGTCATTTGATGGTGTCGGAGGATGGCTATGTGGTGACGGGACAGCAATACCATAGCCAGGATAATGCGCCCTTGGTGGCCATTCACCGTCGTGGTGAGCCGATGAAAATGCTTAATGCCACCCCTGAACAATGGGCTCGATTTAACAACTATGTAGCGAGTATCGCGACACTCAATGGCTGGGTGGTGGCGACCTCACCCAGAGGCAATTGCTATGGTATCTGGTCATTAGACAGCCAAAATATGATAGGTTTGCATCCATTGGTGGATGCCTCTGGTGCCAGTCGTGACGGTGATGTGATCAACTTGAGTTCGGGGGGCGGCAAAATGGTGACACTTGATAGCGCACACCATCCCGATTATCAGATGACGCCAGTGCGATGGGATAATCATTGGATAACGCTGGTGTAATGAACGCGTGGTAGCGTGAAAAGCGGTAGTCTGAACAGGCTGCCGCTTTTTGTTTTATTGCGGGTTGGGAGAGAGAAAAAAATCAGACGATGATTTTGTCGAGACGGGAGCAAAATTTGCCATAATTAAAGCATGGATGAGGAGGGGCGTATGGTGAGAAGGCACGATGCCTGGTTGGCTAACCTTCTGATAGGATGTTGTTTTTGGGTAAACCCCGGTATGGCAAATGAGGCGATCGAAGCCGATGGCATGCGATTGCTGGCGACGCCATCCACCTCGGCGCACTCGGCCTCCGATCCAGCGGCGTCGGTTGAGCAAACCCTGTCGGCTGACGATCATCGTCAACGCGCCTATCAGTATGCGCGCGACTGGTTGGAGTCGGCCGCCCCCGATGCCACTGTCTTAGCCTATCCCTCAGCGCTGACGCAAGACTATCTCGATAATGGGTTTTCTCTGCTTTGGACCCAGGATGCAGCGCGGGACGAGCTGGCAACGCAAGTTAATGTGATTTCATTGGCCAGCTTCAGTCCTGAATTTGAGTGGCGTGCCTGGCAACTTCGCCAACTCCGCCAACAGGGTAGCGATACCGCGTATGATATTTTTGCTACTGACACGGCGTATGCCTTGATGAGTTACCTGAACGCGGTGCCCGATAAAGGTATGCGCTGGTTTTTTGGCTCGCTGCATCACACGCCATTGCCTGCTCCCTCCGTGTCTCAGCGAAAGGCGGTTTTTAAAGCCGGTTTGGGGCCGTCTTTGCCTGCTTTTCTGCGTAAGCTTCGACCTCAGCATCCACAATATACCGCGCTTATTAAGCAGATTGTTCGTTTACAACGGCAAGCCCGCTCAATGTGGCCCAGCGTGAACAGCGATGGATTAATTTACCCTGACCAAGCAGTCACGATATCTCTGGCGCTCAATCTCGTCGATAACCTAAGTATGCAGGGTTATTGGGGGGACAGTCAGCGGTTGGAGGCACTGGATGGTAAAACGGTGCGATATGGCGGCGATTTACTCGATGCTGTCAAACGATTTCAGTCACAACATGGGCTGAGTGTGGATGGCATCATTGGCCCATCAACCTTGAAATGGCTTAATTTAGATGCGTCGGCGCGGATCCGGTTGCTTGCTCTCAACGCAGAGCGGTTACGCTTGTGGTCAGCGCAACAACCGGATCGCATTGTGGTTAATATCCCTGATTATCGTATGCGTCTGTGGGCTAACGATCAGAATGTGTTCGAAAGCAAGGTGGTGGTCGGTCGCCAATCGAGACGTACGCCCCTGTTCTCGTCACGACTCGACTCTGTGGTACTCAATCCGAGCTGGAATGTGCCCCGGAGCATCGTGCAAAAAGATATTCTACCCAAGCTGGTTGATGGGCACGACTACCTCTCTCAGCATCAGTACCGCATTCTGCCCAACTGGCAAAGTGATACCCAAATAGATCCTAGCTCGATTGATTGGCAAAAAGTGTCAGTCGACGGATTTCCCTACCGACTTCAGCAGGCACCAGGTCGTGGCAACGCCCTCGGAAAATACAAGTTTAACACGCCCAATCGTAACGCGATTTACCTGCATGATACGCCAGCGCAAAGTTTATTCAGCCGATCACGGCGTGCATTTAGTTCCGGCTGTATCCGTGTCGAGCAAGCGGAGCAACTGGCGGACTTATTACTGGATTTATCGGGTAAGCAGCTGACCGATTATCAGCACTATATTGATAAAACCCAGACCAAGTGGGTACCACTCAAAAGACGTTTGGCGGTGCAGACCATTTATCAGACGGCTTGGGTCACGGATGACGGGGAGGTGACCTTTCGCGATGACGTGTACGCCTACGATGTCCCCGCAAAACGGACGATCACCACACAAAAGCCCAGTTATTTAACCCAGCAGCGTCATTCCGTGGAGATGCAAGCGCAATAGTCATCAGGAAGCCGCGTACAACCGTGGCTCCCTCTTCATGTCGATGTCGGCGAGCCACGCCATTGTCGTTATCTCAATGAGAAGTATCAGCGTTAGGCTGGTGGCTGAAGTGAGGGGCAATGTAGCGTTGATAGCGTTTGGGTTTTAAGCGTTTAAGGTCGACCAACACAAGGCCATCAATACAATCGGCAAAGTCAGGATCCACACCAAAGTCCAAGAATTGGACCCCTCCGGGCTCGCATAACTCACTGTATTGTTTATACAAGGTGGGGATCCCGACGCCCAAGTGATCGAGTAGCATTTTAAGTTGTTTAAGGTCTTTGGCGTAATCGTTCCCGCAGAAGTGACCCAGAAGCTCACTTTCTTTACTGTCTGCCAGTTCAAAGGGGCGTTTAGAGCGTGCGTACTCGCTCTCGCCAGTAAAGTAGGTACGGTAAAAGAAAATCAGCAACTCTTTAGCCGCCTGTGGCATGGCGTTGCTGATGGTGACTGGACCAAATAAATAACGATACTGTGGCTTCTGGGCGAGCAGCGCGCCAATACCAAGCCATAAATAGTCCAAACTCCGTTTTCCCCAATATTTGGGTTGCACAAAACTACGTCCCAGCTCCAACCCCTGCGCAAGAAACGGCTGCATGCCTTGCTCAAAGTCGAATAAGCTGGCGCTATAGATCCCATCCAGCCCTTGGGTGTTAAGCGTCGCTTGGGTGTCACACAAGCGGTAGGCGCCCACAATATCGAGCTCGGCAGGATCCCAAAGGACCAAATGCCAGTAATGCTGATCATATTTATCAAGATCACGTCGCTGACCTGTGCCTTCTCCCACCGCACGAAACGCGACTTCACGCAATCGTCCAATCTCGCGCATGACTGGGGAGTCGGCTTGATAGTCGAGTAAATAAATTAGTTTGCCATCAGGTGTTTGTCCGAGTTGCTGGCCGGCATTGAGGGCTTGTTTAAGCGCTAAGCGAGGCTCGGGAGCGGCGATTGCTGACTCTGTGGGAAACAAGCCAGGTTTGCGTTTGGCAATACGATACAAGTGCTTATGGAATAGCTTAACCCGTGTTTTGACGGGGAGGGAGGCGGTGGCACTGTAACTGTGGTGCGGGATCAATTCGCCGACGGTAAAAGCAATGGTATTGTTCTCTTGGCGAAACATCTCTTCAACCAGCAGCAGGGTGGAGAGCGGCTTGTATACCATGGAGGCGCCATAAAACCGGGCGGAATTGCGGCCATGGACGTGAATCGGGAGAATCGGTGCCTTTGATTTGGTCGCCATGCGTAAAAAGCCAGGATGCCAGGCACCATCACGGATCCCGGTTGGTGCCACCCGGGACACTTCACCGGCCGGAAAAATGATTAATGCCCCGTCATTTTCCAGCCACTGACTGATATTTTGTAGGTTTTGTTTCGGGGTATATCCTCCCATATTGTTGACGGGCAATAAGCAACCGTGGAGCGGTTTAACTTGCATCAATAAATCGTTGGCAATCACTTTGACGTCCGGTCGGACAGAACGCACCAGTTTTAACAGCGCTAATCCATCCAACGAGCCGATAGGGTGGTTGGCGATAATCACTACCCGTCCTGATTCGGGAATTCGCTCTTTCTCACGATCGCTCACCCGATAGCTAAAGTTAAAGTAGTCGAGCACTTGCTCAACAAACTCAAACCCTTGCAGATGAGGATACCGCTCGGCAAAGGATTGAAACTCCTGTTCATGAAGTAACCGTTTAAGGGTTCTACTGACGGGGCGTTTCAGCCAGTCTCGCTGTTCTAGTTGGGGATAATGAGACGATAGAACTTTATCAACATCTAACATAAGCAACCCTGCATGCAAAAATGCGTATCTGATTTATCCAGATATCCCGTCGTTAGCCTAGATAGTAAAAGTGACACCTCCTTGGCAGCATAGTTGCAAACTGATGACAGGATGGCATAGTGAGGCGCGTATTGACGATTCAAAACCTGAGGGCGTGTCACGGATTGCGTGTTATTGCGCCACTGAACAGACAAAGAGAAGGTTAACCCCATGGCGTTGCATTATGACATTGTGCCAGTCACGGCATTTCAGCAAAATTGCTCCATTATTTGGTGCGACCAAACGCAACAGGCGGCTGTCGTGGATCCCGGTGGGGATATAGCTAAAATTCGCCAGGTCATTCATTCACTAGACGTGACAGTGACGAAAATCCTTTTAACGCATGGCCATTTAGATCATGTTGGTGGCACTGTCGAGCTTGCTAGGGCGTTGAATGTCCCCGTGGTGGGACCGCACAAAGAAGACGCTTTTTGGTTACAAGCGTTGCCGGCACAAGCCCAAATGTTTGGTTTCGCGCACGCTGAGCCGTTTGACCCTGATCAGTGGCTACAACAAGGTGACACCGTATCGGTCGGCGATAGCACACTCTCAGTGTTGTTTGCCCCAGGACATACCCCAGGCCACATTGTGTTTGTCGATTTAGAAGGGCGCACCGCTTGGGTCGGGGATGTGCTGTTTAACGGGGGGATCGGGCGGACTGATTTTCCTAAAGGGGATCATGCGACCTTGATCAACGCCATTAAAAACACCCTGCTGCCGGTTGGGGATGATGTGACCTTTATCCCTGGCCATGGCCCGACATCGACCTTGGGTCATGAGCGGAAAACGAATCCCTTTTTGACGGGCGCGTTCTAGCATATCGTCGAAAGCTGCTGGCCTTTGCGGGTGCCCCAGGCTAAGGACTGGGGCTGTTAGTGATCACCGCTGGCAGCGGCCAAGTAGCGCCGAGTGACGCCAACAAAGTCTTCGAGCGGCCTGTCGAGCAAGTCTTCACTGACAAACAAATCGTACCCCAGCAATTCTCTGGTGTAGCGCATACGGTTTGCCAGCATGGCCATCAAGCCTTTGTAGAGCACGCCGTTACTTCCCCGATAGGGTGTGTCATCAAACATCATGTCTTCCAGCGGTTTGCTGGGTTTATGGTCTCCACGCCGATACGCCGTGATCAGCAACGCGCGTTGCGTCATAATAATATGGGTCACCATGCGCAAGCTGATGCTGTCTAAAAGCGCATCGTAACCCTTAATCTTAATCCCAACCCATGGAAGTGGCTCACCTAACCCTTGCTGATGGAGATGCGGAAAGCCAATGGCTTCAATGTTTCGCCACTTTAGCACCCAACCACCACGAAAACTATGGTGTTGTAAATGCATAAATGATAAGGAAAAAGAGAGCTGAGCACGTTGAAGCAACTGGTTGACGGTATAAAAAATAGCCATCATCGCCGCCAAGCCCAATACGCCCTGGCCAAGAGAGAGCGTCGGTTGGACCAAGAAAAAGCAGATCAAAAGAAATGCGACCGCCATGGCGGCTAACATGCTCCAGCGCGCCGCTTCAAATTGAGGGGGATAGATTTTGATCGTTTTTAAAGCATCCATGATCATCCATTCTACGCAAGGGGGACGGAACCGCTCCGCATTTTTCATAAACTATCGGTGGATAATACGCCCATAGTGTCTGATTAGTTTGCCTAAGAATCACTGGATTGGTAAACATTTATCGCTGAATATCACGATCTTTGCGCCTATTAGGGGGCGGTTACCTACAAAAGTGGCGGGAAATTTGGTATAACACGCGCTTTGTTTTTCACCCGCTGCATTCAGCAAGCCTGAACGCAGTGCGTCGGAGTAGGATGATTGAATGAAAATCTCTCACAAGCGTAAGGTACAACTTAAACTCAACAAACGTGTTAAGGCATCATCGCCAGCACGTCAGCGTCCGGTTAAATCAAAACCGGTTGCCGCTGCGAAACCCGCCGCAAAACCATCTACCAAGGCACCGGTGGCGAGCGCAGCCTCTTCATTGACGCCGAAGCAACAGCAAGTGCTCGAGATTGTTCAAGCAAACCCCGAAGGAATTAATCCAAAAGGGATTGGCCTTGCGGCAGGTCAAGAAGACACCAAAGCGGCATCGTGGGCGACAGGTGCATTGAAAAAGCTGACCGAAGAAGGCGCCGTTGAGCGTGTTCAAGTCGCCGCTAACAAGGTGATTTACAAAGCTTGCTGATCCCTTTGCGCACCCGCTTACGTGTTTGATGACGGTATTTAATGCGTAAGCGGATGTTCACCCGACTCGCTAATATGCTTGTCTGATTTTTTTCCCGCATTGTGATGTAAGGGTAAATAAAAATTTCTATTATCAACCAGTTGTTTTTATGGTGTTAATGAAGTATGTCTTTATTGCGTATTCCCTTATCTAAAGCATGATCAAGCGCAAAATACTGTACGATCTTCCAGACATACGTTTAAAACTGCCTATAGTGGGAGTGTCTATTTCATTTTCTGTCTGGAGGTAAGCCATGGATGTGCTGTCAACCCAGCTGAAAGCGCCCACAGAAGTCGTTTTCGACTACACCCACTTTTTGTGTGAGAGTCAGCAACCCAATTGGACGTTTACCGATATTTTTCGCAGTTTATTGCCCATCTTTACGACTGTGCTTGAACACCAAACCAGTGATGGCAACCCACCGCTTTCTGCACAAGAGCAGCTTTACCAGCAAGCCACTCGCGTAATGTCGGTGCGTAACACTGATACAGCCAACTTGGTACAGCTCGCACGCATTGCACGTCAACAAGGCATTGAAGAGCTAACGATTTTAATGCCTTATGCCCTTGAATATCGGCAAATGGAAGCGATTAGCCAGCAAACCGATGCGCAAATAGAGTACAGCAATGAGAACCATGAATGGGTTCGCCTAACGCTATCCTCAAGTCTTAACCCTCAATCCTAACCACCCGTACGCCCAGTTTATTGATACTGCGTGAATTAGTGACGCTGGATGAAGGCGGGATCGACGCGCGCGATCCCTTGTTTGTTTTGCTCACAATAATTGAACGGCTTGTCTGTTGCGGTAAAGGCAATAATGGCACATGAGGTGTCAGCGGCTAACGCTGCGTCAATAAGCGCTTCATCATCGTACCCCGCTTGGCGATGGACCACTCGCACTTGATTGGTATTGATACCCCAGAGGCTAAGCTGTGCCGCATTTAAAGCGCGAGGTGGATTAATGATCGTGACCCACTTGGGCTGGCGTGCTTGTAGTGCAATCGCGCGTAAGATCGCCTGCCAGTGTGCGTTTACCTGTGTGGTGACGGTAAAAGCAGCATGATAGCAAGACGATGGCGTGACACGCGCAGAAGACTGAGCTTTCGCTTGATTTGACACATTGGACGTCACGTACATAAAAAACCTGTATATATCATCATTACTGTATGTTTAAACAGTAATGTTTTGTGGCGTCACTCGCAAGTCACTCAGTGGTTAGTTTGTGATCAGGATCGGAATTAGATCGCGAGGCATCGCGTTAATACGATGAATGAGTTTGGGGAAATAACTTGCTAAAATCACGGTTTTCATCACGTTGGAGAGCGCATGGAACAAGAGTTCTGGCATCAGCGCTGGGCTGAAAATCAAATAGGCTTTCACCGAGATACGGTACACCCGATGCTTATCCGCCATTGGCCGTCACTGGCACCACAAAGTGACGAAACGGTTTTGGTGCCCCTTTGCGGAAAGTCGATCGATCTCAACTGGCTTGCGGAAAAACACCAGCATGTGATTGGCGTCGAGCTTAGTGAGATCGCCGTTCGTGCCTTTTTCTCGGAAAACTTATATACCCCGCAGGTTTATCGCGCACCGTCAGGGCATACCCATTATTGTTTTGATGAACTGGAGCTGATCAATGGCGATTTCTTTACCGCGCGCCTGAGTCCTATGCCATTGATTTATGATCGCGCGGCCTTGGTGGCCATGCCGCCTGCGATGCGCGCGCAGTATGTCAGCCATATTCGAACCTTGCTGGCACCTGGGGGGCGTTTGCTGCTGATTACCTTATTTTATCCGCAAGCGGATGACACGCCGCCATTTTCCATTGATGCGTCAGTGGTAGAAGAGGCGTTCCAAGGGTTAGACATTCGGTTGCTTGAAACCCACACGGAACCAGACGGCGAGCGCGGTGAACAAGTGTGGTTAATCAAAGCGGCGGCGTCGTAGTGGCTGATTTGAATGAGAGCGCGTCAAGGGGCCATAACGGCCCCTTTTCTTTGACAGCGCTTTCTTAGTGGGCAAGTGAACGTAGAAGCGGGAAAACCGGTTACGCGAGCTTGTTTTTGGCCTGTGTGTATTGGCGTGATTCCCAGTGAGTAATAAAAAAGACCGCTGCAATAATAATACCCGCCCCTAACCATAGTCGGCCGGGAGGGACCCAACTAAACACCAGCCAACCAAAGAGGACGTTAAGAGGGAGTTTAGCGTGATCAAAAGGCTGGACAAAAGAGGCATCGGAAACGGCATATGCCTTCGCAATGGCCCACTGGGCGAGGGCAGTCAGTATGCCAGCGCCAAATAACATCCACCAAGCAGTGGATGTTTGGGGGAGCGTCCAATCAGGTACGGCGAGTAGCAAATTAAAGGGCGTAATCAACAAGAGTAGGTATACCACCATGGTGGTGGGTGGGTCGTAAGCGGATAAACGTTTCACCATCAGAGAGTAAGTTGCCCAGAAAAACGCCGCTCCCACGGGCAACAAGGTTGCCCAAGTGAACGCACTTGACCAAGGCTCGAGGATAATCATGGCACCACAAAATCCAGCGAGCGTCGCAAGGCCGCGTGCGATCCCGACCCGCTCACGCAAAAATAGCCCCGAGCCGACCGTGGCGAATAGCGGTGAGGTCATTAATAGCGCAATCCCTTGCCAAATGGGCACTGGATAGGCCAGCGCCCAGAGCCACAGTTGAATACCAATCACAGAGATAAACACCCGCAGGCAATGCTGACTAAGGTGCTGGGTTTTCAGTGCTTGACGGACCCCCAGTTGTTTCAACCAAGGGATCATCGCCACCAGGGCGATGGCGTATTGAATGAAGGCAACCGTGGTAGAGGGTAAGCCCATTTTAAAACTAACGTACTGAGACAGGCTGTTAACAAGGGCAAAACACAAGCCTGCGGTCAGCATCCAGGTCGCGCCTTGGAGTGGGTGATGAATCTGTTTCATTGCCGTGACTATCAGAGAAAAGACGCACGGATAGTAGCGCAAATCCGGCCTCAGGGCGACCTGAAATCCCTGAAGACCGGATCAATCAGGAAAGCGCTTAGCGGGTTGAATAGACTAAGGGTATATCCGGGTCAATGGCATCCAGTGTTGCCTGGGTATCGGCAAGGTGACTGACTGTACTACTTGCCATCTCGGCCAGCGCAACAGAGCGAATGTCTGTCCAATGGTAGCCCGCCATATTAACCGCGATTAATGCGACCTGAAGAGGCGGAAGGCTTGGGTTAAACGCCGCGTTTTCGGCATACATGCCAGAGAAAAACTCGCCATCACTGGTTTCAACCGCTGCCCCGCTATAGTTACCTGAGTAGGGCGCGTGACTGCGGTTAGCGGCGTCAGCGGCCGCTTTTAGCAAGGGGATATCAATATCATCCGTTGATAATTGATTGGACTCGTCGGTCAATAAGCGAGATTCAATGCCCAAATCGGCAGGACCAAACGGCTCAGGTAGATAAGTGTGCAGATCTTTCGCGTCGGATTGTGGCAGCTGGATGCTTAAGGACTCAGCGCCATTGAGTTCATTCATGAACTGTCGACAGTGGCCGCATGGGCTGTAATTGATCGTAATATCGGTGAGGCGTTTTGCCCCTTTTGTCCAAGCATGGCTGATAGCGCATTGCTCGGCATGCACTGTTTGCCCTAGCTGCACCCCGGTGAATTCAATGTTTGCGCCTAAATACAGGGTGCCGCTCTCATCACGGACAATCGCACCCACATTAAACTGCGAAATGGGGGTAACAGCGTAGGCCGCCGCCAAAGGCAATAAAGCAAGACGCAGTGCGGCGCCGCTAAGGCCACTGGCGGATTCCATCCGCGCCACCTGCTCTGGTGTGAAGCTAGCACCAAAGTTTGCGTTATTTATCCAATCAGAGACGACGCTTTGTAGGGCGTCGGGTAATTGTGTCAGTGCGTCAGTAAGTGCGGTTCGCATAGCATCTCTTCTTTATCATTAACGGGCGGATAGTGTAGAGAAGCCTTTCTGATAGTTGTGTGATTAATGTCACGTGTGGTTTGCAAAGAGATATTTGTTGCTGAAAGTTAGAGTGACATCAATGTTTCTATGACGATGAAAGTGGCCATTATGACGGCGTGAGTAGGCAGAAACGTTTGCGAGCCGAAAGGCGGTTAATGCATTTATGGCTGCCAATCGACATAGGGGCGATGCACCTTACGATACTCGCGCGCGAGATCCCCCTCCTCGCGTAAACGGGTAATCAAGCGTGTGAGATAGGCATCGATTTCTCGACCTGCTTCTCCTTTCGGGATAATAAAGACATCTTCTAAGTCGGCAAAGTGCGCGCGTTTTATCGTGGTCAAACCTAGCTCTTTGAGTACCATGTCTGCTTCCTCTTGCGCCCAAACAAAGCCATCAATTCTTTCCGCCGCCAAACGCAACAAAGATTGTTTAATACTGTGCGAGCGTTGCACTTTAAAAGGCATATAGTAGGGGACGGCCTCAACGGTATAGCGCGAGGGGTTCGCCCAGAGTTCTTTAACTGTAAGGGGGACCGCTTTATTGGTGTAAAGGACATGGGTGACCAGACCAAATGATACCTCGCTAAAGTCGAATGGCAGGGTGGATACCTCCCGCGTTGGGCGCACGGCGGGTAAACCAAAATCAGCCTGACCTTGGGCCACATGATTAATCGCTCTATGGATCGGAAAAACCTCGATATTGATCTTGGTGCTTGGGTCTTGCGCGTCGAGATAGCGGACAAAATCGACAAACGCGCCGCTACCATCCAAATTGATCAAGCCAGGCAGTGCGCCAAGGTGTGCCACATAGGTTTGTTCAATAGTCGCCCGAGTCGGTGCGGAGAGAATGAGCAGCGTGATAAACAACAGAGGCGGTAAGTAGTGGCGTGGCATCATTTCTCTCCCGGATATCAAGACCAATCGACAAAGCTACCATGACGCTCTGACACAACATGCCCGCGGCATAGCACGGGCATCAACGCTAAGCTTGGGTCAGTAACGCTGTCATGCCAATAATGACTGCCGCTGCCGTGATCAGGATCGTGAGTGGTTTAGCAATACTAAACGATGACGCCTCAATGGTGGCTGAATCCGTTAAAGACGCTGGGGGCGTCTGCGATGCAGCGTTTGCAGCGCGTCCTGGACGCTTAGCCAGTGTTTGCTGTGGCAGTGACACACGAAAACCAAACTCACCGACCACCTCAAACGGCAGGCATTTTTTGCCGTTGCGGTAGGATTTGGCCATTAATGATGTCACTACACTTTGATGCTGGGCAAATGAGCTATCAGGTAAGGCAACTTGTTTGAACAATGTGCGGCTAGAGAGTACCTCTCCGGCATAGTAGCATAGCATCTCGAGCAAACGAGATTCTTCGTAAGAGAGGACCGTCATCGTGTCATCGATCCAATATAACGTACGGCTTTCTGGCTCGAAATCAACCTCAGGAAAGCGGTAACAGCGCGTATCTACTTTTGTTGTCATCATTGCCACACTCCAAACAACATCCTTTTTAAAAGTGTGGACTCAAATCACAGAACTGCAACTGGTCAAGCTATCTTTTTTTTGGTAGGGCAAAGCAGGCAGTGTGTCAGCATTGCTAGTTAATTACTTTAAAAACATAAAGTTATTAAAAGAAGGCGACTCAGCGAATCCACGTTCGCTACCTGGTGGGTAGACGAACGTCGGAATGAGGTTGGGTCGCCGTATTGACCAGTCGGTGTATCGGCGATGCGTCTATCGTAACCGTCCCCGTGTTAGCCAACCAGTGATTCCACATAGTGGTAAACCGCTTTTAAAATGCGCACCTTATCCTCCTCCGCTTGGTGCTGTTCAGCGAGGTGCTGCAGATTATCCATATAGGCAGCAAGGTGTGTTTCAAAGTAATCACGTCGATGCATAAACCACTTTTTCTGCTCGGCTTCGGTCAGCGTCCACGGGTAATTGCGCGCGCGATACCGGAATAACAGTGGCTTGATACGCCAGTCGTCAACGCTGAGATCCAGGGCGGCAAGATTCTCTGGATCGCGTGCACGGATGATATCCATCGCACTGCGATCGCTTTTCGAGAAAAAGCCCGCATACAGGGCCGTATCCACGTCCTGATCGTCGAAAGGCTTGGCATCGGCAAACACATTAACCAGTTTTTCACGCAATTCTGGTGCGGCTTTCAATGTTTTTAGGTGTTGTAAGCAGGCTTCGCGATCCACACCGAGCCGGGTGGCATCGTCGGGGCGTAAGGTTTTCGCATCGGCGAGAACGGGACATTTATTGATATGCACCAGCTTGAGTGGTGCGGGTAACTCATTGTCAGCGAGTGCGTGATGGGGCGTATACAAACGTTCGCGAAGCGCATCGGCATCCAATTCAAACAAAGGGGCTGGATCACGGGCCAGATCGACAGTAATCACAGCGTTGGGGTTATCAGGATGCCAGGCGACGGGCACGATCCAGCTGGTGTTGCCGCGCTCTGTGCCGAACATACCGGAAACATGAACCAGTGGTGTCATATTGACCACATCAATCAGATGCTTGATTTTGTTTTTATTCCGATGTTTTAACAAATAATCAAATAGCCGTGGCTGTGCCGCCTTGATCTTTTTCGCCAGCTCTATGGTCGCGTGTACATCGGCCATGGCATCGTGCGCGTCGCTATGTTCAATACCGTTGGCGACGGATAAGTTTTCGAGTTTAAAGCTGGGCTTGCCGTTGTCATCGTAGGGCCATTCAATGCCGTCGGGGCGCAGTGCGTAGCAGGCGCGCATCACATCAAGCAAATCCCAGCGCGAATTACCGTTTTGCCAGCTCCAGCCGTATGGGTCAAAAAAGTTGCGGTACAGCGTGTAGCGCGTCACTTCATCATCGAAACGGACGTTGTTATACCCAAGGATACAGGTATTGGGTTGCGAGAAAGCAGCATGGATTTGTGCGATGAATTCTGGCTCGGGTAAGCCTTTTTTCAATGCCAGCTGTGGCGTAATCCCGGTGACCAAACAGGCTTCCGGTGCCGGTAAGTAGTCATTGGGGGGTTGACAGTACAGGACTAAGGGTTCACCGATGACATTAAAGTCACTGTCGGTACGCACGCCAGCAAATTGGCAAGGTCTGTCTTTACCTGGATGGGTGCCGAATGTTTCAAAGTCGTAGAAAAAAAAGCTTGGCTGGTCGGCGTCTGTCACAATCGAATCCAACTTGATCAATCAAAAGGGGGCAGGTTGAGACCCTGCGATAAAGGCTCATGGTAACATTGGCACCGTTTAACACCAATCTTGGCTTGGTTGGGGTGATTGGAGGCGTGACGCATCCAGAAACAAAGAAAGCCTGCCAGTAGGCAGACTCTCATAGGCGAGCAGAGTGTTGCTCGTTGCGAAATCGGTTTACCGCACCGCTTTCCGTTATGAGGCAAGGCGCTTAAGCGTTTGCTTGGCCTCATCAATGGCTTGGCTTGCAGTGTCTTCGCCCATCGCCAGTCCCTCGGCGTAAACAAACTCGACGTCGGTGATGCCGATAAAGCCAAGTACGGTTTGCATATAGCCAGTGACATGATCCGTCGCGCCGCCCTTATGCATGCCACCACGGGTTGTTACAACAATCGCGCGCTTGCCTTGCAATAAACCTTCGGGGCCATTTTCGGTGTAACGGAAGGTCACGCCGGCACGGGCAACGAGATCGATCCAGGCTTTGAGTTGCACGGGGATCGTAAAGTTGTACATAGGTGCCGCAATCACCAAGGTATCGCTTTGCTGAATTTCTTCAATCAACTGATCGGAGGCTTGCTGTACTTGTTGCTGGGCGTCAGTAAGCCCGTCTGCCCCGCGTAAACCGCCCACATTGTCACCAGTGAGAACTGGCAATGGGGTAGAAGCAAGATCGCGCTCAATCAGCGTGTCAGGAGATAGCTCATCCACCACACTATTAATCACCGCGTTTGAGCTTGAGTAGGGGCCAAGAATACTTGATTTCAATACCAGCGCTTTCATGCGTCTCTCCTTAAAGTTAATGGGCGTATTGCACATGATGTTGTTTTGTTGACTCGATGTAGTCTAGAGATTTTCACAACGAACACCAGCGTACAGATTCGTTAAACTTGTTCAAAATTTTTGTTGATGTCGATACGCGTGGCGTGGTGAGTTGCGCGACGTGAGTATGAGCGTATGATGGCGGCCGATAGTCGTTCTAAATGTAAAAATAATGTTATAATGCCCGTTGTGTTGGCTAGGTACCCAGGACAAAGAACGGCAAAGCGCCAGATCAAATCACAAGTCGGTCGCTTGTGGGACGCAACGGGGTTTGAGGAAATGCGCGTGAAAAATTTATTTATGTTAGACGTGGATGGCACGCTGGTCGACAGCTGCCAGATGGACCACGAGTGTTTTAGCGAAGCGGTTTATGACGTCACCGGCTTAACGGTGCCGGATGATTGGGGAGGCTATACCAATGTCACCGATGCGGGGATCATTGAAGAACTGATTGATAGCCATGAGCTTCAGCGCGAAAAAATCATGTTGTTTCGAGAAATAAAGCGCGTATTCACCCATAAACTGGCCAACGCCATTGCTCAGCAAGGATTAAAGCCGTTGCCAGGCGCGGTGGCATTTATTGATGAGATGCGTCATATGCCCACGGTTGCCTTGGCGATAGCAACAGGCGGTTGGGAAGAAACCGCACGGATGAAACTCAAAGCCGCTGGTTTTAATATTGACGGTATTGTCTTTTCTTCTTGCTCAGATGCGATGAGTCGCAGCGAGGTAATGGCATTGGCAGCGTTCCGTGCCAAACAAGATTACGGTGTCCATTTTGAGCGTCGCATTTATTTTGGTGATGGGGTGTGGGATAAACAAGCCACACAGTCTCTTAACTATGAGTTTGTCGCCGTCGGTGACAAAGTGGAGCATGATGTGAGGGTAAGTAATTTTACTAACCCACGTGCTATTTTGGGTAAGCTTGGCATTGAAGAATCGCAGCGCCAATACGCCTAATCGCTTGTGTGTAAACGCGATACAATGCGTGAACGCGAACAATGAGCAGACAAGAAAAGCCGAAGCATCGATGCTTCGGCTTTTTATCAGACGAGCATTCGCCAATACATGACTTGCTTACTGTGTATCAACCACCGCATTGTTGCCTTGGTTAGGCACAGCGTTTGAGGCTGCGCGGTTGTCATAGGAAGCAAAGTAGGCTTGAGTTTCCGCTATCACTACCTTGCGCAGCAGCAATAAGCCAATCAAGTTAGGAATAGCCATTAAGCCATTGACGATATCGGCCAGTATCCAAATGGTGTTTAATTGAATAAAGGCACCAGATGCAATTAAGCCAATAAAGAATAGCTTGTAGATATAAATCGCTTTTTTGCCAAACAGGTACGCAACACAGCGTTCACCGTAATAGTGCCACCCTAAAATGGTGGTGAAGGCAAAAAACAATAGACCAATATTCACCAACATCGGACCAACAGCGCTTTCCATCCCTACCGCAAAGGCATGTGAAGTCATGGCGGCCCCCGCTAACTCACCCGACCAAGATTGCGTGAGGATCAAGGTGAGCCCGGTCATGGTGCAAATCACCAGTGTATCGATAAAGGTGCCGGTCATTGATACCAAACCTTGCTCGACACAGGAGTCGGTTTTTGCTGCGGCCGCGGCAATGGGCGCACTCCCGAGGCCAGATTCGTTAGAGAATACCCCACGTGCAATACCCGATTGAATCGCCAGCATCATGCCGGCACCCGCAAAGCCACCGGTTGCGGCCATACCGTTGAAAGCAGACTCAAACACCAAACTGACGGCTTGTGGCAGTTGCGCGGCGTTTGCCACGAGTACCCATAAGCATGCGCTTACATAGAGTACTGCCATTACGGGCACAATCTTGGCGGCGACGGCAGAAATGGATTTAACTCCGCCTAGTGTCACTAAGGCGACAAGCACGGTCAAAAGTCCAGCAACGGCGACAGTAGGAATGTTGAATAAATGGGTCGCCGCGCTGCTAATGGCGTTGACTTGTGGGAAGGTGCCAATGCCAAAACATGCCACGCCGAGTCCAAATAAAGCAAAGAGCTTGGCGAGAATAGGTTTACCGGCCCCTTTAGACAGGTACATCATTGGTCCACCAAGCATGTTGCCTTTATGGTCGACCTCACGGTATTTTACCGCGAGTAGACACTCGGCGTACTTAGTCGCCATGCCCAAAAAGGCGGCGAGCCACATCCAAAACAGCGCACCAGGGCCGCCAAGAGAGATGGCTGTAGCCACGCCGATAATATTCCCCGTCCCTATGGTCGCGGATAAGGCTGTACACAGTGCCGCAAACCCTGACACATCCCCCTGGGTTTTGGCGTTCGACGGCTTAAAGATTTGCTTGAGCGCAAACGGCAGGCGACGGAGTTGGAGTAACCCCAACCGTACTGTAAAAAAGAGCCCCGTACCGGTGAGTAGCAAAAGAAGCGGTGGCCCCCATATCCAGTCGTCAATGGTGCCTAGAAGTGTTTGTATATCCGGTAGTTGCGAAAAAAATGGCATTAATTCCCCCTTTAAACATCAAAGGAGGAGATAGACCACACTAATATTAACAAAAGTGCTACATATTGGGGTGGGTATCTCCTCTGTCCTTTTGCCTGAGAGTTTCACTTGAAAACAAGCTTGCTCCTTCGGCGCCCGAACTAACGGGTCTCTCCAGAGTCTCCTCCAACAGCAGTCCATACAATTAAGTGCCTGAAAGATTTACTTCTTCGGCGGATGGCGTCGGCCACCTCTCTCCTGCTGTCTTCATCGGAACGTCGTTATGACGGAAAGTATGATAGATCACAAAAATTTGAATGCAATGCAAAAATGAGTGAACGGGGAATAATTCTTTCTTAAGAGCAAAAAATACAAATTTCTAGTGTTTTTTTCTAACAACCGAGGCGACAACTCTCGCTTTCTCCGAGTTTGTTAACGCTAAATGAGACAAAAGGGGGTTAATTTTTTACCACATTGGCCGATAAATTGACTAATCTAGGCAGGCGTATACTAGGATAACGAGCAGTCACATGACCACGTGGAACGAACTTTTAGGCGTGAATGCTGGCGATAATGCCGAGCAAATAAAACAACGCTATAAGCGACTTTCTAGCCGCGTACATCCAGACAAAGGAGGGAGTACGGGGCTAATGCAGCTGGTCAGTGAAGCCTATCAAGCGGTGAAGTCAGGCAAGGGCGAGGGGAGTGCGCTCGGTCAATCACAAAGTGACGCCAGCCAAGCGGCATTGCGCAGCCAGATCGCGCAACTGCAAAAAGAAGTGTCGGCGTTGCAACAAGAAAACCGAACACTGAAGTCCCGCCAAGCCAATACCCAAATCCCCGCCCACTTGACGGCCAAAATGGCCAAGCTTGAGTTTGATAACCGCCAATGGCGTGAGCAATATCAAAAACTCGAGCGACAGCACCAGTCGTTAGAATCTCAACATCATGCTTTACAGCGCGAGCAGGACCAACGCAAAAAAGATTTGCTGCAGGTGAACCGCGAGTTAAAAGAAGCGCTAACGCGCGCAGAGCAACTGGAAACCGATCTTACCCGCAAAGCCACCCCTGTCACATTAAAGCCAGCGAAACCTGGCTTATCGTGGCGCTGGGTGCTTGCGTCTTGGGCAATGATAGCACTGCTAATTAGCCCTTTGCATCAATGGCAGCAATGGGTTGATCGCGTTTTGGGTCAAAATCAGGATCAGACGGCTCAACGTGTACGTATTATTGATCCAGCGCCCGCAGAGCCTCAGCCCACGCAAGTGAATAATGTGCCTCAGCCTCAGGCGGCGCCTGCGCCAGTGAGACCTGTTGCCCCAATGATTCAGCTTAACCCTGACGCGAATCAGTGGCATATCAATCAATATGCAGAGACCGCACGGCCTTACTTGGCCTTACGCAGTGAGCAAGGGTCATATGTGGTCGCGAATTGTATGGGCGAGTTTTATATCTACCTTAATCAGGGCTATCAGCCTCTCCGTGTGCCACCAAACTTGGATTACGTAGCACAGCGTCAGCACTTTCATGTTTATGCTATTCCTTACGGGCAGGGGGCGTCGGTGGATAGTTGGCAGTTGGCACGTAAGGTACAAATACTCGAACACACCTTCGTTAGTGCTGACTTGGCGCCCAAACTCAGCGCATTTGAACAATCGTGCCGACAAGTACCCGGCTTAACCGCGGTAAACTTATAAACAGTACCGTGATTAAGCAGAGGGGCTTACATTGCCTTGCTTATCACATCGCATCGCAAAAAAGTCGATAGCGAGCTAGCAGGCGGCGAGTTCGCACGCGGCGAGTTCACACGCCCAAGGTATCAGTGCGGTAAACCGTGAAAGTGCGCCTAATTTCATGCCCATGTATTACACTGACCCATAAGTAATAAGCGTGACTGATGAGGCCTGTGTACATGCTCGATCAAGCGATGTTTGCGCACCAATTCGATCCACCACGGCAAGACAGCCTCAATGGGGTGTTTCGGCGTTATAAACTGGCAGTCTCTCACTCGGTGTCTGTTGAGGAACATGTCGCTGGTATCGGGATCCCCTCATGGTCTGAGGGACGCACCGCCGCCAGCCAAGACGCTGCGGTGGTTAAAACCATGATGGCGCAAGGGGCCAGCCTGATAGGGCAACTGCAAATGGACCCCTCAGGCGTTAGTATTACCGGTTTTAATCCCTTTTACGCGGAGCTTCGCAACCCCCACTTTCGTCAGTACCGCGTGGGAGGGGCAAACGCAGGTATCGCGGTGGCGGTGGCAAAAAAATTGGCTGATTTGGGCATTGGTAATGATGCATTTGGCGGCGTGCGGATCCCTGCAGCACACTGCGGCCTGTTTGGTTATCGTCCCACGTCAAGCCTGATCGATACCCAGGGGATCATCTCTGTCGCAGAAACCTTTGATAATGTGGGTGTCTGCAGCGCGGCACTTGGCCCGCTCAGTCAGTTTCAAGAGCTGGTCGCCAAGCCTTCCTCTGCGGTAACGAATATCCAGGGCGTAGTCATCGCCGAAGCGGTGTTTGCTTTGTTTTACAGTGACGAAGCGATGGCGCAGGTTTATCAGCATCTTGAGCGTTTAAGCTTACCGCAAGAGTCGACCCTAGCCATGAACAAACTGGTGCTGTCGCGGCTTGAAAATGCGCAGGTGTCGATTGCTAGCCAAGAATTTTTGCTGATGTATGGTACGTGGTTGCAACAGGCCAAGCTTGATTTACCCACCTCAACGCAACAGTATTTAGATCGCTTACAAGCGGTCGACTACAAAGCGCATTATCAGGCGAAGAAAACCCGCAAGCAGTTGAGAGATACCGTTTGTGCTATGTGGCCAAGTGATAAGGTGTTGCTGCTCCCATCCACACCGGGCGCCATTTTATCTCGTGCTGCGGATGCGTCAGACAGTGATGCGTTTAATTTATCGCAGCGCCGACTGATGGCGCTAGCGGAGGTTTGTGGTTTGCCCCAGCTCACTATCCCGTTGTTTGAGCATCAAAACACACCTTACGGAGTAACATTACTGGCTCACCCTTACAAAGATAAGTTATTGATGGAAGTAGCACGCCGTTGGCTCGATTAACCGTTTGGATTGCACCTTTATCCGCCCAGCCGTCAATAATTTTCTATAAAAAACCGTTTATTGCTTGTAATGTGTTGATAATCAAATAAAAAATAAGTCATGGGTTACGCGTTTACTATCAACAGAAACTGTGGATAACCGCTTGGATTAGTCGGTGTTTAACTTTATAAGGTCATGAAAAATAGGTTTATTTTATATGTTCTCGCTTTCGGTGATAACTCCGGTGAGTGTTACGAGAAAGTGACAAATTAGCTGTCACTTTGGTTTAACACCGCGTAGAGACTGTATTCATCCATATTCCGATCCAGTGATGCTGTCACTATTGTCACTATTGTCACTTTTTGGCTGATTTAAGTTTGTACTGTGTCTTACAATGGCTACGCATCACGTGCCTCGAACGCAGGGCGGTGTGTTTAGTTTTTCGCCTGCGAGTCCGTTCGCGCCATACTTTGAAGCTCCGCGGTTTTAATTCACGTCGCATTAACGCAATCACATCGTCTTGGCGTAGCCCATAGAGTGCTTCAATCGCCTCAAACGGGGTTCTATCTTCCCACGCCATTTCTATAATTCGGTCAATCTCTCCCGGTTGTTCGTTCAATGCCATGTCGGTCTCCTTGTGCTGGTGGCCAATAATACGCGTAGAGTCGGAAAAACCGATCAGCGTGTTCCTTCTAACCCATCAATACTGTTACCCTTGTTTTTGGGCTCTTTAAAAATAAACATTAAATACAGATAGTTACGAAAAGCCATTTTTAACAAGGGTAAAAGATGATGTTTATCCTAACGGCCTGTTGTTACTGACGATTATTACGTTATTCTATTGTTCACTGCCGCACAGGCAGCTTAGAAAACCCTTGAGTTTCTTTTATCGTCACAAACGTCGTTCACTGCCGCACAGGCAGCTTAGAAAATTTGACGCGCTACGCATTAACGCGCTTTTTAGTTCACTGCCGCACAGGCAGCTTAGAAAGATATTAAAATCTCTGCATTCAACACCTTAAAGTTCACTGCCGCACAGGCAGCTTAGAAAAAACACAGCACTCGTTGGCATTGCGCTGGATTGTTCACTGCCGCACAGGCAGCTTAGAAAACCTGCTGGCACACCACGCAGCGGATCAGCATGTTCACTGCCGCACAGGCAGCTTAGAAAAGCCACTGCCGCAATATCAGACAATCTCGATGGTTCACTGCCGCACAGGCAGCTTAGAAAGCTGAGATACGCCAGTGCATTTACAAGATACTGTTCACTGCCGCACAGGCAGCTTAGAAAACCTTGGCGCAAGTGGTCGCGGACAGTGTTACGTTCACTGCCGCACAGGCAGCTTAGAAATTCCCGATCTAACTAAGGCAACCTATGGTCGTGTTCACTGCCGCACAGGCAGCTTAGAAATATAGCGACAGACGTTTTCACTTATTTGGCGGGTTCACTGCCGCACAGGCAGCTTAGAAAATTTACTGAACATAGAAAAGAGAGAAAGCGAATGTTCACTGCCGCACAGGCAGCTTAGAAATTTATTTTCTCGAATGGATTGCTTTCGAGGTAGTTCACTGCCGCACAGGCAGCTTAGAAAGATAAACTAGATGCGCTCATTCGCTCAAATCCGTTCACTGCCGCACAGGCAGCTTAGAAAATAGTCGTCCATTGAAGCTCAGCCGTATGCAAGTTCACTGCCGCACAGGCAGCTTAGAAAGTGTCGCAGGATTCGTGCAACGGCACCATTGTGTTCACTGCCGCACAGGCAGCTTAGAAATGGTACTTTTCGCCTTTTGGCGGTAAGCCGTCGTTCACTGCCGCACAGGCAGCTTAGAAACAGTTTGCGCGCCATCAGATCTTCGAGCCCGACGTTCACTGCCGCACAGGCAGCTTAGAAAGATAAACAAACATGAGCTTAATATCACTGTTAGTTCACTGCCGCACAGGCAGCTTAGAAAGAAGACGACTTTTAAGGAGTCATAACCGATAAGTTCACTGCCGCACAGGCAGCTTAGAAAGCACGTATGAGCATCGACGCGACGATCGAATATGTTCACTGCCGCACAGGCAGCTTAGAAACCTAAAGGCCAGCCAGAGATGGTGAACCGTGGTGTTCACTGCCGCACAGGCAGCTTAGAAAATCAAGCGATGGGCCCTAACCAAACGTTATAGGTTCACTGCCGCACAGGCAGCTTAGAAACTGTATTCACAAGGTAAGAGTTTGAGCAGGGCGTTCACTGCCGCACAGGCAGCTTAGAAACGCAAAATTATCTTGCAGCGCTTTGAGCACTGGTTCACTGCCGCACAGGCAGCTTAGAAAGTTTTCGTCACTTCACCCGTCTGTGGGTTAGTGTTCACTGCCGCACAGGCAGCTTAGAAAAAAAGTGATGTGCAGTTATTTTATTGGGTGTAGTTCACTGCCGCACAGGCAGCTTAGAAAAACTGAGATTTTCCCCGTCTTTTGGTGCTTAAGTTCACTGCCGCACAGGCAGCTTAGAAATATCCAGCGCGTGCAGCCGATTTGGTGACAGAGTTCACTGCCGCACAGGCAGCTTAGAAAATTACTGAAATCACGCAGCTAAAAGAAGCGGCGTTCACTGCCGCACAGGCAGCTTAGAAAAATGAGTTGTAAAAGACGCCCGCCAGCTCTGAGTTCACTGCCGCACAGGCAGCTTAGAAACCATGAAAATTCATCTGACGCGCACTCATTCAGTTCACTGCCGCACAGGCAGCTTAGAAACAGCGATTCCGCCGCACGACGCACCGCGCGTGGTTCACTGCCGCACAGGCAGCTTAGAAATTTGAAGGTAATTTTGTCAGAAGCGGTTTCACGTTCACTGCCGCACAGGCAGCTTAGAAAAAGCCGGTAAAGCCAAAGAAAAGCGACGACAAGTTCACTGCCGCACAGGCAGCTTAGAAATCAAATTAAGGCAAACAACGAGGTATCGATAGTTCACTGCCGCACAGGCAGCTTAGAAAGTTTCCAGGTGTTCATATTCAACCCCTCGTTCGTTCACTGCCGCACAGGCAGCTTAGAAAAGATTAACGACCTGGCCGTCTGCCACGATCGAGGTTAATCGTTGGCCTCAATGTCGGATGGCGCGCGGCGTAAATCACACCAAGTTTGTACGATCGAGTTGGCGCTTATGCCGACCTACGCGAACTTTAATATCGGCGGTGCCATTGGCTTACATTGGTTATCGGAACAGCCACTTTTGGCCCGATGATACCATTGGCGTGGGTGACACAAGCCCCGGCACGGTGTTGGATATGTGCAAATTGCCAACGGGCGCCTGTCACGATCAGTGCTAATTTGACGACGATGGTGCATAGCGTAAGTCATACCAAGCTTGAATGAGAAGTCTTATGTGTGCTGCTGTAAATCCAACGTTGTTCGGCTGAATCAATATGAGTCAAAAAGTTGGGAGTCACTTACAAAAAGCGCTATATTCATTATTCATATTTATGAATAAGTGCGATAGTTATGGCAACAACAAGTTTAAGCTTAGGGGAGCACTGGGAAGTGTTTATTAAAAACGAGGTAGCAAGTGGCCGGTACGGCTCTGCTAGCGAGGTTGTTCGTGATGCATTACGCACGCTTGAGGAACGCAAAACCAAATTGGATGTGTTGCGCGCACATCTTGATGAGGGGGCTCAACAGGCAGCCAGTGACACGTTTGTCGATGACTTTTCAATGGATGAACTGATTAACGACTTGGACACAGAATCTTGACGGCGAGCCAAACAAAAAAGCAGGTTCGTATTACGCCCAGAGCACGTGATGATCTTAAAAATATTGGTCGTTACACTGAGCGTAAATGGGGAAAAGCACAGCGTAACACTTATTTAAAGCGCCTAGCTACGCGGTTTAACTGGCGTTGACACTAGCAGAGAACCCGCAACTAGGCCAGCATAGAACAGACATTGAAGACGGATACTATTGCTTTCCTGAAGGACAACATCTTGTCTTTTATCTTATCCGACGCCATGCAATTGATATCATTGGTGTTCCTCATAAAGAAATGGACATTATTAACCATTTCACTATTGGTTAGTGCGTTCATTGTGATTGATAACTACTGACATACGCACTACTAATGCGATCTTCCTTCAAATTCTTTGCTATGTTCACTGCCGCATAGGCAGCTTAGACACTGAAATAGTTACTTTTTTTGATACCAGTTCATTGTTAGTGGGTCGTGGCATAGAGGAAGTAGGGGGATGGTTCAATATCAACAAAAGCGTATGACTAGCAATGACCATACACGTTAATTTGACGCATGTTTATAGCCAAAGTTAAGCTTGCAATTGCATGCTTTTGCATAGTTAAACAGGGTTTTAACGGTTGGATTGCCTTTCCCTTTTTCAAGTCGAGAAATATTGCCTTCTTTCGTCCCCATACGTTCTGCAACCTCTCGTTGAGTTAGCCCCGCCTGCTTACGCATACTGAGCAACATATCTATCAATTCAAACTCAGGCGTCAATTCATCGTATGCTTGTTTCACGTCTGGGTTTTGTAATGCTCTCGCTTTTAATGCCTGTAAGCTATTCATTTTTCACCTCTCTCATACGCCCTGTTGCCAATGCTAAGTCTTTCTTTGGTGTCTTTTGGCTTTTCTTCACAAATGCATGAAGGACATAGATGTTGGGACCGTCTAAATAACAGAATAGACTTCGTCCGATTCCCTCTTTTGCTTTGGCGCGAATTTCAAACAGGCCGTTACCTATTGATTCTGTGTGAGGAGGACCCAAGTTTGCGCCATGTTTTTCTATTAGTTCGAGCAGCTTGAGCATTCGCGCTTGAATCTTAGGAGGCATGTTGAGAATGCTCTCTTCTACGCCTGGGTAAAAAACAATGTTCCAGTGCATCCTTCACTTCTTATTATCATATATGATAAGTTTTTGTGAGTCAAAATCCACTCATCATACCGAATAACCTCGAGCAATCCTGAGCGATTAGTGTTACCTGATTCGCATAACAATCGTACAGATAGCAGACTACGATCTTCCTTCAAACCCTAAACTGTGCCTTGTTTCACGGGCATGCATTGCTATTTTTGTTACCTTTCTAGCGCTTGTGAGTGATCTGCTTTGTCACTCGGGACAACCACGAAAGGGACACGCATGGACGATCTATCGCCCTCGGATCTTAAAACCATCCTTCATTCCAAACGCGCCAATATGTACTACCTCGAGCATTGCCGTGTAATGCAAAAAGACGGGCGGGTGTTGTACTTGGCGGAGGCGAAACGCGAAAACCTCTATTTTAATATCCCCATTGCTAATACCACTGTCTTACTGCTCGGCACTGGCACGTCAATCACGCAAGCGGCGATGCGTATGCTCTCGCAAGCAGGCGTCTTGGTTGGATTCTGCGGAGGTGGAGGCACACCGCTGCATATGGCAACCGACGTGGAATGGTTTACTCCACAAAGTGAGTATCGACCCACAGAATATCTGCAAGGTTGGTTATCCTTTTGGTTTGATGATCAAAAGCGACTGGACGCTGCACGGGCTTTTCAGCTGGCACGTCTGAGTTACTTAAAGGAGGTCTGGCAAGCGAGCCGTGAGCTTAAGCTTGAAGGGTTCGATGTGGCTGAACTAGCGGGGGCGCTCGACACCTTTGTGGAGCGAACCGAGACGGCCAGCAAGTCAGCTGATTTGCTCCTTACCGAAGCACAATTGACCAAAGCGCTCTACAAGCACGCCGCCAACCGCACCCAAAAAACCAGCTTTAAACGCCAGCATGAAGCCGACGATCTCGCCAACCGCTTTTTAAATCATGGCAACTACTTAGCCTATGGCTTGGCGGCGAGCTGTTTGTGGGTGCTCGGGATCCCGCACGGATTTGCGGTGATGCATGGCAAAACCCGTCGCGGCGCGCTGGTGTTTGATGCCGCTGACCTAATCAAAGATGCCATCGTGCTGCCTTGGGCGTTTGTATGCGCCAAAGAAAACGCCACCGAACAAGAATTTCGCCAGCAAGTCCTGCAAGCCTTTATTGAACACAAAGCGATGGACTTTATGTTCAACACCATCAAAGCCATTGCGCTGCAAGATTTCTCTGAGGATGAGATAACGGAGCAGCAACGATGATGGTGACCTTTATTTCTCAGTGCGAGAAAAAGGCACTGAAGAAAACCCGCCGCGTGCTCGATGCCTTTGCTAACCGAATTGGTGACAACACCTGGCAAACGCTGATCACCGACGATGGCCTAAACACGGTGCGAAAAATGCTGAGCAAAACCGCCAGCCGCAGCACCGCCGTCAGTTGTCATTGGGTTCGTTCGAGAACCCATAGCCAACTGGTGTGGATTGTGGGTAACCGCCGCAAGTTTAACTTAGAAGGCAATGTACCGGTCAATCGCACTGAGCTTGATCTTAGCCACAAAGAATGGGAGCAGGGCTGGCAGCTTAATGAGGTGATTGTGCTGGCAACGGCCATGGCGGGATTGTTTCACGATTTTGGCAAAGCCAATGCGTTGTTTCAGCAAAAGCTTCGCGGCCAAACGACACACCAAGGTGAACCGTATCGTCATGAGTGGGTATCCTTGCGTTTGTTTGAGGCGTTTGCCAAGGGCAAAAAGGATCAGCAATGGCTTGATGAACTCAGCGAGCTGACGCCTGAAACGGCTGTCGAGCATGAGGCAGAGATACTGGCACGACTGTTTACTGAAACAGACGGCTATCAGCCGGTCTTTGATGATTTATCGCCATTTGCACGTATCGTGGCTTGGCTGATTGTGTCGCACCATCGGTTGCCGGTGAACTATGATGATGGCGAAGCACCCGTTGAGCTATCGCAAATTGACCAATGGCTGAGCCGTTGCTTTGGCAGCCACTGGAATGCGCCCAACGCACTTGACCTCGCTAAATATGATCCGCAAGCGCTTGTCGACAACTGGTGCTTTCCCAATGGCACCCCGTTTTTAAGCCAGCCTTGGCAACACAAAGCGCGTCAATTGGCCCAGCGTGCCCGCCAATATTCGTGGAGCGCTCATGGACAAGTTGATTGGTTATCGCAGCGGTTTGTCAGCCATATGGCACGTTTATCATTAATGCTGGCGGATCGCTATTATTCGTCGCTTCCGTTGGAAAAGTCCAAACCCAAATGGCGCGATGGCCACTACGCGCCTATTGCTAACACAGACCAGTCTCAAGGCAAGCGCAAAAACGCGCCACCTAAACAACAGTTAGATGAACACAACATCGGCGTGGCCATTAATGCGAGACGCTTTGCGGAGAATTTACCCTCACTTAAATGGACATTGCCGGCGATTGCCCAGCACCGCCGTTTTAGCCAAAGCGCCGAACAAGAGAAGTATCACTGGCAAGATATCGCTTATCGGAAAACCAAAACCATAGCCACTCAGTCGGAAACGCAGGGCTTTTTCGGCATTAATATGGCGTCGACAGGTTGTGGGAAAACCATCGCCAATGCGCGCATTATGTATGCGTTATCCGATCCTTGGCAGGGGTGCCGTTTCTCGGTGGCGCTCGGGTTGAGAACATTGACCTTGCAAACCGGCGATGCGTATCGCGACTTGCTGAAACTTGGCGATGACGAGTTGGCTGTGCTCGTTGGCTCGCAAGCGATCCAACGCTTGCACGAGGCGCAAAATACGTCATATCAGTCTTCCGGCGGCAGTGAGTCTACCGAAGACTTTCTCGAGCAACTGTTTATTAGCTACGAAGGGCAAATCTACGATGGCCGATTGAAACACTGGCTGAATAATCAGCCTAAGCTGGAGAAATTGGTCAGTGCGCCAGTGTTAGTGAGCACGATTGATCACCTGATGCCCGCTACTGAAAGCCTGCGCGGCGGTCATCAAATTGCGCCCATGTTACGTCTGCTCAGTACTGACTTAGTCCTTGATGAGCCCGATGATTTTGGTCTTGAAGACTTACCGGCGCTGTGCCGCTTGGTGAACTGGGCAGGCATGTTAGGGTCACGGGTGCTGCTCTCATCGGCGACCTTGCCGCCTTCGTTAGTAAAAAGCTTGTTTGATGCCTATCGTGCGGGCAGGGCGCAGTTTAATCATGCCCAGTTTGGTGACAGCGCGACGACAAACGGCGCTGACGGTGCACCTGTGATTTGCGGCTGGTTTGATGAATTTACCAGCGAGATCCAGACGGTAACGAGCAAAACCGATTACGTGACTTACCACCGTGATTTTGTCTCAAAACGCGTTAAGCGATTAGAGGGCGAGCAACAGGTGCTACGCAAAGGGAAGACGGTAGACACCTCCGCGATTACCTCTCTGGCTGCTCCCCCAATATCCAGCGAACCTAACCTCGATTTTGGGCCGCTAGCGCAACTTATCCATACCCATATTCATCAGCTGCACCATGCGCATCACCAAACTCATGCATCCGGCAAAACAGTGTCGATAGGCGTGGTGCGCATGGCCAATATCGATCCGATGGTAGCGCTGACCCGCGCGCTGGTGCAAATCTCGCCAGATCCGGATCATGCGCTCTTTGTTTGCCCGTACCACTCCCAGTTTCCGCTGGCGTTGCGGTCTTATCGAGAAAGTCGTCTTGATGCGGCGTTAAATCGCCATGATGAAGCGGCGATTTTCGAACAGCCGGAGATTCGCCATGCCATTGAACACTGTGATGCCAACCATCTGATGTTTGTGGTGGTGGGCACGGCGGTGGTGGAAGTCGGGCGCGATCACGATTACGACTGGGCCATTGCCGAGCCGAGTTCAATGCGTGCCTTAATTCAGTTGGCGGGGCGGGTACAACGTCACCGACAGCAAGCGCCGGCGACCGCCAATATTCATGTGCTCGAGCAGAACGTCCGTGCGTTAAAAGGCAAGCATCCCGCTTATTGTAAGCCAGGCTTTGAAAGCGCGGCTGTCCCGCTCGAAAAAGGTTACAAGGTCACGCTTGATGAAGGGCTAACGGCAATTTCCGCCACACCGCGTATTCAGGAAGTTCCTAAGCTGGAAAAATGCGCCTTTGAGTTTGCTTTGCCGAAAAAAATAGAGGCCAAGCCGGTGAGCCACTGGGGCGTACAAGAGCACCGAGCATTGCGCTTTACATTAGAGCTGACGGGCGGGGAAAAGTACCAACCTGACTTCTTCCGAACCGGTAAGGAAGCCGAGCTGTGGTGGAATGAAACACTGAGCAGTCAAGCTGCCGGGCTTCGTTTTCCCGGTAAACATGCCAGCTGGAGCGGCGAACTGATCCGTCGCACCCCGTTTCGTCACAGCCAGCCCCAAGAAAGCTTTGTGCTGGCGTATAACGACGATGACAAGCTAGATTGGCAGCAGTTAGATACCTCACGTTACCCCTACCAATACGCTGATCACTCATATCGCTTTAAACCTGTCGAAACGTCCATGGCAGCCGGTTGCCACTGGTGGTTTGACGTTAATCCGGAGGCCGTCTATCAGCGCTTTGCTGACCAATTGGGGTGGCCGGTTAAAGAAGCGAGCCAGCATTTGGGCGAAATACGCCTCGCGGCTGAGCGAGAAGGCCAAAACATCACTTGGTGTTGGCATCCACAGCTGGGTGCTTATCGGGAATAAAAAGAGGGCAACGTGTATTGCCCTCAGAAATAAGCTGCCTATGCGGCAGTGTAACCGTTTGAAAAACAATATAATTTCTAAGCTATCGATGCGATAGAGCCAATAGTATAACGGAGTTTGGTTCCTTAGCTCAAACCTGACCTTGATCACTATCCATCAAATTATTTTATTTTTGATAGACACTATAAGGCTGTTGATGTGCGCTTCTAGTGGCGGTAAGTTAGACACTGTTGTCTTGAAGGATAAAAGGAAGCGCTTATGGAACACAGCCTGAACGAAAAGTTGCTAGATGATATCGAACAGAATAAGCAGGTTAAGCTCGATCCCGAGCAAAAGGCGCTTAATAAGGCCCTAAAAGCCGCCGCCAGCGAAGAGCAAGTGGCGATCGCTAATGCCGATTACGCGGAAAAAGCCGCGCCGATCGAAGCGAAGTATGAGCCAATTCGCTGGATTACAGACGCCGCGAGACGGGCCAAGCAAATCAGCCTCGCCACCCATTGCCCTAAATTTACTCACGGCGATGCTAAAGCAACGAGTATGCTGGTCACTGAGGTCGATAAGAGCGAGTCTAGCTACCTCACCAGCTATTCGCTGACCGAGAAAGCCATTGATGCAGTCGGCAATGCGGCTGCTATGGATGTGGCACGTTTTTTAAAAGTCACTGTGGAAGGTGAGTCGCTTATTTCTCAATTGCAAGCCGGCCATATCAACGCGCTTAAGCCACTCACGGATGACGTTACCTTGCTAGAGACTTGGCGTGCGGGATTTTCACTTGCTTTGAATGATCAGACGTTGTCAGCCCATAATTTAATTAAGCAAACCTATTTTCCGGTGAATGAAGGTGAGTATCACCTGCTGTGCCCGCTATATTCATCCAGCCTTGCGCACACACTGTACGCCAAGGTGCGTGCGACACGGTTTGGGGAGAAAGTTAAAGCGATTCGCGAGGCAAAGAACAAACAGCATTATCATCCAGAGTCGTTAAAAGCGTTTCCGCGTACCGTTAAACAAACCTTTGGCGGCTCTAAACCGCAAAACGTGTCACAGCTTAATAGTGAGCGTCATGGTGAGGGCTTTTTGCTCCATGCTGCGCCGCCAAGCTATCAGCAGCAGCCGGAGGATCCAAGCAAGCAAACCAGCATCTTCAACCGCCGTTTAGCCTACCAAGCCAGCCATTTGCTTCACGATTTTCGCGCCTTTCTGGCAAGCCTGACCGAACGGGACCGCAACTTTGCCACCCGTTATCGTCGTGATCATGACTTTATTCTGCCACTCACTGACGTGGTGTTTGACTATGCCGCGCGGGTTCAGCAGCAAGTCTCAGCCGGTTGGAGCAAAGGCGCTGATGATAAGGCATGCCGACTAAAACGTGAACACGCACTTTGGCTGGATGTGTACAACCCCGACGCGCAATTTCAGCGTGAGCGTGAGGCACAAGACTGGCTGGACACTGTCGCCTCTGATTTTGCTGCTTGGTTACTGCGCCAGCTTGAGGACAAAAAACACTACCTGCTTGGGGGTACGGAGTTCAATTACATCCGCAAAGTGTTCCTAACCCAACTAAAAGCGTTTGAGCGCGACACGCCTCAATTTGAGGAGACCCGATAATGGCACAGTATTTATTGCTTAAGCACATTGAGGTGCAAAACGCGAACGCGATCGCAGGGCTGACTTATGGTTTTCCGGCGATCACGCACTTTCTCGGTTTTGCCCATGCGCTATCACGTCAACTCCCCGATGCGATGGGATTGCGTTTGGGTGGTGTGACCGTGGTGAGCCATAAAAACAACGTTCATGCACGGCAGCCCACAGGGTGGGGCGACTATGTTTTTGCCTTAACCCGCAATCCGGTGAACGCCAAAGGTGAGACAGCATCGATCAATGAAGAAGGACGCATGAATATGCAAATCTCTTTGCTGATTGAGGTTGAGGGGCTGATAGCCGGTGATAAAGCCGCCGCAGCACAGTTGATCGCGGCGGTGAAAGATTTAGCGCCTCAGCGACGGCTTGCAGGTGGGCAAATCTTAACCATTGGTGAGATTGAACTGCTCGCGGATGCAAGTATGCAGAAAAAAGCGTTGCGCCGTCTCATGCCGGGCTTTGTCCTTTGTGATAGACATGATTATCTCGCCCAGCATCATCAACAGCTATTGCAACACAATGCGCAGGCCAGCTTATTTGATGCTTGGTGTGAGTTTGCCATGTTGACGTACCAAGCCGTCGCCGATAATGAAAGCGCACCTGACGACGATAACCAACCCGTTTCGGCACAATGGCAGCGCGTGAAAAAAACTGAACCAGGATACTTTGTGCCGATTATGACGGGCTACCGCGCAATTTCCCCTTGTTATGCCGCAGGCGAGGTCGCTAATGTGCGCGATCCAGAGGTACCGGTAAGTTTTGTGGAAGCGGCGTACAGCGTGGGTGAGTGGCGCAGCGTCCACCGGATCACCGATATCGACGAGGCATGCTGGCGTTATCACGGTGAGCATCCTTGGTACCTTGCCCGTGTGACGACAGCGACGCATGCCGAACCCATTGAACCTGACGTCGTGCCCACAACCGATGACGACACTGACTTTGACCCCGACTTTTTGTAATTAAGGAGATTTCATCATGGCTGATAAAAAACTGACTACCCCTTCCGTGCTTGCCTTTGAAGCGAAACTGGTGCCTTCGGATGCACTACTGTATGCCGGCAACTGGGAGAAAGGCGATTGGCAATCTATTCAAGTAGGCGAGAAATCAGTGCGAGGCACCATCTCTAACCGCTTAAAAGCGGCCACCGCCAATGATCCCGCCAAGCTGGATGCGGAAGTATCTAAACCAAACCTACAAACGGTTGATGTTGCGGCACTACCGCATGATGCTGATACGCTCAAAGTGACGTTCTCACTGCGCGTGCTCAGCGGACTGCATGTACCGTCAACCTGTAATAATCCAGACTATCAGCAAGCGTTAGCCGATAAAGTGCGTGACTATCAATCAGAAACCGGTTTTAAAGAGCTGGCGCAACGTTATGCACACAACATTGCTAATGGGCGTTTTTTGTGGCGCAACCGTGTCGGTGCCGAGCAAGTTAAGGTGGTGGTCACCGCAGGCGAGAAGCAAATTAGTTTTGATAGTTATGAATTCAGCCTACGTGATTTTGACACGCACCCAGATGTCACCGCGCTAGCAGAGGTGATCCAATATGGCCTGACAGAAGCGCATGCGCTTATCCATGTTGAAGCCTACTGCCAACTGGGCGAGGGGCAAGCGGTCTACCCCTCTCAAGAGCTGGTAATGGGCGGCGGTAAAGGCGATAAAAGCAAGTTCTTGTATCAATTAGATGGCCAAGCCGCGATGCACTCACAAAAAATCGGCAACGCGCTGCGCACCATTGATACTTGGCATCCTGCTTATGACGAAGTCGGCGCGATCGCCATCGAACCCTATGGCTCGGTGACTAACCGCGGGGCGGCGTATCGTCAGCCAAAAGAAAAGAACGACTTTTACAACTTGCTCGATGGATGGATGTTAAAAGACAAAACCCCAACGCTTGAACAGCAGCATTACATTATGGCGATGCTGATCCGCGGCGGCGTGTTTGGCGCATAAGGAGGCACAATGCAGTATTACATTGATATCACCTTGTTGCCCGACACCGATATTTCGGCAGATTTTCTCTGGCACAAGGTGTTTCAGCAAGTGCATATCGCCTTAGCAGAAAACAAAATCGGGCCGAATCAGTCAGCCATTGCGGTGGGGTTTCCGGACTATCGCCAAGGTGATTTCCCACTCGGCCACCGATTGCGCTTGTTTGCACAAACAGAGGCAGAATTTGAGCAGCTTAATATTCATCGGTGGCTGTCTCGCTTGACCGATTATGTACATGTTAAAGCGGTTAAGCCGGTACCAGACGGGGTGCAAGACTATGCCTACTTCAAACGCTGGAACTACAAATCGCCGCAGCGACTGTATAAAAACCTCGACCGGCGCGCGGGCGCGATTGCCAGCAAAAATGGGTACGATGAGGAGGAAGTAAAGCGTCGTTTGTTGGAAAACATTAAAACGGACGACAAACGCTGGTCACTGCCTTTTATTCAAGTGACCAGCCTTTCGAGCCAAAAACGAGCAGGGCAGCCAAATACCGAGTTTGCTTTGTACATCGAGCGGGAAACAACCAAAAAGCCGCCAAACAAGGACCAACCGTTCACCTGTTATGGGCTCAGCCGACGAGAACCCGATCAGCAATCAGCGGTACCGTGTTTTTGAGGGGGAAACCCCTCTTTACCCCTTCTTTTTGGGCTCTTTAAAAATAGACAGGAAATACAGTTAGTTACGGCAGGCCATTTTTAACAAGGGTAAAAGGCGATTTTTATCCTAATGGCCTGTTGTTACTGACGATTATTACGTTATTCTATTGTTCACTGCCGCACAGGCAGCTTAGAAATAAGGCTCATAGTGCAAAACAAGATATCAACCGTTCACTGCCGCACAGGCAGCTTAGAAATATCCCAGCGCCACGAGTTACAGCGTAACCAGGTTCACTGCCGCACAGGCAGCTTAGAAATGTACGGAGTTTCAATAACTTGGTATATTCTTGTTCACTGCCGCACAGGCAGCTTAGAAAACGGTTAGGCGTGGGGCTGGTCGGCTATGAAAGTTCACTGCCGCACAGGCAGCTTAGAAAAAAAAAGCGTGCGGAAAGCGTCAATCATCATGGTTCACTGCCGCACAGGCAGCTTAGAAATGAACGATTTGGTATGACTCTAGACGGCCAAGGTTCACTGCCGCACAGGCAGCTTAGAAATGTGATGCTGGTTTCTAATGCCTGGCTAATCGGTTCACTGCCGCACAGGCAGCTTAGAAAGCACAGGTGGCGGATATGTGGACGGGATTTACGTTCACTGCCGCACAGGCAGCTTAGAAATAACGGCTGCGCTTGTGGTAACACGCGATCTTGTTCACTGCCGCACAGGCAGCTTAGAAAGTGGGGCTTTTTACCCGCCAACGCTTCATACTGTTCACTGCCGCACAGGCAGCTTAGAAACCGAAGATGCAGCGCATGTCATCTGCGAAGAGGTTCACTGCCGCACAGGCAGCTTAGAAAAGACTGGTATACGTTCGACATGGATCTGTACGGTTCACTGCCGCACAGGCAGCTTAGAAATCCCTAAAAAAGTCGAGTCGCCACAACTCGGCGTTCACTGCCGCACAGGCAGCTTAGAAAGTTCAACTGGAACACTGGCAGCACCTGCAAGTGTTCACTGCCGCACAGGCAGCTTAGAAAGAAACGCGCTTAGATACGGACAGCGGCGCACAGTTCACTGCCGCACAGGCAGCTTAGAAAGTTATGAAAGACCTAAACAAGACAATGCAAGGGTTCACTGCCGCACAGGCAGCTTAGAAAATGATGACGCGACGAACCTGAGTCGTGATCAGGTTCACTGCCGCACAGGCAGCTTAGAAATTTCACGACCATTGAGCGCAAAGACATTGGCCGTTCACTGCCGCACAGGCAGCTTAGAAACCAAAGAAGCGTTTGAGTCAGGCTACCGCTCAGTTCACTGCCGCACAGGCAGCTTAGAAATTGTTGCGTGAAGCATTTGCACGAGGCGCTATGTTCACTGCCGCACAGGCAGCTTAGAAAATAATGGCATGGCGCGAAACAGCGAGCACAAAGTTCACTGCCGCACAGGCAGCTTAGAAATTGCTCTGCGTTCTGTCCCTTTGCCGCGTAGCGTTCACTGCCGCACAGGCAGCTTAGAAAGTTTCGCGGTGGCCGTCGCGCCAAAGCCGCGCGTTCACTGCCGCACAGGCAGCTTAGAAAAGACCGCAAAGGCTCTAGGTTGCTCTGTTTCTGTTCACTGCCGCACAGGCAGCTTAGAAATTGGCCATCATCAATCGGCTGATCGCAATATTGTTCACTGCCGCACAGGCAGCTTAGAAAGATGCGCTTTTTATCGACTAACGCCTTATCGTGTTCACTGCCGCACAGGCAGCTTAGAAATTTCACGCGCACCGTATCGCCCCACTTTCCAGGTTCACTGCCGCACAGGCAGCTTAGAAAGACGCGCGAATAATGCCGCTTTTAATGTCTATGTTCACTGCCGCACAGGCAGCTTAGAAAATACTTTCAAGCAAAAAAAAGGGCAGGTGCCTGTTCACTGCCGCACAGGCAGCTTAGAAACGTCCCGTATTTAGCATGGTCATGCTCGAATTGTTCACTGCCGCACAGGCAGCTTAGAAATCGACGTGCTCTGCCTCTCTGTAAAACTCTATGTTCACTGCCGCACAGGCAGCTTAGAAAACCGCGAAACGGCGCGGGATGCTCACGCGGGGGTTCACTGCCGCACAGGCAGCTTAGAAATCAAACGCATTCACCGGCACGTTTGTATTACCGTTCACTGCCGCACAGGCAGCTTAGAAATTAACCCGGTCGGGGCTTTTTTTATGCCTGATGTTCACTGCCGCACAGGCAGCTTAGAAAAAGCAGAACATAGGCTCAGACTACGCCCTAGCGTTCACTGCCGCACAGGCAGCTTAGAAAGTTTGGCGCAATGTCCGGCTCGCCATTGAGCGGTTCACTGCCGCACAGGCAGCTTAGAAATGGCGGGCGGTCGCGTTTCATCAGCGGGGGGTGTTCACTGCCGCACAGGCAGCTTAGAAAGGGGAAATTCAGGCGTTAGGATTCGCGGCAAGGTTCACTGCCGCACAGGCAGCTTAGAAATCAACTTGACCAGTCTTAATCGCGTGCTCTAGGTTCACTGCCGCACAGGCAGCTTAGAAATAGAGGCGGAGGCTAAAGCGAGAGAAGAAAACGTTCACTGCCGCACAGGCAGCTTAGAAAAATCCAGTATTGGATACGTAGACGCCCTGAGTGTTCACTGCCGCACAGGCAGCGTAGGTGACACAAGCCCCAGCACGGTGTTGGATAGGTGCACATTTCCAACGGGCGCCTGTCACGACAGGGGTTAATCGTTGGCCTCAATGTCGGATGGCGCAGTGCAACTGGCGCCAGTTGCACTGCGCGCGGCGCAAATCACACCAAGCTTGTACGATCGAGTTGGCGCTTGTCCGACCTACGCATAGGCAGCTTAAAAAGCCGAGCCAGAAACCGCCAAGGTAAACCATTGTTCACTGCCGCACAGGCAGCTTAGAAACGTCCGCGACGCGCCGCAGTATACGTACTGATGACAGGCAGCGCAGGTGACACAAGCCGGGGTACATGGTTGGTTTGATCCCCGCAGCTGCTTTGAGCTTTCCTCCTTACCTCTATTTCTCTTACTGTTGATGCCTGTCTGGGTTTTTCATAGAAATGACTAATTTGAAATACCTCTAAGTGATTAAGCTTTATGCCCTGACTTTAATCGTTGAATATTTTCTATCGATCAATCAAAAACTAATCGACGGGGAGACTACTCCTGTCTAGTTCTTTTTAACCGGTGGCAAGAATCTATTCTACGATAAGAAAGTAGTGATTTTTGGTCGGTGTTGTCTGTTGTTGACTGGTAGGAGTTGGGTATGAATATCAATAACACCATGAAGTTAGTGTTTTTTATAATTGGGGCAGGGATTGTCGTTAGTTTTATAACGATTATTCAACTCAACGGCCTAATGAATAAAGTCGATGAGATGGCTCAGGTGCGATATCAATCGTATCAAACGGCTGATGAATTAAGGCAAAGCTCTGATGACTTGACCCGCTTAGGAAGAACGTATGTGGTGACGGGGGATGAAAAGTACGAAAAAATGTACATGGATATTATTGCTATCCGTAACGGAGAGAAACCTCGGCCTGTTAACTATCATACGATCTACTGGGACTTAGTGTTAGAACATGGTCAAAAACCTAAACCAGATGGCCAAGCTATTTCGTTAAATCAACGGATGAGAGATTTAGGCTTTACCGAGAAAGAGTTTGATTTACTCAAAAAGGCTCAGGCCAATTCGGATGGGCTGGTGAATATGGAAGTCAAAGCCATGAACGCGGTTAAAGGACTATATCCGGACAGCAGCGGTAATTATACTGTTCGAGGAGAGCCCGACAAACAAATGGCGATTGAGCTATTGCATAGCTCGCAGTATCACCAAGAAAAAGCAAAAATCATGAAACCCATCGAAAGCTTTTTTATTGCGTTGGAACAGCGAACGGATGCACAGTTTAACGAGGCAGCAGCGAGTGTCAAAAAAACGGTGCTCATCGGCAATATCTCGTTAGCAGTGGTGATCGTAATTGCGATTTTGGGATACATCATCACGAAACGAACGGTTGTTAATCCAATCGATAGGATGGCATCCACGCTAAAAAAAGTAGATGATAATTCAGATCTTACGTTGCGAGTCGACGATAGTAAAAAGAATGAAATTGGCACGATTGGTAATACTGTTAATAAAGTTATCGGAAGTTACTCATCGACGATTAATAAAATTAATGACGTTAATCATATGATCGCTCAGATTACGGATAGTTTGGTCGATATTACCAGTAAAAATGCCAAAATATCTAACCAGCAAAACCAAGAGCTCGAGATGGGTGCCACGGCCATGGAAGAAATGACCTCTGCCCTTGCCACGGTGGCGGAGAACACCTCCATGGCAGAAAAGTACGCAGGTAGTACTGAGAAAGAAACCACCACTAGTAAAGATGTGTTCGATAAAACCATGGTCGAGTTTGGCAGTTTAGAAACTGAATTCAAAAAGACATCAGAGGTGATCCAAGAGCTTGCCGATGAATCTACTAATGTGGGTAATGTGCTGGATGTGATTAAAGGCATCGCCGAGCAAACAAACTTGTTGGCCCTTAATGCGGCTATTGAGGCAGCACGTGCAGGTGACCAAGGCCGCGGCTTTGCGGTGGTAGCGGATGAAGTTAGGTCACTTGCACAGCGCACGCAAAAGTCGGCTGGCGAGATTGAGGAAATGATCGGTGGTTTACAAGGGAAAGCCGAGCGGTCGACACAAACCATCCGCGTCAATGCAGAAAAGATCTCATCCACACGGGATAATATGACCACAGCGAATGATGCCCTGGGGACGATCAAAGAGTCGGCGGTGGAAATACATCGCCTCAATACTTCGATTGCCTCCGCGACCGAAGAGCAGTTATCTGTTAGTGACGAGATTTCTGGCAACTTATCGAATATAAAGAACTTGTCGAGTGATATGAACGAGGCAATTGAGCAATTAGGTCCGATTGTCTCTAATTTGAAAGAGAATGTTGACTCGCTTAGTGGCGCTATTCGACATCTTCGCACAGAATAGCCGCCCGTTGAGCTGCTTGCCAGAGATAGGCAAGCAGCAATTCACGCCAGGCCAGTGCATGTGCTTTCAGCGTGACCTTTCACCGCCATCCAGTTTAAAAGCAGGCTCGAGACTAAGCATTCGCGCGTCTTCTAAAGAGACGATGCCCCATGGCATTGAACACAGCGCCAGCGACAATTAACCCACCACCGATGTAGGTCCAAATAGACGGGACTTCGTTAAATATCCATACCCCAATTAATGTCGAGAACACGATTTGAATATACGCGTAGGCGGAGGCTTGTCCCGCTTGTTGGGTTTGCATCGCTTTAGTTAAGCCGTATTGGCCAACTTGGGTAAAGACGCCCACTAACACCAACAGCAAGGTCAGTGACAGGCTGGGCAGTACAAAAGACGGCCACATCAGCACGGTCGCGACGGGCAGGGCAACCATGGGAAAGTACAAAATAATTACTGAGCTGTCTTCGGTGCGACTGAGCTTGCGGACAATCACATAGGCAATCGAGCTGCCTAAGGCGCCCATTAACGCAACCACCACGCTAAAGGTGGGGAGGGCATCGTCAATAGAGGCATTGAGGTTAGGTTGTACCATGATATAGAGCCCAGTTAAGCAGAGGGCGATACACACTAACGTTGCCCCTTGTAAGCGCTCTTTAAGTAGCACGAGCCCTAGGATAGCGGTAAATACCGGGTGGGTGTATTGCAGCACTGTGGCTTCGGCGAGCGGCAGTGTCGTAACCGCATAATACACACACATTAATGCCATGGTGCCCAATACGCCGCGCAATAAAAGTAGCGGTTTGTTGTTGCCCAAAGGCGATAGACCTTTGCGCCTGACATCGGTGTAGCTGATGATGAGTGAGACCAAGGCCCGCGATGCCACGATCTCAAACACTGGGATACCGTTGAGGCTCACATATTTTACACAGGCGGACATCAGCGCGAACCCGAATGCAGAGAGCAGCATATAGCGGATCCCAATGGGGATCGCAGAGAAAGATAAGGCAGGCATAATCACACGGCGTTGAACAACAAGGCGAACATGATAACGCGTCTCGCTATTTTTTGCTTGAGGATAGGGCAAATAAATACGCGGCCTTGATAGCCGCGTGTGATTACAAGGTTAGAAGGTTAAGGCCAAAGCTGGGTGAGTGAGCCGAGTAATTCCTGGCTAGCGCCCTGTTGTCCGAGGTATTTAAGAATAATCGGAACAAATTGCTGCAAGGTTGCCGCATTGACCCCTAGCTTTTCTGCCACGCTATACAGGCTATTGAGTGAGCTGATGTTGTTACTAACACCAGTGTCACCGAGTAACGAAGACAGCGAGCCTAAATCAGGGCGGAGACTAGCAAGCTCTTGCTGTTTAGTCCCCGTCAGACGATCGGCTGCCATTGCCAGCAACGCGCTGGCACCACCGGCGGCTTGTGTTGAACTCACATCCACTTTCTCGGTAATGGATTGGACAAGGGGAGATTGACTGGCTTGGTCATCCGCAAATTGGGTCGCCATTTGCGTCATCGCATCAGTGGTTTTATCGCCCTGGCCGAAAAGGGCATAGCTCGGTGTGGTAAGAAGAAGACTGGAAAGCGTTAACAGTGTGGTCGCGTATTTCATGATCCCTCGCTCGTTATAAAGAATAAGCACGTTACTCTAGGTATAGCGGGACTTGCCGCTGAATGGAAGAAATCCGCGTTGAAGTAGTCAGTGTTGTGTTTGACCATGATGAGCAAAGCAATTACGTATTAGTGATTTGATGTAAAAAAAGACCAGCGCCCCCACAATCCCCCCGCCATGAGCGAGGTGAGCAATATCGATACCCAATGCGGCATGCATGGGCAGAGCTTGACCCAACAAGGCATCAGCCACACATTTTATACCCGTGACTAAAGCGATGCATTTTCCGCTAGGGGTGTGAATCGTGCTTAACCCCCCAAACATAAACAACCCGTATAACACCCCAGACAGCCCCATATATTGCTGGTAGGGGCCCCACCACATTACCAGACCAACCACACACGCAAGCCACAAGATCAGCGACACCAGCGTGCCGGCGCTGATATGGCGATAAAAAACAAGGCCGAATACGCCTAATCCCGCCATATTGACCAACAAATGAAATAGGTTTTGATGAACCAGGTTGCCTGTCACGAATCGCCACCATTGACCGGATATCAGCGCACTTCGCTGCCACATCCACGTCTCCGCGAGCGACGAATAATGGACACCCACGCACACTAACGCGACGACTGTCAGCAATCCAAGTGTCTGAGTTGGCGCGTGTGGGGTGATAGGTCGTTTTCGCTTCATGAGCGCCTTTTATCTCGTTACAGCTTAAATAACAACGCTTTATTACAGTCAATATGACTGAATGAGATCTCCCTCAAAGATCATCATAAATGATAATTGATCTCAATCGTATTTGCATCTATGATGCGCGCCCTGAACTTACCCCCAATTTAATGTTTGTATAACATGAAGTTAGTGAATGCGCTGTTAATCGGGCTTATGTTTGTGTCGCCATTGAGCCATAGCGATGATGAAACGGATACGTTGTCGTCATTTTCGTGGCTGCAAGATGTGACGCAACAACAGGATAAAATTCGGGCATATCTGGAACGCCAAAATCAGCATGCGCAGCAGTCGCTGATGGCGAGTCAATCGCTTCGCGATGAGCTGTTGAATGAGTGGCAGCGCACACCGCAAACCGGTTCCAAACCTTGGTTAGCGCGCGATGGTCGCGAATTTTTGCAAACACGGGTTAATGGTGAGCGCGTGCTGCGTATGCGCAAAGCAGGCAGCGAACAAGGGTCGCTATTGCTCAATATAGAGGCGCGAGCCGCTGAGCATGCGTATTATCATCTGGGGAGTTGGTCGTTAAGTCCCAATGGACAATGGCTCGCCATTGCCGAGGATATTCACGGTGAGGAAGACTACCGCATCGTGCTGATCAACCGCCAGTCTGGGCAAACCGATATTATTGCCACCGAGGCTGATGCATCTGTCATCTGGTCGCCGGATAATCAGCAGCTCTACTATGTCGGCAAAGAGGCGAAAACCGCGCGTCCCTACCAGTTGTTCCGCCATGAAATAGGCACTACCGGCGGCGATACCTTGGTGTATGAAGAAGTCGATCCTGCTTGGTTGTTGTCGGTATACCGTGCTAGCCACACAGATACGGCCATTGTGCAAGTCAACAATGAATCGTCGACCGAACAGCGTCTACTCCGTCTGAATGAAAGCAGCCTGTCTGCACCGCTCAAAGCGCGTCAACCGGGTGTCGAATACTACCCCGATAAGACGGATGATGCGTTATGGATGCTGAGCAATCATCAAGGAACCAAGCAGCTTTATCGTGCTGCGATTGCGACGCCGAATGATTGGCATGTGGTTTATGCTGCCGAGTCGGGCGCTGAGTTAAACACGTTTTACCTCTTTGAAGATGGTATTGTCCTCACCCAACAGCAAAAGGGTGAGCAGTGGTTTGTCTTACTTAATGCGGACGGTGAGCGCGTGGTTAAGCAGCCTTTGGCGGCACAAGGGCAGGTCGCTTGGTTTGCGCGCGGAGGCGACTATGCTAGCAATCAGTTGTTTATTCGCAGTATGTCGCTCGTACAGCCACCACGATGGGAAGCGCTGGATCTTAAATCCGGCACACGTCGTGAAGTCAGTGTCGATCATTACCCCGACTTTGATGCATCTCGTTATCACTCTGAACGCCTATACGTTGGACCGCATCGTATTCCTGTCACGTTGGCGTATCGCAAAGATGCCCTGACCCCGTCATCGCCAGTCGTGCTGTATGGGTATGGCGCGTATGGCTTTACCATGAAGCCGTATTTTATGCCGCAAACCGTCTCGCTAATGGACCGAGGCGTCATCTATGCAATTGCGCATGTGCGTGGCGGCGGCTATTACGGTGCAACATGGCACCAAGCGGGCAGCGGGATGAATAAAAAGCATGGCATCCAAGATTTTATTGATGTCGCCAAAGCAATGCGCCGCTACCAAGATGGGCAACGCGCAGTCGCGGCTGTGGGATCCAGCGCTGGCGCTACCTTGGTTGCCGCGGCACTTAACCAAGCGCCCGCCGCGTTTGCAGCCGCTAGTCTTAATGTTCCGTTTGTCGATGTGCTTGGCAGTATGTCTGACCCAGAATTGCCGTTAACGGCACAGCAATACCAAGAATGGGGCAACCCCGCGAAAAGCGATCAGCGCGAGGTCATGCAAGGTTATGATCCTTTGCGCAACATCCAGCAAAAACCTTATCCCCCTATGCTGGTGCGCGTCGGTTGGGACGATCAGCGTGTGCCTTTTTGGGAGGGGGCGCAATACCTTTCGCATTTAGCCGCAACCAGCACCCGATCGGGCCCTTATTTGTTGTTGACGGATTTTTCTCGTGGCCACCAAGCCGATGCGCGTCATGGGCTGACGCAACAAGCGACCGACTATGCCTTTCTCTTACATCAACTGAAGCGTGTGAACTAACCGGAGTATTAAATGAAATTGTCTTCTGTCTCTGTGGCAGTGCTGACAGCACTGGCTACTGGCACCGTGCACTCCAATTCTGCCAACACTGAGGAGAATACCTCTGGTGACGCGACCAATCGCCACGTCGATAGGGTAGTCGTCACGGCCAATAAATTTGCTGAATTACCGTCAGACACAGCGGGGTCGGTAGCCATTTATCGTGGCGAAGATATCAAAAAAAAGGGCGCCACAGAGCTCTATGATGCACTGACAAACGAACCGGGTGTTAATGTGACAGGTGGCGCGGGCCGCCCTCAAAACATCACTATTCGTGGCATGTCCGGTAACCGTATCTTGATTGTGGAAGATGGCGTCCCCGTCGCGGATGGGTTCGGTGCCGCTGATTTGAATGATAAAGCAGGGCGTAATTCCTTTGATATCGCGAGCGCCAAGCAAATCCAAGTGGTGAAGGGCGCTAGCTCAACCAGTCATGGATCAGGCGCATTGGGCGGTGCCGTGATCGTGAAATCGCTGTCCGCTGACGATCTCCTCCGCAACCAGGATTGGTACGCCGACGCGCAAGTTACCTATAGCGAGCTCAGTGATAAAGGCCGAGTCGGCAGTCGTCTCGCGCTCCGTCATGGTGATACCAGTGCGTTGCTCGATGTGAGCTATTGGGAAGGGGAAGAAACCCGTAATTACCAGCAAGATTTGTATAACCGCACCTTGGACGGTGGCAGTGCGTCGTTGCGTCTGGATCATTATGTCTCCGACCGTTGGAAGCTAAGTGCCCGAGCCAAGCTCTACCGTGAAGATGCATCGCGACGAGAAGGGACAGCATCGATTCAACCTGACGGTAAGTGGGATATCAAAACCTTTGACCGAGCCAAACAAATCGAAACCACCCAATTTTGGCTTGGCAGTGAATATCATGCCCAGCAGCCTTGGTTAGAAACCCTCAACACCAAGCTCTATTACCGAAATACCGATTTTACCCAGAACACGAACCGTTTGATGACCCGCTGGAACATGGGGATCAATGAGCAACGTCGGGTGCTGGATGATCGCCGTTTTCAAGACCAGTCAATCGGTTGGTCGGTAGATGCCAACGCTGAGCAAATCAGCGGAGACGTGGTGCATACGCTGGTTTACGGTGGTGTGTTAGAAACGGCGTACCATGAACGTCCTGTGACGAAAACGAAACTCGATTGGAACGGTGTCACGGTGAGTGATACGCAACCGTTCGCGCCAGCACGGAGTTATGCGTTAGGTGTCTACGCGCAAGATGCAATGAGTATCGGGCAGTGGCGTGTAATGCTAGGTCTACGTGCTGATGCGTACCGATTAAGCGCAGACGATCCCCAAGCCATAGGCATGGCGAGTGTGGCGGACAATAACAGTGCAGCGGTGTCGCCTAGTGCTTCGGTGGCTTATCACTGGACGCCCGCGTTCAATACCTATCTCAGCTATAAGCATGGTTACCGAGCGCCTGAATACGACAAAAGCTATGGCTACTCTAATCACGCCTCTATGCCGGGGATGGCATTTGTGGTGCTGCCTAATCCGTCTCTTGACGCGGAAACCAGCGATAGTTTTGAGCTCGGGGCCAAATATGATGACGGCAAGCTGCGCCTGTATACCGCGGCATATTACAACCGGTTTAGCCAGTTTATTGATATTGCCGATCAGGGCTTTAATACGGAAACCGGCCTGTTTGAGAAACGCTATGAAAACCTTGAAGGTGTAAAAACGTATGGTGTTGAGGCATCAGCGGTCTATGCATTGACCGATCAATGGCAAGCGAAAAGTCAGATCGGCTGGATCTCTGGCAAAGACGACAATGACGAATATGTGCGCAACTTAGCCCCGCTAGAGGGCAGCCTGTCGCTTCACTTCGACAATCAATCCCTTAACGGTTATACCCGTTTGAACTGGGCAGATAAGATGACCCGCACGCCCATGTGTTACACCGAGCTAGGCACCCGCACTGAGTGTGCTCAGACGTCTGGCTGGGCGAGCGTTGACCTTGGCTTGGGCTATCAGTTTTCGTCGCAGGCTTCTATCAATCTCAATGTCTATAACTTGTTAGACCGCGAATACATTCGTTATCAAGACGTTGCCGGTATTTCTGAGTCACAAACTCGTTTTTCGACCGAGCCCGGTCGTTACTTCACCCTCAATGCACGTTATGCGTTTTAAGGAAAAACCATGAAATCAGCGATCAGTCTTGTGGCGTTGGTACTTGCCAGTGCCAATGTCATGGCAGGGGAATGGGATTACCCTGCGGGCAATTATCAAGCAAGTGATGCCACTCAAGCACAGCAGTATTTGCGCGAGCACTATCCGTCAGTGGGGGAGTTGTCGTTACGCTACCAAACCAGCAGTTTGCTTGGTCGTCAGTACAATTTTGATATTTATCGCGGTGGCGAGTATCAGCCGCAGCGTACGTTGGTGTTACATACCGACAAACACGGTTTGGTGACTCGGGTGTATAAAAGCCTAACCGACACCATGATCCGGCAGGGTGAGGCAGTGAAAGAGGCGGCGATTGAGATCCCGCGTCGCCTGATCGCGGATGCGCCGCCAGCGCTATCAGACGGAGAATTAGTGACGCGCACCGTCAATGTGGTTGATCCGGATCTGCGTAGTATGGATAAACAGCCCGCCCCCGAAACGCTCTGGACAACGCTGGCGGATTATCCCCACGCGCCACGCTTTGTTATGCGTGATGTCTCTTTATTGGATGTGGGCGGTACGCTCTACCTGAATAATCCCAGAGTCCAAGCCGTTGATGCTATCGCCTTTGAAGACAAAAACCCTGAGTCTGGACAATGGCAGAAAAGTGACAGTGTCTCGTTTTTAAATCCGGATGGTGTCACACAGTTTGCGAGCCATGCTTCGCTCACAGCGTTGCCTTTTGACAGTCAAGATTTTGCACAAATGATGGCGTTTTATCATTTGGATAAGTCCCTGCAATATGTGTCTTCGTTAGGGTACTCATTATTTGACGGCCCGGTACGCTTTGATGCGCACGCCTTCAGCTCGAACAACTCGTCTTACTATGCGGGTCCTAACGCCCTGATGTTTGGGGTATCTGGCTCGCCTGATACGCTCGATGCCGATGTGGTGGTTCATGAGTTGGCCCATGGGATTCACTACCATATTTTGCCCGACTGGGCGTACGGCCATACGGGCGCTTTGGGTGAGGGATTTGCTGATTATTGGGCGGGCTCTGCCAGCTATCGCACCTTGTATCAACAAGGTGATGACTTCGAGATTGATACCGTCTTTAACTGGGATGGTTATTTCGGTTTTAAGCAAGGCACGCGCAGTTTGTGGAATCAAAAAGCGCGCTATTTTGAGAGCAGTGAATACCGTGCGCATGAAAACGTCGGTGGTGAATTAGGGGATGAGCTTTGGTCGACGCCTTTGTTCCAAACCCTCAAGCAAGCCGTCGCGCTGTATGGTGAACCCGCTTTTAAAGAGATGGATACCTTGGTGCTGGAATCGATGTTTGGGCTAGGCCGGGGCATGAAAATGCACGATCTGGCAGAAAGCATGCTCTATCTGGCTAAAACCTATTATCCATCACGCGACTATGCAGCCTTGTTGAAAGCGAACTTTGAAAAACACGGTTTGCTCAAAGCACCGTTTCGCTTTGAAACAAGCCAGCGTTATGTTGCAGATACGGCGGCGATCCACACACGCTTAACACCACAAGGGCGCACAGCCAAAATTCGTGGTGATATTCAGGTGGAGGGTGGAGCGCCCACGTCCATTAATCAATCACTTGATCAGGCTCAGTCGTTTTCTATCCCTCTACCGCTTGCGGCGCAATGCGGTCAGCCGCTAACTCTTGAGGCGCGAATTGACTATCAATTTGATGACACGTTGCAAACCCATCAATGGCAAGACAATTTGACGGTGATTAAAGGCTTGCCCCAACTCACCCAATCGCGCCAAACCCTGAATACGACCTTACCGGATGCATCGGTGGCCAGTAATGGCGCTCAAAACAATGGTTTCAAGAGTTTTAACTTCATTATTAATGATGACGCGAGTGCCATTCGCTCCGATCTTGGCGTGTATGTCCATATCAACCATGCCAGCCCATCAGATTTACGCGTTGTTCTTGTCTCCCCCGCAGGCTCACGGGTGACGTTACATGCCAATACCGCCCGTCAGAGCAATGACTTGGTGCGCTATTGGACCAGCCAGCACGACGATCTTTTGCAAGCCTTTAATGGCGACCCCCTTGCGGGGAATTGGCGTCTTGAAGTGACGGACTATGCCCAAGGCAGCAGTGGTGAACTGGTGGCATGGCAAGTGGGACGCGTGACGGGATTCGATTGCCAAGATACCGACCTTAGCACCAAGGATGCGATCGATAACGCTAGCTCGGGAGGCGGCGCGTTGTCATGGCCACTGCTGCTGGTGGGCTTGCTTTGGGGCGGCTGGCGAGCACGAAAGGGCGAGTCCCGATAACGCGTTATTCAATCACCTTAACACCCTGACTAAAAAGACAGATATGATGAAATTTAACTACTCTCTACTCGCCAGTGCATTGCTACTGGCAGGCTGTAATGGTTCCGGATCAGAGACGAGTGCAAGTGACTCAATCGCGCCGACCTACAGCGTCTCTGGCACCATTAGCGCCACCAATGCCACCGGTAATGAAACCGTGTGTGCTGATTTAAATGGTGACTTTGCCTGTAACGCTAACGAACCTACAACACAAGCGGAGCAGGGGGCATTTACCCTCACCAGCGCCGATAAAGCGATCTTGTCCTCACCGATTGTCGCGCAAATCGACACCGGCGTGACCACGTTATCGTCGCAACGTATGGATGCGCAGGCTGACGCGCCTCGCCAAGCGAATGCATTCCTTGTTGCCCCCGGCGTGGGTAAGACTACCGGCAATGAGATCAATGTGATCAGCACACTGGTCGCTAGCAACATGGCGGCAGGGGATGCCTATCAAGATGCGGTTGCGAATTTGCGTGAACAACTCGAGGCGATGGGCGTTGCAGTACCAAAGGACTTAATTGCCAGCGGGGCGGATAACCGCTTTGTACAGCTTGAAAATAACGTTTTGTCGCTAATATCGGGTATGACGCCCACACGGGCGAATCGCATGCTGGGGCTACTAAGCGGTGAACTGGCGCGTTATTCGGATGTCTTGCTAAAAGGTGCCCCGAGTGAGGCTGAGCTCAGCGCTATTTTGGTTGAGTTGGATAAACGGACCCAAATGCGCCCCGTGAACGATACCGGCATTGTTAGCTATTATTCCGACAGCGGGGATGTCGCCACCGCGCCTGTCGATTATCCCGGTCAAGATGCTGACTATGGTTTTGATGCAACAGAAGGTGGGTTTAGCTTCACTAAACTGGATGGCAACGGTCAGCCTTTGCCCGATAGCGCGACCACGTGGGATTGTGTGCAAGATAATCGCAGCGGACTGGTATGGGAGAGCAAACAGACGGATCCTCAATCCCCGCGATATGTTGATCGCCTTTTTGCCTATCAAGTGCCTGGGCAGTTCGAACCGTTTGGCAAAGATATTGAGGCGACAGGCTGCAAAGACGCTGAGGGTATTTGCACCACTGACCAATACCAAGCGTACCTGAATCAGCAACAGGTCTGTGGGATTGAGCAATGGCGCTTACCCACCTTTATTGAGCTGTACAGTCTGATTGATTTCGGTGAGACACAAACCGACAGCGATGGACGTGTTTATGGGCTCGATACCGGGTATTTCCCTCATCAATCCTCCGCCAGTCAATATGATGCTGGCTTGCTGTGGTCTTCCACCTCTTTCTTAACCGAATATTCCGCATTTACAACACCGGGCGCGCGCTATATCCAGCTTCCGCAAACACGAGGCAGTGATCGTGGCACGACGGTATCGCTCGAGATCTATAGCGATCAGGTCGAGTCTGACTACACCTCATGGCAACTGCCTATTCGTCTTGTCGCCCAAGGAGAAAAATAATGAACAAGCTGATTATTGCCGCCAGTATCTTCGCATCTGCAACCGCATGGGCGGGCCAAGAATGCTCGATTGATTTAACCAAAACGGCACCGAATGTCCGTTACAGCTTTGATGATAATGGCACGGTAACGGACACCTTTACCGGATTAACTTGGATGCGTTGCCCTCTGGGTAAAACCTGGCAAGCCGAACAACAGGCGTGTCGTGGCGAGGGCACCGGAATGTATTGGCAAGCCGCACTTAATGAAGTGCAGGCGATCAATCAAAGCCAAGCGCATCCGCTGCATCAATTTGCAGGTCACTCGAAGTGGCGCATGCCCAATATCAAAGAGCTAGCGTCCTTGGCTGAACATGCCTGTATGAAACCCGCGCTTAATCCAAAGGCATTTGCCGCCGGATTCCCATACTCTACGTCAGAAGAAGGCTATGGCAGTGGTGATGTGCGCGCTTACGTGTGGAGCAATAGCCATGTGCAAGCGGATAATACGATTTTGATGTTTGACGTGCGTAACGCGGAGATCTTTGCTTACGGGCCGACGCAGCTTGAGGGCAGCGTACTGCTAGTGACAGACCAGTAACAAAAAATCGCCCCAGCGGCATGGAATGTGGCTGGGGCGAGTGAATCGTTATTGGTGATCGATAATCGAGGTGATCAAGCCACGGCACGCACTTTTTCTAAGTGGGCGAGGTATTCATCGTAGCTGCCGTTAAAGTGGATCAATTGCTGATCTTTTATCTCAATAATGTCGGTCGCCAGTGAGGAAACAAACTCACGGTCGTGGCTGACAAAAATCAAAGTACCGGGGAATTGCTCCAAGCCTTTGTTGAGTGACTCGATGGCTTCCATATCCATGTGGTTCGTGGGTTCATCCATCACAATCACATTGATATCTTGCATCATCAGCTTGCCGAACATCAGGCGGTTTTTCTCGCCCCCCGAGCAGCTTTTGGCTTTTTTGTTCACATCATCGGCTGAGAACAACAAGCGACCCAAAATGCCACGAACCATCAAATCATCATGCTTAGCGGTGCGCCATTGTGACATCCACTCAAACACGGTGAGATCGTTATCAAACTCGGCACTGTTATCTTGCGCACAGTAACCAATGGATGCGTTTTCTGACCATTTGATTGTGCCTTCACTTTGCGCAAGTTCACCGACTAAACAGCGCAGTAACGTCGATTTACCGACACCATTTTCGCCAATAATCGCGAGGCGCGAGCCGGCTTCGAGTAAGAAATGGCCACCGCGGAATAGGGGCGTATCGTCAAATGCATGGCCCACCTCGCGCAATTCAACCGCTTGGCGATGGAGCTTTTTGCTTTCAGTGAATTGGATATAAGGGTGCACGCGACTGGATGCTTTGACTTCATCAAGCTGGATCTTTTCCATACGCTTAGCGCGTGAACTGGCTTGCTTGGCCTTAGAGGCGTTGGCACCAAAACGGTTCACAAAGTCTTGCAGCTCACTGAGTTCGGCTTCTTTTTTGGCGTTGCTGGCGAGCAATTGTTCACGTGCCAAGCTAGATGCCGCGACGAAATCATCATAGTTACCGGGATAAACACGAAGCTCACCAAAATCGATATCCGCCATATGGGTGCAGGTGGCGTTCAAGAAGTGGCGATCGTGGGAAATAATAATCATGGTGCACTGGCGCTGTTGCAGCTCACCGGCCAACCAATTGATGGTGTGAATATCCAAGTTGTTGGTCGGCTCATCCAACAGCAAAATATCAGGGTTGGCGAACAGGGCTTGAGCAAGTAGCACTCGTAATTTCCAGCCCGGCGCGACTTGTGACATCAAGCCAAAGTGCAGCTCTTCTTCAATCCCCGCTTGCAAAAGAATATCGCCGGCCCGGCTTTCGGCGGTGTAACCGTCCATTTCGGCAAACTGGCTTTCTAGCTCAGCCACGGCCATGCCGTCCTCTTCGCTCATTTCCGGCAGAGAATAAATGCGCTCACGCTCTTGTTTGATTTCCCACAGTTTGCGGTCACCCATCATTACCGTATCAATCACTGAATACTGCTCGTAAGCAAATTGGTCTTGGCTAAGCTCGCCCAAGGTTTGTCCTGGGGTGATGGACACATTGCCTGCAGTCGGGGTGAGGGCACCGCTCATAATCTTCATCAAGGTCGATTTGCCACAACCATTAGCACCGATTAACCCGTAGCGGTTACCGTTACCAAATTTGGCAGAGATGTTTTCGAATAGCGGCTCGGCACCAAACTGCATGGTGATATTGGCGATTGAAATCAAAAGAGGTTCCTAGCGACTGTGCTCAACCAGGGCGTGTAGTCATGCCAACAAAGCATCTGACTCACGGCCAAGCGAGAGGGTGTAAAGATAAATATGACTGAGCGCGCATTGTACAGAAATGTGATGGAATTAACAGATTAATGGTGCAGAATCACAAGGCGATGCTGGTTATCACCTTGTGATGTCATGGCTTTTACTTAGGTACGTATATTGTGTTAGGCCTTGCGACTGAGCATACGTGTATCGGCTTGACGAATTAACTGATCCAATGCGGTTTTACTGCTGGTTAACTGAGGGGCATTATCCGCGCGCATGTCGCTCACACCAAAACTAAAGCTTAAATAATGCGGGCGTTGATCAATCAGGAGTGGTGAATGAGCCAGTTGCATCACCAGTGATTGGGCCCAATCAGTGGCAGCCGCGTGTGTGGTGTTGGGCAATAACACCGCAAACTCATCCCCGCCAAAGCGCGCCGCGATCCCCTCGTGCGTATTGTTGGCGAGCAGTGTAGCCAGGTGACAAATCGCCTGGTCGCCCACCAGGTGGCCGTATTGATCATTCACCGTCTTCAACTTATTCATATCGATAAACACCAGTGCCAACTGGTGGCATTGAGGTTGACTTAGCAGTGTATTGAAGCTGGTTTCGAGATGATACCGATTGGCAAGGCCTGTCATGTCATCGGTATTGAGCTTTTGTACCAAATGCCCCAACTGATCGACCAAGCGCTGGTTTTCCGTTTCTAACGCGGCAATCAATTGCTCACACTGACCCACCTGATAACGCAGTTGTTTAATGGTTTTAGTGTCATCGTTTATCAGCGTTTTGACTTGTTCTAGCACATCGTTCATGACTATATTCCTTTACGCACCCTAACACGGTATGACGCCACTTTATCGGTATGGTGCGACAGAATATGTCTGATTGAATCGGTTTAACTGATTGTTTTATATGCGACGCATTTTGCCTTTTTGTGATGGTAGGCTCAGTTATGAAATGGAACCGCGATCGCGGCTTGTTTGTGAAAATAGGCAGGTAAATAATAGTGGAAACATCATTAGACAGCGAAACATTTATGACAACCCGTCCGCCTAAAAGTGACTCGCTAAAGCTCGCATTCTTGTTATTGCGCCACCTTTCACACCGGATCAAACAAACCGCAGGCGATCTGCAAAAAGCCGTTGCCAGCGATGGGATAGAACGCAATATCCGTACCATTCAACGTAACTTAGAGATGCTTTGCGAGGAAGGGTTTGCCGAGTGTGATGATACGAGCAAGCCTTATGGCTATCGGTTATCGCGCTATGCCCCAGAGCTGAGCAACGGCAAGTTATCCACGCAAGAGGCGTTATTGTTGTCGCTGGCTGAAAACTACCTCACCAACTTGTTGCCGGCTAATGTTACCGAATCACTCAGTACCATGTTTGCGGCAGCGCGCTATGAATTAAACCCGACGGGTGATGCCGAAAAAGCGCGCGCCTGGACCAAGAAAGTGCGTGTGGTCAGCGAGACCCAGCCGTTGCTCCCCCCCAAGATGAGTGACGAGGTTTTTAAAAATGTTACCGACGCACTCTACAACGACTATCCGCTGACCCTCGATTACTACAATGCCAAACAACAACAAAAAACCGGCCAACGGGTTTACCCACTCGGCCTCGCGCAACAAGGCCCACGCTTATATTTAGTATGTCGGTTCGAGGGCTACGACAACGAACGTAGCATAGCGGTTCACCGCATTAACCGTGCCAATGTGTCTAAATTCCCATTTACGCCGCCATCAGATTTTGATCTGAAAAAATACGATGACGACGGCCGATTTGGCTTTGGAGAAGGCGAGCGCTGCTCACTGACCTTTAATATTAAAAAAAGCGCCGGCCACTATTTACAAGAAACGCCACTGTCTACCGATCAAACCATGACCGAGCACGATGATCATTACCAAGTCACCGCCACGGTCATCCGCTCGCAACAACTCACCCACTGGCTGGATGGATTTGGGGAGTTGGTGTGGGGCAGAGAGATCAGCGAGGCAGTGCTTTCAACATATGGTGAAACCTTATTGGATGACAAACATCTTCCTGATGATAAAGGTGTATCTTCTAATAAATCGAATCTTCCCAGACCACAACTTAAATAAATACAGTAGAGGTTAAATGAGATGGATATTGATAGTTTGATGAATCGTCATTTGGCATCATCCGAAGAAGAAAAAAAAGACCAAACACCTATATCATCATACTCCAATTGCTACCTTAAAGACGCGGAACTAGGCTTAGAACTATGTGCTAGCTTAGTAGCAAAACCAGAATTAAGAACTTCTAGTGATAAAATATTAGATGATGTTAGAAGTCTAATAAATAAAACGTTTTTATCACATACAGAACAAGGTGAAAATACCAGTGGGGCAACAGCTTATGCTCGTTTGTTAAAGTGGTTTGATTTACTAAAAGAGGCTGCATATTTTCCTCAGCTACAACAGAGCCATACTGTGGCTGTCGGTGGCTCTTTTAGTGCGGGTAAAACACGATTTCTAAATACAGTTTTAGGTTGCCCATCGCTTTTGCCAGTAGATACAACACCCACAACATCTATTCCTACCTTCTTGTTTAAAGGCGACCAAAACCGAATAGATGCTTTGAATTTTTACGGCAAAAAAACTGAAATCAATGAAGATGCGATTAAAGCAATCTGTCATGCTTTTAATAAGAAGTATCAAGTTACGTTCAGTCATATTCTTCAAATGATTGCTGTTGAAAGAGAGACCTTTAATTACGCTAATCTTATCTTTTTGGATACGCCAGGATACAGTAAGTCTGATAACGAGAAAAAAATTGATGAAAACATCTCCCGTCAACATTTAAGAGTTTCCGACTACCTTATCTGGCTTGTTGATAGTCAAAACGGAACAGTGCCTCAGCAAGATATCGATTTTCTTCAAAGTTTGGATTTAGACAGTCCTGTATTGTTTGTGATTAGTAAAGCTGACAAAAAACTTGAGTCTGAAGTAAAAGGAATTATCACACAGGCAAAAGAAGATCTTGATAATGCGGAAATTGATTACCTTGATGTTATCGGCTACTCAGCGGTAGACGACAAAGAAGTTTCAGAGCATGGTGGTCGCCTTAAAGAGTTTCTTAATCATGTTAACCGAGGCAGCGAAGGATCAACATTAAAATGGCAACTTTCAAAAATCTTTGATGAGTATCATCGGGAATATTTGGCAACACAACAAACGCTTAAGTTAACTGTTGGTACATTAAACGAGCTAATCTTTGATGAAAAACTGACAGGTGATAAGAAGAAGCACCTGACTGATTTTTATAAGAAAGTTAAATCTCAACTAGATACCTTACAACGTCATAAACGAGACTCTGAAAAAATTCATGTTCAGATAGAAGATTTGTTGAGGGAAGTTTGTAAATCAAAGAAAATTTTTTTATCCGATAAGCCAAGTATTACTCAACTAAAAGCGATGAGAAAGAAGTCAGGCGTAGCACAAAGCGCGACATTTAAGTTTGATGCGCTTCTTCAAGGAGATCAAAGCGCCTTATCACATTTAGCAAACCTCGATAGTCTAGAAGGGGAGGTGACGAAGGTAAGTGTCTTAGGTTTGTCTATCAAATTGGATAAAGCCCCAAATCTAGAAATTATGGTCATGAAAAATGTGATCAATAAAACAGCACCGTCACTCAAGTTTGAGCAATTTTATGTTTCGCAAGAAGTGAAAGTGCAAATCATTAGTAGCAAAAAAGCATCAGTGTCTGTCAGTTTCGATTAAGTAGGTTGAATTATGAGCAAGTTAGGTATTGTTTTCTCAGGTGGTGGTGGTAAAGGTGCTTACGAAGTCGGCGCTTGGAAAGCACTGCACGAGTTTGGCCTAGACAAAAATGTAGAAGCGGTTGCTGGTACGTCAGTAGGGGGCTTGAATGGCGCTTTGTTCGTACAAGGTGATGTATCAGCCGCAGAAAAGCTATGGCGTGGCATCTCTGAAGACCAAATTATGTCTTTGAATAAAGACAATCTTGCTAGAAAAGCCGCTTCCTATACGAGTATATTGTTCACACCGTCATTGGCAGCTAGAGCAGTTTTGGCTATCACGGGGTTGAGTCAATCACAGGGTTTATTTAATCAAAGTGGGCTGAAATACCTAATTGAAACAAGTGGTGCTTGTGATGACGTTAGTCGAAGTCAAATCCCGTTCCATGTTAGTGCATTGAACTCTAGTTCCCGAAAATTAGAGTACCCAGATCTAACAGATAAAACACCGACAAGTATAGTTCAGTGGCTACTGGCATCAGCAGCCATTCCTATTGTCTTTGATGGCATCGATATTGATGGAACGACTTACTTCGATGGTGGCGTATTGCCTGGTGAGTATAGCGATAACACCCCTTATAAGGTGTTGATCGAACAGCACAACTGTACTCACATCATTAATCTATATTTAGAGCGAGACCCACAGTTATCTCAGACAGAGAAACAATACCCTAATGTTCGTTTCTGGAACATCGTACCCAATAGAGAATTTGATGGGTTAATTGCACCTCTTAATTTTACTCCTGAAAATGCAGGCAAACTGATTGATGAAGGCTATGAGGATGTGAAGCGAATTTTGGAGCAGTTTAAAGAGTTTCAGGATACGGAAGAGCAGTTTGTAGCGGTTATCGATAAGCTTGCAGAAGATGCAAAAGAGTTCGATCAAAGCGTCTATCTGAATAAGCAACTAAGAAGTGGTCAGCTTGATAGCTATGAAACCATTAAAGACGTCACACAACAAGTTGCAAAAGAGGTTGGTGTACAAGAACAAGCCTTCATTGATAGCAGCATTGATACTTTAATCGCCGAAATGAAAGACAACTCTACCGAGTTACTCAATGAGGCTTTTTCATCAATTACAACACTTGCATCGACTGAAGGCGCAATAAATACACAGCTAGAGCAAAGCAGGTTTGGGCGTATCATCGGTAATCTGACTGGCAGTAATAATGATCGACAGGCAGAGGTTAATCATGGTTTAAACAGAGCAATTTATGCTAACCAACGCTTAATACAAAAGCTGAATGAGAAAAACAAGCTAACAGTAGAAGTTGTTGCCTCTCTATCAAATAAAACCAACTATCTAATGAACCATGTCAATGTATTATATGGAAGCATCCAGATGGCAGAGCATCGACTCAGCCGTTCGTTAGCACTTATGAATAATGGTTTTAAAGTGTTGGAAGCAGAACTTTCTCAAAAAATATCGCATGTCTCTCAAAGAGTTGAGGTTTTAGAAAGAAACCAAATCATTAATGACTGGTTTCATGTCGCTACGGCTAGAGGCTTAGGTTCTAATGCCTATCAGTCCCTACTTGATCTCACGAGTAGCTTTTATCTAACGTCTGGTCATACTTGGGGAAATAATGAGTTAGCTCGGTATGTAAATGCGATGAAAGCTTTGAGGATTGATGAAGAGGAGCTAGTGCCAGCTTCACTTATCTGGAAGTCTCAGCAAGGCAAACTTATCGATAATATTGGTGGGCAGTACATTTTGCCTGTAGCGAGCCACAAAGAGAATGATTTCCCTCTACTGAAAGGCATTCAGATGGCGAATGAGGTATCAAGTGATCGAGATATTATTGGTGAGTTAGAGTCCGAGCTTGGATTGAACCTCTTTACTCCTCGTCCTGCAAAAGAGTTAGGTTTAGAGCTTCTTCACTCCATACGGCAAAATGATCGCAGACCAGTGACACTTAATCTGACATCAGCGGAAACTCCGTTACTGCCAAATGGATCTATTGCTTCTCAAGTTCAGGCTCAGTGGTTATCAGTGATTGCAGAGTTAAAAGAAGCTAACACTCAATACTTGAGTGATGAAAGTATCAAAGAGCAGTTAGAGTTTCTTAACTCACGAATTAACAACTACACAGTGGTCATTCCGATCATCGGTAAATTCTCAGCAGGTAAGAGTTCATTACTTAATAGCTACTTAGGTAAAGACTACTTAAAGGTAAATATTGCACCAGAAACGGCAGTAGCCACCGAATTGACTTACGGTGACGTGGAGCAATTTACGGTTCATTACGTTGATGGTACTCAACCAGCGGTTTACTCGTTGAATGCGTTACAAGCTTTTCAGCCTACTGAACAAGTAGCCTATCTGACTGTAGAGCTTAATAACCAACGCTTAAAGAATAGAAGAGACATAGTGCTAGTCGACATGCCTGGCTTTGACGCTCGTAACAAAGCGCATCAGAAAGCGATAGCAACCTACCTAGAGCGTGGCGACTACTTTGTTACTCTATTCCCTGCTAATATCCCGTTTGATAACACAGTCGTAGAACGCATCGAAGAGATTTACTACGACTACAATAAAGACATTGCCTGTATAATTTCCAAAGCGGCTCGTAAGTCTGAAGTCGAATTAGCAAAAACCATTGAGCAAGTGAAGCAAACGCTCAATGAAAGAATGCAAGATGACTTTGAAGTAACAAGTATCGAAACGCAAGATAAACAGCTATATGCGATAAAAGGCTTTGAAACGATCATTGATAATGCTGCAAGTCAGTTTGATACGTTGCTGAAACATCGTTATCACCCAGCACTGTCATCATTGATTGCCAGCATTGGAGAAGCTTTAAAAGCGAAAATATTTTATACCTCAAATAGTGCGGTTGAAATTGAAGATAAGATAAACGGCCTAGAGCATAACTTTAATAAAGAAAAGCAACGCCTTGAACGGATGATAACCGAGCTTGAGTATAATCTATGCAGCGTAGGTAAAGAGCAACTTACCGCTAAAATTAGCTCTATATTATCGAACAATACACACCGCTTAGTAAGTGCGGCTAAGAGTAATACTTTGTCTGACTCCATGGCTAGCATCGTACGACCAGTAGTACAGGTTGAGCTAGATGACCTCATTGAAAAAGAGCTAGAACGATTCGAGAGTAAGTTAGAGAGTAACGACACTGTCGATGTAAATGGCATTGGAGTTCATCTAGATATTCCACCGCAAGAGAAAGAGAAATTCTCACTAAGCTCAGGAACCATTGCAGGGGCGATTAGCTTAGTTGTACTAGGTCCGATTGCTGGTCTTGTTGTTGGTATCGTAGGCGGTTTGCTTGGTAAGAAAAAAGACAACGAAGCGGAGCGAGACTCGCAAATTGAGCACAAAATTCGTGACCAAGTGATACCAGAAGCGACAAGCCAAATTATGGATACAGTAGCTGATCATCTAGCTCGTCTAGTAAGAAACTTTAATCAGCAACTTCATATTACTCTTGAGCAGAAGAAGCAAGCGCATAACGAGCAGCTTGTTGAACTGCAAAAACAACATAAAGAACAAGCAGACACATTTGAAGAGACGAAGAAGCAGCTAACGCAAGCGCTAGCTGCAATGTCTACTCTAAAGCAGAAAATTGATAATAGCTAGCTTAACGCTATGGAGTTTTGTGAAAGTGCAAAGCGCTATAGCTAACCAGCTTTATTCGAGGCAATTATGAGTTATATTTTAAAATCACTAAAAAAATATAATGATGAAACATTCACACTGTTAGAGCATCCAATAGGTGACTTAGATTTAGAGTACAAAGTGACATACCTTTATGGTCTTGGGCTTATTATGGGATCTGATGAGCAGGCCGATAAATCAGAGAAAAGGTTTATATGTACGTTACTGAGAACATTGGAACTTCCTGAAGAGGTATTAGAAGGAGTTGAAGAAAACTCACAATCAATAGATGAAGGATTTATCGAGGGATTAAAAGATATACTTACTTCTAATAATCTAGTGAGCACGTTTTTTTACGACGCTGTTATGATATGCCACCAAGGCGGGAACTGTGATAAGCAAAAAAAAGAGGTTATTAAGCAGATGAGCTACTTGTTAAATTTTCCAGGCGAAAATTTAGAAATAGTAGAGAAAGTGATTAAGGCTATAAATTCTAGAGATAAATCTAACATTCAAGCTATTGAGGGTGAAGAGTATTGGGATTGGAAGCATTTATTAGAATATACCAGAATTAAATATGAACCTGAAAGCGTGAAGGTTTCAAGCTATGAAAAATTTCGCATTCTTCTTGGTCGAGATGTTTTCAATGTAAATATAAAGCTGGGTGAGGGCGAGTTTTGGTTGTCAGAAGAGGATGTTGATAAACTATTTGGCGCTACAATAAATGGCGCGGGAGCAAACAAAACAAAAATATGGTTGATTGGCGAAGAGAATCCTAGTTTCGATGAAGGAGATCCTTTCAATGCACATAGCCATGAAATGACGGTTAGCAAACTTAGTTTGGAGTCAATATCTAATTGCAATGTTGTTAGCGTCCACTCTAAAATACTAGTGCTAACATTATTTTTTAAAAGAAATTTATTTAACAACTGTAAGCTTGAAGGTGTTTCTGAAGTAGATTCAGTTCAAAGAGGCGCAGAGCAATTAGACGCTAGCATGGATGCGCTTAAAGAAATTCGCGATTTAATTTGATAAAAACTGGAGTGTTTATAATATGATGGACATATTAGATGTGATTGATGAAGCAACGAAAGAAGCAAATTCTTTTGAAAATCATGCGGCAAAGGATTTACCGCTCGAAGAGCGTTTGCTCTATTTGCAAGGTTTAGCTCTTGTAATGAACGCTGATGGAGATATTCACCCAGAGGAGAGAGAATATATTCGTATTTTGATCAAATCGTTTGAAATGGACGAATCTATTCTAGAAGAGTTTGTCGAGTTTGCAAATCGGCCCGAAAAAGATACAGTTCAAGCGTTCTTCCGTACTTTTAGGCGAAGACCAGTTGCGCAATTGTTTCTGTTTGACGCTTTAATGTTAACACGCAGAGATGATGCTGTAGATGAAAAGGAGAAAGTCGTAGTTGATAAAATTGCTGAGCAATTGGAGATACTTAAAGGGGCTCAGCAGGATATATTCGATCTTTTCTGCCATATAAAAAATAAAGATTGGGAAGATAGCTCTTTATATTTCACTAGTCACTTGTTAAACCCTGAACACTTCAATCATTTGTTAGATTACTATGAAGTTAACCTTGATGAAATTGTTAATAAGGTTGATGAATTAAGAAGAAAAAAATTCATGTCTATTTTAAAAAATAGATTAAATGAGAGAATTGATGTCGATGACCCGAAAATAGACATACCAAATGAATTACTGATCCCTCTTTTTCAGTCATCTATTGACAGAGGTGATAACAAAATCATCGATAACAAAATTAATTTATTAGATGTGGATTGTGAACTATCAGAATTGGGTTTGGCATATGATCAAGAGTATAAATATATATATATCGTTGAGGATGCAAATGTTACGAATAGTATTGTTTTAAAATACTTTGGTCAGCAGATAGGATTAACGCCAGAAGATACTTATAGTTTTTTCTATAATAAGCCAAATGGTCTTATATTCGCAAGCATTGGACCAAAGTATAGAGCCGAGTTATCTAAGCCATATGAAGAAGGTATGTGTATAATAATGGATGATGTTCTTTGGAAATATAAACGTGGTAGAGATTTTAATATTATTGGCAATACAACTATATATTGTGATGGGAGATATTTCTCAACAGGTAAATACAGAGGTGACACTTTGTTTGACGAAGGTCAGGATAGAATTAAATTACGATTTAATGACGAAGATATGGATGAAAAGGGTATTCTTTATAGAGTACAAATACTATAAATAAATCTTTGCTTTAAAGGTCAGAGTTTATTTGTCTGACCTTTAAGGTTTGAGTAGGTTTAGTTTTATGAATGCGGTGTGTAATTACTGAAATTGGCATCTGTGTATAAATCCTTTCATATAAAGAAGGTCGATCGTTTTTCATGATTAAAAACAAAATAAATAAAATTTACTCCAAGTATGAATCTTACACTGGAATTATTGATGAGAAGTTCTTAGGTGATATTAGTCTTCTTAGGGATACATTTGAAACCGATATTGACAACGCCAAACAAGAAAACCGAGTATTGCGCATAGGTATTGTTGGTCAAATTAAACGTGGGAAATCATCGTTTCTAAACAGTTTACTTTTTGATGGTAAATCGGTTCTCCCTAAAGCTGCGACACCAATGACAGCAGCACTTACTAATATTAGTTATTCTAAGCAGCCATCTGCAACGATTGAATTCTACAGCAAAAAAGAGTGGCATAAAGTACTAGAAAAAGCTTATAAGGTAGAGCAAGAAGAAAAAGTTTATAACGAGAAACTCAATGAGTTTATATTATCAAAAGGATCAGGTCGTAAGCTTCAGAAAGGTGCTCGACCACCAAAAAAACCAACTTATTCTGAAGAGTCTAAAGCTTGTTTTGAGCTTTATCAGATGGTACTGAGTTCAGGCTTAAATGTGGATGAGTATCTTGACACCAAATACTTTGTTGATGGTAAAAATTCTAATGAGATGTTAATCGCTGACTTAACACCATTTGTGGGTGCTCAAGGTAAGTTTGCTCCAATAGTCAAGAGTTCATCATTAGCATTGAACCTTTCTGAACTGAAAGATATTGAAGTTGTTGATACTCCTGGTATGAATGACCCGATAGTATCGAGGGGCAGACGAACACAGGAGATTCTAGGACAATGTGATGTTATCTTTTTGCTTAGCTATTGTGGACAGTTCTTAGATAGTCAAGATATGTCGTTGTTGGCACAAAGCATCCCTAATAAGGGCATTGAAGAGATTGTTTTAATTGGTTCACTTTTCGACAGTGCTTTGCTTGATGAATACAGCAATTACGATTCTATTCAACAAGCTTTGCCTTCTTTAACCGCGAGCTTAAATGATCAAGCTCAGTCGGAAGTTAATGCTGTTTGCCGCCAGGATGAACTGAATAACGGTGGTCAGTCACACTTGATGCAAACTCTGCAAAATGCTTTGCCACCTATTTTTATTTCTTCTCGTTGTTATGACTTAGCAAGGAAGGGTGATGATCTAAGTGAAGAAGAGCAACACACTCTAACCCGTATGAACCAAATGTTTGATGGCTTTACTTTTACACCCCAAATTTTAGAAGCGATAGCTAACTTTAAGAAAGTCCACTCTAAGCTGCATTCTGTTCGTGAAAATAAAGATAAAATAATGTCGGAACGACTTAATAATATTCTAAAAGGGGCTGAGCGTGACCTATTACACAAACTTACGGCTATTGCTGATGATATTGCTAATAAGCGAAATAATCTTGAGAAAGGCGATCTAGTAGAAGCCCAAAAGAAACAAGAAGATTTGGCTAAGCGTATCAGTGCGGGTAAATCGCAAGTGAGCATGGTTTTCGATAAATACCGAGTACAGATCGAAAAAACACTACATAAAGTAGAGCAAGGTATAAAGCAAGACTCACTTTCAGTTAAACGTGTTAATTCTCATACAGGTAGGCGAGAAGAGGCATATACTACCTCGCGTGAGGTCTATGATCCTGAGCTATTTAGTCCATCTACTTGGTTTTCAAAGAAGACGGTTTCTAGTACTAGTTATAGAACAGTTAATTACACCTATGCGAATGTTCAAGATGCTGTTCAAAAGTTGGAAGACTTTGTAGTCGAGACTAGCGATAGACTATACCAGTCAAGCGCTCAAGCTATCAACATTAACCAGTTCCGTGAAGATATCAAACAAGCAGTAAAAAGCTTGTTTGATTTTTCTGATCCTGATTTCGATCCTGAAATGATACTGCTTCCTTTAAGTAACTCTGTTGACAGAATTACGATTCCAACAATTAGTTTGGATCTAGACCATCATATCAACTCTATTAGACAACAATTTTCTGTAAATGAAGTTGAAGGTGATGAAATCGAGAAACTTCGAGAAGAACAGGTGAGAGTGGTGGGCGTGTTGCTAACTGAGATCACTCAGGAAGTGAATAGATGCGGCTCTGATATGCTTGGTAGGATCTCAAATGAAGAGCAAGAATTTCTTCCTTCTCTGATAGGCGATTTGCAGTCTAATGTAGAGCAGCTTAGTATAGACTTAGAGAACAAGGAGCATGCCTTAAAAGAGTACAGCGATATCATTGAAATGATTGAGGAAGATAAGCGAAAATTGAGTTGTTGATGGTTATTTAGAGTCATGTTTAACCTCCTGATAGTAGTGAGATAGTTTAAACGAACACTACCAACAGAAAGCGACTTGTGTAGCCGCCATTGAATGACCCAGCCACTTTAAATGTGATTGGAGTCACATAATTTAATAGATAATTAGGTGCGGAATAACGGATCCAACACGTATTGCTCAGAGGTTATGTAAACACCAACACCAATAAAGTAATCAAGCCATCAGTCGTTTTTTTGTGAACTATAAGGTTAAATATAACCAATTCTGATGAGAAATTGTCTAATGAAAATAGTTATTCATGAGAGTTTTTAATATTTAAAGTCGGGAAAGATATGCCAATAAAACCACCTGGAAAATCAAATATAGCGTGTAAAGAATGTGGTTATATTCTATCCGATAGACAAGCATTTTTAATCAAGATGCGTGTAAAGAAGTTTGTATGTCCTAAATGTCGATCGGACAAGATTACGCTCATTATGTACTAACTAAAAAACGTTTCATTAAGCGTATTTATGGTCCTTTTTCGAGGCTGTGCAAATGCACTTTGTACCCAACCCCGTGTTTTAACGCTGATGAAAGGTACATATCTTAGCGTATGTACCTTGCTAAACTGGAGCAACGTATTACAGCCAGTCAGTGTCCACACTCACACCAACGGATACACAGGATCGCCCCAGGTGGCGGTGTTGCCGTCCATCATCAATTCAATGGTTAAAGGTACGATTTTTTGCATCATGCATACGCAGTCTTTTAGCTGGGCGCGGTTGGCTTGGCTGCCGTGGGTGGCGCCGCCGTGGAGTAATTGATTACGTAACGTATACAAACGGCTAAAAACAGCGGCTAATACTGTTGCGGTATCACTGTTTGCCAAGGCTTTGTGTGCGCGGGCTTTGGCGCTTTTGCGTGAAGCTTGCCAGCTATCTTCAGTGATATATCCAGCTTGATATTCCCAATAGGCTTGCAGGATATAATCATTATCGAGGATCACTCGGATTGGGCCTGAGAACTCTTGCCATACTAAATGGGTTAAACGCGCTTCTTTATCGAGGTGAATCAGTTTTTCTAGAAAGCCTTGATAGAGGTTTTTCTCGGTAAACTGACGTTTTTGCGCAAACTCTTGCGCATAAGCGGCGTTAAATGCAATCCATAAGAAAATAAACTGGCTGTCTGTGTCATCCGTTTGCTCGGCTTGCTTTAGCCAGCTGAGAGCTCTGTGTACGCGAATAGATAGGTTTTCTGGGTAAAACTCGCGCTCTTGGCGCTGCCGCGCTTTAAGGGATTCATAGTTGGGCATAGTGCCTCCCGTCATTAATAAGAGGCTCCATGGCCAGCTGGGCTGGCCATGGAGATGCTGTGAGCTTACAAATACCGCCCTTGAATATACTCGCGGAAGTGGGCGGGGTTGAGGGTTTCGCCGGTGGCGTCTTTAAGTAGGTTGTCGGTTGAAGTGGTGCTGGCGCGTTGCCAGATATGTTGGGACAACCAGTCAAAAATAGGCGAGAGGTTGCCGCTGGCGATTATACCGTCGACATCCAGTTGCTGGCGCATCGCTTGCATTAATTGCGCGGCATAGAGGGCACCCAAGGTGTAGGTGGGGAAGTAACCAAAGCTGCCATCGGTCCAGTGAATGTCTTGCATACAGCCGTTTTTGTAATTGCCGGCGGTACTCAGGCCAAGGTATTGCTGCATCGCGGTGTCCCAGCGCTCAGGAATATGGTCCACCTCCATTTTGCCGCTGATCAGATCGCGTTCAATGTCATAGCGCAGCATGATATGGGCAGGATAGGTGACCTCGTCGGCATCGACACGGATATAGCCAGGTGATACCTCAGTGAGCACGCGGTGGAGGTTTTCGACCTGAAACGCGGGATCATCCTGGCGGTTAAAGGCCTGTTTGGCTTGTTGGCAGATTAAAGTCGCGAAGGGGGCGCTGCGGGCGAGCTGCATTTCAAAAAACAGGCTTTGGCTTTCATGTACGCCCATTGAGCGCGCTTGTCCCACCGGCAAGCCTGCTAAGTCTTGAGGTAATCCTTGTTCATAGCGCGCATGGCCGGTTTCGTGGATCACGCCCATTAATGCCGAGGTGAAATCTTGCTCATCATAGCGGGTGGTGATGCGCACATCGGTGGGCACACCACCACAAAATGGGTGCGTGCTGATATCGAGTCGACCATATTCAAAGCTAAACCCAAGCTGCTTCATCACGTGTTCACCCAAGGCTTTTTGTTGCGCTTGTGGGAAAGGACCTTTAGGCGTGATCACCGGCTGTTGTGCTTGCTTGTCGACCACGGCTTGGATGGTCTCTGGTAGCCATTGTTTGAGGGCACCAAACACTTCATCAATACGCTCGGCCGTCATCCCGGGCTCGTACAAATCAAGGAGCGCATCATAAGGGGCACACAGCTTCTGGTCAGCGCGGATATGGGCTTCTTCACGCGCTAGGGCGACCACTTCTTTTAAATTTTTGGCAAATCCGTCCCAGTCATTATCTTGGCGTTGCTGACGCCAAGCATGCTCGCATTTAGCGCCCGCTAAAGATTTGGCTTTGACCAAGGTGTCGGGAAGTACGCTGGCCTGCTGCCACTGGCGCTTCATCTCTGCCACGCTTGCTTTTTGCGTGGCGCTTAGGTGGCGGGATTTTTCATCCACGTCCGCGAACCAGTCACCCAGCTCTGGCTGGGTCATTTGTTGATGACAGTAGAGGGCGAGTTCTGCCATGGCGTCTGCACGGGCGTGATTGCCGCCATCTGGCATCATGGTGGCTTGATCCCAACCGCAGATTGCGGCAAGGTGCTGAAAATGCGATAGACGTTTGAAGTGAGCTTCCAGCTTATCTAGTTGTTCCATAATCACTTTCCTTGTTTACAACGTTGCCGGATATTCTGGCAATTTCAGAGAGAAAAGCAAGGCAGCGCCTCTGGTTCTGCCAGTGAATGCAATAAAGGAGTTTGCAACGTCATGTATCTATTTGGGTACGGGAGTTTGATGAATCCAGCCTCACGGGCGCTGACAGGCGATTCAGGGTGGGCGTGTCCGGTGACTGTCAGTGGACTAAGCCGCCATTGGAGCAATGTGAGTGAGGCGCTTATCTCACCGCTGGTAGTGCTTGAAGGGGAAGGAAAATGCAACGGGGTACTGGTCAACATCGATCCCGAGTCACTGCCCGACTTTGATCGGCGTGAGGCAGGCTATCAGCGTTTACAGTTAGCTGAATCAAACATCGCGCTGCCCGAAGACGTGACGCTTGATGGCCCCGTGTACGTGTATGTTGCCGATACGCGGCGTCCCCCAGATGCAGACAAGCCGATTGCCCAATCCTATGTCGATACGGTTATGGCAGGGTGTTTGCGCTATTCGAGCGACTTTGCTCGCGCGTTTTTAACCACTACTCAGGGATGGGAAGGTGCTTATCATAATGATCGCGCTGAGCCCAGATACCCACGGGTGGCGGGAGTCAGCGATCAAGATAGAATCGACATTGATCGTTTGATGCAGGTGCACTTGACGGGTTTTACGGCGCGCGGCTAATCATTCATTGATTGTTCATGACAAGAAAAGGCCACCGACAATGCGGTGGCCTTTTGCGTGTTTACATGATGCGATCGTCGATGTGATTAATTCATTTCCACATAAACGAACTCTGGCGAGGTAACTTCTACGCGGCGGTTTTTCGCGCGACCATCGGCAGTATCGTTACTGGCCGTCGGGGCGGATTCGCCTTTGCCCATCACGGTTAAGCGCTCAGCCGCAATGCCTGCGTCTAAGAAGACATCCGCAACGACTTGTGCACGCTCTTCAGAGAGTGTTTGGTTATAAGCGGCTGGCCCTTGGCTGTCGGTATGACCCACAATCGTCGCTGTGGCTTCTTCATGCTTAAGCAACCGGTCAACTAATGGTTGCAAGGAGGCGATTGCTTGCTCAGAAAGACTGGCTTTATCAAAACCAAACATTTCAGTTTCGCCGGCCTCAGAGAGCACAATCGATTGCGGTTCGGCAACCGGCTCTGGCTCTTGAACGGGCTCTGGCTCTGCCATAACTGGCTCTTCAACCATCGGCTCTGGCATTGGCTGGTTGTCAGTGCGTCCGAAGTGATACGTCATGCCGACAGTCACGAAGTTGTTATCGACGCTTGAGAAGTAGCCATCATCCATATCGTTGATGTGCTGATATTCCAGGCGAACGTTGAGTTTTTCCGTCGCTTGGTGATCGACACCGAGTGCTCCCATCAGTGAAACATCGTCACGATCGCCGGCGTTGCTATTAAAGTCCCACATGGCGGCACCAAGCTTACCGTAAAGGGCCGTATCAGGTTTGAAGTGATAAGAAAACTTGGGCGCAAGTGTCAACGCAGTCAGATCGCCCGAGGCGCCAACAGTGGTACCTGATTGGTCAAATGCGGTATCAAAGCGGCCTAAATAATCATAGGTTCCCTCGAGCGCAAACCAATTGTTGAAATCATAGCCGGTAATAATACCCGCGCCGAGCTCTGAATCTCCGCAATCGGTGTCAGTCACACAGCTATCTTCTAAAAACGAAGGGCCAATGCGGCCACCCATGTATAGACCGCTGTCTTGCTGTGCATAAGCTGCTGGTGCGACGGCGAGTAAGAGGCCAAGACCTGTCACGACTTTTTTCATGCCACTCTCCTATTCAAGGATATGAAGTATCTTATTTTACGCATTGTGAATGCTTGTTATTCAGTCACCTTAGACCATGCGGTTGCAACTGCCAGCGAGTAGGGCAGGCTGAACATGGATAACGTGACGTGGATCCTAGGCTAGACCTGAGAGGCGTGTAACACAATAGGCGAGAAGCGATTTGACCATGATTTGACGTGTTTAACACAGGTGTCTTATTGATGGGAAAGTGCTGACAAAGGCCGGACATAAGCCGGCCTGTGATTCATCAAGGTTATGACTTTCGGGTCCCCGTCAGGCGCTTTTGTGGGCCTTGCCCATTCACAGGGCGGCTGACTGAGATTTCGCGGCCCTTTTTCATCCCCCGCTCGTAATCATCTGTCATCGCCGCCATGGCTTCTTTCAATTGTTGCTTAAAGGTCTCGCGGTCAATATTGGCGAACTCTTTATCAATATAGTTTTTGATTTTGTCATCGCTATCACGTGCGTCAAGCTGTGGGAGCTTATCGAGCGCGCCCTCAAGCCAGCCCGTGGTAAATGACTGTACGCGTCGCGTTACCTCTTGCGTACTGGTGCCGGTGCCTGCAAAGCTATTGCGAAACTGGCCGATATGCTCATTCATATCACGATAGACGACATCGAAAGCAAAAGCGGCAAAGATAGCGCGGTCTGCATCACCGATAAACTCAGCCTGTTTTAACCCCTTGTGATTGACGAGCACACACTCCACCCCAAACCGGCTATTAATACCGCGAATAATTTTTAAGATCGATTGGCTAATCGAAGCAGGTAACAGTTTTTCTGAGCGCGTTTTACCCATGCTGATGAAGTCAATGTCGTCCTGATCGAGACCATGCTTACGCATCAGCCGCTCGGCCATTTTGATCGCCTGCGCTGCCTCATTCACATTGGCGGAATTGCTAAGCTCCAGGCATTTAGCAATTTTTTTGAGCGCTTTGCTTTTCGGATCTGACATGCATACTTCCCGGAAACGAACAAACGCGTATTGTATCGCGTCCGCGAGAGACAACAAAGGGTTGAAAGTATTGACGGTTGTGCTCGGTCTTATAGAAGGGATGAGTAACAAGGCGTGAATACGAATGAAAAAAGCGGGTGGTGTCATTGGCGCGTTAGTAGTGGTCGTGATTGCGGTGATCAATGCCGAGGTGGGCCGTCGTGCGATTAACCAATGGGTGGATCCGGCCAGTTACATTGGCCTTTGGTTGTTATCTGCCGCCGTCATGGCGTTGGTAGCGCAGCGACTTTACCCGCTAAAGGACGTGGCCGAGCGTTGGCAAGGAGAAGCATGCTTCTCGCGTCAAATGCCGCCTTTTTCGACATGGCGTCTTGCAGGCTTGCTTTTCCTTGCGGTGACCAGTGCGGTATTCGCCTGCCGATTACTGGATATCGCCACCTTGGGCTTGGTGCTGGTGGCGAGTGTGCAGGGTGTATTGGGGCTGGCATCTCGCTCTCCCCATCAACACCGATTATGGATGGGTTTAATGTTGATTTTTGCGGGGTTGGGGTACTTACTTGCCCCGGGCATGTATGCACCCAGCCCATTAGGCATGACTCTTGGGCTGATGAGTGGTGGTGCATGGGCGAGTTTTTGGCTGCAAGTGACCCAACGTGCTCATCAAGCCGACGTCATCGTGGCGACCAGTTTACGGGTGAGTTTATTGTTTGTGCTGCCCTTACTCATTTTTACTTTACCCAATGGGTTTCTCTCACTGCGCGGTGTTGAGTTCGCTGTCTTTGCTGGCGCATTGTTTGTGTTGGCTGCTGGCGTATTCTGGCACATGATGGCTTCAACTCAGAGGCTACTGGTACAACCAATCATCTGGGTGACCGTTTTGTTCGCCTTGATGGGTCTGGTCGCTTGGGATCAAAACAGCATGATGAATATGCGCCTCACGAGCGCGGCTGCAGTTGTGGTGATTGGGTTGATTGTCATTGGTGGTGCCGGGCGCGCAGAGCATCCCGACTAATTCCTCAGGGCTGTTTATCTATACAGTAATTGGTGGGGTTTGTTACACTGAGAAGATGAATCACACAACGTAACCCTGATAACGCCTGTGTCCTCACTCTCTTCGTCCTACATGCAGCAAGGCTTTGTGATCACACGTCAACAGCGTGATCGCGGCCAAACCACGTCGATTATACTTTGGCTATCGACGCCAGATGGCCCGGTCAAGCTGTGCGTTGATGATCAGCAAAGCGTGTTTTTTGTACCGCAAGAAGAAAAAGCGCGCGTAGATGCTTTACTCCCATCGGTTGATCCTCACGCTTACTGTAAAGCAGTGTCATTATCCACCTTTCAACACACGCCCGTGGCGGCTTGTTATTTCAGTAGTGTGAAACGCGCGCAAGAGGGACAAAGGGTGATAAGCGGGGCGGCTATTCCTTTATATGAAGGCGATATTCGGCTCGCCGACCGCTATTTAATGGAGCGGTACATTTGTGGCAGCTTGCTATTCACCGGCCAAGCCCGTCAACGCCAAGGTTGCCTAGAGGTGACTCAAGGCAAGGCCAAACAGGCAGACTACACTCCGACGTTGCATCATGTTTCTCTCGATATTGAATGCTCACAAAAAGGCCAGCTTTATTCGGTGGGACTCGCGAGTGAAAAAGACAGTCGAGTGATCATGGTGGGTGCGCCTCAAGACAATGCGCCTGACTGGATAGAGTGGGTCGATAACGAGGAAGCGTTACTGGGCGCGTTAGAAAGATGGTTTTCCTATTACGATCCTGACGTTGTGGTTGGCTGGAATGTGATTGATTTTGATTTTCGCTTGCTTGTGAAGCGCGCCCAGGCCTATCAGCGCGATCTGCGCCTTGGTCGCGGTGGAGAGCGGGCTTATTGGCGGGATGGGGGAAGCAATAAATCTGGCTTTATCAGTTTGTCGGGACGGGTGGTGATTGATGGTATCGACGCACTAAAAACCGCGACTTATGGGTTTCGTTCATGGGCACTGGAGGCGGTTGCACAAACGTTATTGGGTGAGGGAAAAGCGATTGATAATCCCCATGACCGGATGGCCTCTATCAATCGCATGTTTCACCACGATAAGGTGGCACTGGCGACCTACAACTTGCAAGACTGTGTATTAGTCAACCGCATATTTGCTCACACCCATTTACTGGATTTTCTTATTGAGCGATCGCGGTTAACAGGAGCAGAGCTTGACCGTGTCGGGGGGTCGGTAGCGGCCTTTACTAATTTGTTCTTGCCACGTTTGCATCGTTCGGGGTATGTGGCACCGAATCTTGCCAGTGAGGGGTGGATCGCAAGCCCTGGTGGTTACGTGATGGACTCCAAGCCGGGGCTGTACCACTCGGTATTGGTTTTGGATTTCAAATCCCTGTACCCCTCTATTATTTGTACCTTTCTTATCGATCCGCTGGGGCTTATCGAGGGGTTAAAAGCACAAGAAACGGGTGAAGAGGCAAAGACGGTACCTGGCTTCCGTGGCGGCGTCTTTCACCGAGAAAAGCATTACCTTCCTGCCTTGATTGATGATTTATGGCAAGCTCGCGATCGGGCCAAAAAAGCCGGCGAAAAAGCCTTTTCACAAGCGATAAAAATTATCATGAATTCCTTCTATGGGGTGCTGGGCTCACAAGGGTGTCGGTTTTTTGATCATCGTTTGGCATCGTCGATCACCATGCGTGGTCACGAAATCATGAAAACCACCCGTCAATTGATTGAGGCGCAAGGCTTTGAGGTCATTTATGGCGATACGGACTCGACGTTTGTCTCTTTGGGGGGCGAGAAGTCGAGCGAGCAAGCTGATCAGATCGGGCAGCACTTGGTGAGTGAGGTGAATGGTTGGTGGCAAGCACACCTTAGTGACACATACGGTTTGGACTCGGCGTTAGACATTGAATACGAAACCCATTACCAACGCTTTCTCATGCCCACCATTCGCGGTCAGGAAACGGGCAGTAAAAAGCGCTACGCCGGCCGCGTAATAGACAGACAGTCTGGCGAATCGAGGTTGGTGTTTAAAGGGTTAGAAACCGTTCGTACCGATTGGACGCCATTGGCACAAACCTTCCAAAAACAGTTATACCAACGTGTGTTTGATGGCGACGAGGTAGACGGGTTTATTCGTGAGATTGTCGAGCGTACCAACCAAGGTGAGCATGACGATGCATTGGTCTATCGCAAACGGCTTCGCCGACCCTTGGCGGAGTATCAAAAAAATGTGCCACCGCACGTGCGCGCGGCGCGGATGGCAGAGAGCGAAAACCATAAACGGGGGCGGCCTGCGCAGTATCAGCGTGGTGGTTGGATAGAATACGTGATCACGGTCAATGGCCCCGAACCTTGTGATTACCTGCGTAGTCCAATTGACTATCAGCACTATATCGATAAACAGCTTAAGCCGATTGCCGACGGTATTTTACCTTTTATTGGCAAAGAGTTTGATACCTTAGCCTTGCCGCAACTGGGCTTGTTTTAATCTAAATTTGCAATTTTGCTGTCCACCCGCTTGAATAAAAGAATCAGCAGGGAGGATGACGTGGAACAGCTCGATTTTTTCGAGGTGCCGAGTCCATGCAAAGGCATCTGTCAGGTGAACAATAAAGGGTACTGTAAAGGGTGCTTTCGCAGTCGCGACGAGCGCTTTTATTGGTATGACTTCACCAACGAGCAAAAACGTAATGTTGTCCGCCTTTGCCATCAGCGCTATCTGCGCATCTTACGTGCGAAAAGAAAACAAGCGCAAGACGCCGCTTTGGGTGCTGAGCCCCTGCCTTACCAACCTTCCTTGTTTGATGAACCAAGCGACGATCTCTCATCTGAGTGATTGGCTTTCCTTCTTCCTTGATTGAACGTCACTTTTGCTGGCGAGTTGGCATGTCCTTTCTAAAATAATAATAGGAGGATAAGCGATGAGCGGTAAAGTGTGTGGTTTTAAAGCGCGAAATGGATGGCAATGTGATCAGCAAGCGGGTGAGTCCGGTCTTTGCTATTGGCATGATCCAAATGTTGATAAGCGGCATCACGATGTCAAAGCGGATGTGGAAGCCTGGGCGGCTTCGGGCCGGCCACTCGATGGTTTTCAGCTGGCGCGTACCAACTTGACAGATATTCATTTGGTCAACCGTGGCAATAAGCAAGGGTACTCTTGCCAAGGGGCAGACTTCTATCGTGCCAATTTGACCGAAGCCCATTGCTTTGGCTTAGATTTACGCAATGCGTCGCTAATGAAAGCCAATTTGCTGCGCGCCAACCTTAACTGTACGCACCTTGATGGTAGTAATTTATTGGGTGCAGATATGGCGCGCACGGGGCTTGAAAATGTCGATTGGGGCGAGCAATTTAAGCAAGAGCGATTGGCCTTTTTGGAAAAGGATCCGTCTCGGCGTCAGTCTCTGTTCCAAGAGTCGGAAGAGGTATGCCGAAATATTCGTAAGCAGTGTGAAAAACAAGGGCTGTTTGATGTGGCGGGTTATTTTTTTAAAAAGGAAATGCGTTTTCGTCGCTATCAAATGCCGACGTTCAGTTTTCAGCGCGCTCTGTCGAAAACGGTCGATTTGTTTTGTGGTTACGGCGAAGATCCGCTACGGGTAGTGATTTTTTCCGTGTTAGTGATCGTCTCTTGTGCGCTGGCGTATTTCGCGCTTGGCACCACGCAAGCCAACCCGATTTATCCGGATCTAACTGGCGTAGAGGCTCGCTTTTATGAGCTGCTGAATGCGTTATATTTTAGTGTGGTGACCTTTACCACCTTAGGTTACGGGGACATTACGCCGTCTGGCTTTGCCCGTTTTATCGCCGCCTTTGAGGCGTTTCTAGGAAGCTTTACTATGGCGCTTTTTGTGGTGGTGTTCGTGAAGAAGATGACGAGGTAGGGGTAAGAGAGAGGACTCTCGAGCGATCAAAAAAGGCGCCGTTAAGGCGCCTTCTCTCATCTTATCATGATCGCAGGGCGATTAGATGCGGATGAAGTCCATGTGCTCAACTTTTGGCTTGAACGCGTGGCGCTGGATGTCTTGTGGCTTAACTTTTACTTCTTGGCCATCGATAACCAGGATGATGCCTTCGTAGAACTCAGGCTTGTCCATTTGGTTAACAACCACTGGGTGGTCAAGTGCGATTGATACAGGCTCTTGGTTGCCACCGTAAACGATCGCAGGGAATTTCTTCTGATGACGTAGGCGGCGGCTCGCACCTTTACCCTTTTCTGTACGTACTTCAGCTTCGAACTTAAACATAATTAATAACTCTCTTTAGAGTGAAAACACAGTACTGAGCGTAGCGACCTAACTCAGTACCCAAAAACGAGCGCGGATATTAGCACCGCTTGGCCGCTAAAACAAGCCTTATCGGTGGGGGCATCAGTGCCCAAGCCGCCCACACTGTGCCTTTTCTCGTGGAATCGTTTATGGATTGACCCTCAGTGCGTTCAACTCGCGTCGGATTCGGCGAAAGCTTGCCCTCGGCTTTGCGCTAACAGGGCCGTTAGCCTGTCTTGGCTAATAAAGTTCTCCACATCAAAGATTTTCTGGCGCAGGTGCCAGAACCGGCCTTGTTTACGCGCAATCACGAAGTCAGGCGGACGAAATCGATGCTGTGACGCGGTCACTTTTGTCGGGGCGGTGGCGTCGAATGGGCGGTGGCGATCGACCAGGTGGGGTCGGACAAATCGTGCCAGAAAGTCTTGTTTTTGTTTTTTGCTGGCGAGCGGCCACACTTCGTGTAAGTCGTTGCCCTCATGGGTGTGATAGGTCACTTTGAGCTGTGGTTTTTGATAGCGGTTTTTTCCGGCGGTCAGTGTCATGTCGTTACACGCCACGACCAGCGCATCTTTCAATTTGAGTGCCTCTCGCAATTTCTTATCGGGGTCAATCAAAGAGGCATCGCATTGGTGACAGCGACGCGCGGCAATGTCGTTATCGGCGCCGCACTCATCGCAAAACTTGGCGCGAAAGCGGTAACCACAGATTTCGCGTTCGCCATCTTCATCCTCAAAATAGCCTTGGCACTGGCGGCCATAGTGTTCAATCAAGAAACCATTGTCCTCAAGTTTGCCCCAAAAGCTGTTATTAAACCCGCATGCCGGGCAGGGGATCGTCACCAGCTCACTGTCACTATCAGGTTTGGGCATGCCTATTTCTGGTTGGTACAAGTCGTAGACATTACCGGCGTAGTCGAGAATCAAACAATCTTGCTTTCCTGGCGCGAGGCGAAGGCCACGCCCGGCTATTTGCTGATAGAGACTGACCGATTCAGTGGGGCGTAAAATCGCTATCAAGTCTACATGAGGCGCATCAAAGCCGGTGGTTAGGACTGACACGTTGACTAAATATTTCAGTGCTTTTTGCTTGAACGCAGTGATCAAGCGATCGCGCTCTGTGCTGGGCGTGTCACCCACGATCATCGCGGATGTTTGCGCTGGTAAATAAGACAAGACTTCTCGCGCATGATTCACCGTGGCGGCAAAGATCATCACCCCTTGCCTTTCCCGTGCATAGTCAACAATTTGTTCGACAATTTGCGGGGTTGCACGAGGGGCGTTGGCCACCACTTTTTCTAGATCGGCTTCGCGGTAATAGCCGTTTGCAGTGCGAGAGACTTGAGAAAAGTCATAGCTCAGTAATGGCGCATCCAAGACATGGGCAGGGGTAAGAAAGCCCTCATCAAGCAAGTGACTTATCGGCAGTTCGAACACGCAATCGCGAAAAAAGCGTGTCTCTGTGGTGCGCACCTTGCCACTGGTGTGGTACTGATATATCCACCCTTGTCCAAGCCGGTAAGGGGTGGCTGTGAGCCCCAACACTTTGAGGCCAGGGTTGACCGTTTGCAGATGCGCAATCACGCGGCGATAACTGCTGTCTTGGTTATCAGGCACTCGATGGCACTCGTCAATGACCAGTAAGGAAAACTGATCGGCAAAGGCATCCAGATTTCGCACCACCGATTGAACGGAGGCGAAAACCACTTTGTCGTGGGACTCTTTACGGCCCAGCCCCGCGGAAAAGATCCCTCCGTTTAATCCATAGCCTTCATATTTGGCATGATTTTGTTCGACGAGCTCTTTAACGTGGGCAAGCACCAGTACTCGGCCTTTGGCGATACGCGCAAGTTCTGCGATCACCAAGCTTTTTCCCGCACCGGTCGGCAACACGGCGACAGCAGGAGACGCATGGCGACGAAAATAATGCAGCACGGCCTTCACCGCGTCAGATTGATAGGGACGTAGGGTATACATAATGAAAAAACGGCCTAAGTGAGGCCGTTTAGTTTACTGACTTGTGACGTCAGGTACAGAATTAAAGTCGTTTCGTCATAATGCAGTGCTGGCGGCGAGGCTGGTAATCGAACTGCTCATAGAAAAGCCGAGCGCCTTTGTTGCCAATATTGACCTCAAGGATGACGGCCACACACTCTTTTTCTTTGGCTCGCGCTTCCACGTGTGGGATCACTTGCGACCCCACGCCTTGCCGTCGCCAGCTGTGTTGGATAAAGAATTGATCTATCACACCGACGCTCCCCCCGTTTTCCACGCTGAAGCTATAGGCGACGACTAAAAAGCCAATGGTTTCGGTTTCTCCCTCATGCTCAACATCAATCAGAAAAACGTCACCACGCTCTGGCTGTGAGAGCAAGGTGCTGAAGGTGGCCGCGACGGGAGTACGATCAAAAGGCAGCGCTTCGTGGTCGTGCTGTTCGTGTGACAGCGTCAATAAGGTTTCAAAGGCATCGGCGTCGGGGCGGCGAAGAGAGACAATCATGGTGTTTCCTTCTATATCACTGATTGGTCAAGACGACCGTATCATACTCGCCAGGCTGGCACGCTCAATCACCAACAATATTTTGATTGGCAGGTTGTGACAGACTCGGCGTCTCAGCAAAAAGCGTTGGGTTTTACTTGCATTGTCATCTGTCCATCACGTGGACAATGACACCCAGTTTATCCCATCACGGCCTGTTTTTCCGTCAGATCTCGTAAAACTTGATCTGTGTCTGAGCCGCAATGTGACGTATAATCCGCGGCAAACAAAGGTGCAATAAGCGGTAATATGCGATTAGATAAATTTTTATGTGAAACCCTAGGGGTGACACGCAAGCAAGCAGGGCGTGTGCTTAAAAGCGAGCTGGTGACGGTTGATGGTGAGGTGATCAAGTCGGGGGCCGTCAAAGTGAACGAGCATGAAGAGGTGGCGTTTGAGGGACGACCGCTGACGTTATCAGGCCCGCGCTATTTTATGATGCACAAGCCTGCTGGCGTGGTGTGCTCGCATGAGGATGCGTTTAATCCGACGGTGTTTGTATTACTGGATGAAGTCAATGCGGAGAAGCTGCACATTGCGGGTCGCTTGGATGCGGATACAACCGGGCTGTTGCTATTGACTGATGACGGTCAGTGGTCACATCGTATTACCTCACCCAAGCATCAGTGCTCTAAAACCTATCGTGTGTGGCTGGTTGATCCGATTAGTCCTGAGACTGCTCCTGCGTTTAAAGAAGGGGTGATGCTACGAGGCGAGAAGCAACCCACGCTACCGGCAACCCTAGAGAAAGTGGGTGATTACGAGGCTCTGCTCACCATTCAAGAGGGCAAGTATCATCAAGTCAAACGTATGTTTGCGGCGGTGGGCAATAAGGTCGACGCGCTGCATCGAGAATCCATCGGTAACTTGGTATTAGACGAACACTTGGAGCCGGGGGAATATCGTCCATTAACAGACGAAGAGATCGCGTTACTGGGTTAACGCAGGTGACTGGCTCGCTTCGTCATTGCAGGTTCTCGTTAAGCAACGGTAAGCACAGCATGGGCTGTGCTTTTTTTTGCCTTCAGCCTAAGGGGGAGTGTGACGATGGTGTGATAAAAAGAAAGACATTATTTCCCACGGCGACACAATAAATTGTTACACTTTGACCACGCTCACGTTATTTCCTTTTTTCCTGTCTTTTACGTTAAGGAGAGTTATGTCGCAATCATCGGCTGTCACGTCGTCCCCGACGCAATTAAGCTGGCTTTTGATCTTGGTGCTTGGCGCGATTGCGGCGCTGACGCCGTTGGCGATTGATATGTACCTCCCTGCCATGCCAGCGATTGCCGCGGACTTAAATGCACCCAGCAGTGCGGTGAAATCAACCTTGGTCGCGTACACGGCCGGCTTTGCGATTGGACAGCTTTTTCATGGCCCAATATCTGACAGTTATGGCCGCAAACCGGTGATGCTGGCCGGTGTGGCACTGTTTTTCATTTGTGCCGTGGTCAGTGCGATGGCTCAAGATATAGACGTACTGACCGTTGTACGTGCAACGCAAGGGTTTGCCGGAGCCGCTGCCGCCGTCATTATCCAAGCCTTGGTCCGTGATATGTTTGAGCGCGAGGAGTTTGCGCGGACTATGTCGTTCATCACCTTGGTCATGACGATTGCGCCTTTAGCTGCCCCGATGATTGGTGGTTATTTGCTGACCTGGTTTGACTGGCGCGCAATTTTTTGGGTGCTGGCCGGATGGGCGTGCTTTGTGACGCTTTGCATTATTGTCCGGATCCCTGAAACCTTACCTAAACACAATCGGCCACCGATGCGGATTGGAGCGTCACTGCGTAACTATGCCCGTATGCTGAAAACACCGTTTGCTGTGGGCATGATCTTTTGTTCCGGGTTTTCCTTTGCTGGGATGTTCTCTTTTTTGACCGCAGGCTCATTTGTTTACATTGATTATTATGGCGTCAGCGCGAAGATGTTTGGCTACTTGTTTGCGTTAAACATTGTCTGTCTGATTGTGATGACCTTTATTAATGGCCGTTTGGTGCGCAAAATGGGCTCGCATTGGATGCTTCGCCTAGGGTTAGGCTTACAGCTGGTGGCTGGGATAGCCATTGCCGCGTTCCAATGGTTAGATATTGGGCTTTGGGGCACCGTGATTCCAGTGATGATATACGTTGGCGTGATTTCAACTATCGGCAGCAACAGCATGGCGTGTTTGTTGGCTTGCTATCCGCAAATGGCGGGAACGGCCTCTTCATTGGCGGGGACGATGCGGTTTGGTATCGGCTCGCTGGTTGGTGCGGGTGTGGCGGTTGCCTCTGATGGTACGCCGTGGGGCATGGTTGGCGCGATAGCCCTTTGTGCGATACTCTCTGCCGCTTTCTATTGGCTATTAGCAAGCAAAGAACCATGAGTTATGTCACCGAAATTCAAACTGTGATGGCCGCCGCCTATGACGATCTCTCGGCTGCGATCGCCGCCAAAAAAGTGGCTAATGCGCCCCACGCACGCGAAGCGTTTTTGGGCCGTTGGGTGGCACAAGCGGTGAAGCAGCAACGTTTTCATCACAGTGTCAAAGCGGACTTACAACGCTGGACCCAGCGCGCCCGCAGTGCCGGGACCCAAGCCGGGTTAGACACCGAGTTTGGTCAAATTCAACAAGTGTATGCCGAGTGGTTTCCCGTCGATGAGCCCGTCAAGCCAGTGCACAAACAGCAATTGCAACAGTGGGTTGATTGTGCAATTGACGCGGGGTGGTGCGTGCATACGCAAGATACGATTGATCGAAAAGTGAAAATCATATCAGGTGGGCAGCATTCAATGGCCGTGTGCCCAGACGCGATGCAATCGGCTTTTGATGATGATCAGCACTTGGTCTCACCACTGAGTGTGTATGTTCGTGGGCCAGAAGCTGAGGTAATACAATGGGCGCATCAGGCATGGATAGCACCGACGAAGGTGACGGCTTATAAATCGATCGTCAAATACCATGCTGAGTACCGTATTTGGCCCAACAATCAAGCCGATGGCTTAATGGTGATGCCGCGCTAATCGGCATTGATTCGCAGATAAGAAAACGCTCTCGGGCGTTTTTTTCTGTTTTAAAGGCACGTAAACTACATCGGTCCCCTCTAAGCTGGAGTCTCTTGTGAGCGTACTTTCCCGTCCTTTCTTTGATCCTGTGTTTTTAAAGCGTTTGCTGTTAATTGCCGTACCGATTGCACTACAAACCATGATGTTTTCGAGCCGTAGTTTGGTCGATATCTTGATGGTGGGACAATTAAGTGAAGCGGATGTCGCCGCCATTGGTATTGCCGGTAAAGCGATGTTTGTCTCCTCCTTACTGATCCTTGGTGCCATGACTGGCGGCTCTATGTTGGTGGCGCAATATTGGGGCGCGGGGGATCGACAAGGTTTTCGTGAAAAAACAGCGCTAACGGTGACTTTAACCAATGCCACGGCGGCCTTAAGTGCGTTTGTCTTCTGGGCTTATGCGGATGTCATTGTGGGGTTTGCCAGTGACAATCCTACTGTTATTGCGTTGGGGAAAGATTACTTACAAATAGCTGGCTTATCACTATTTTGTTTGGCCAGTGTCTCAGGGCTGGCTGCCGGGCTTCGTGCCATGCACAAGCCAGGCATTAGCACCTTTTTTAGCGGGGTCGGGATCAGTGTCAACGTGGTGCTCAACTGGGTTTTTATCTTCGGTAATCTGGGCGCGCCTGAGCTGGGTTCGAAAGGGGCAGCGGTTGCTACCGTCCTGAGTGGTATCGTCGAAGTTGTCGCTTTGTATGCTTATCTATATCGTCGCCAACATCTGGTTGCCTTCTCGTTATCTGATTGGAAAGCCTCGCTGACGCTTGTGGCAGTAAAGCGGTTTTTGTCGCTTTCGTTGCCAACGGCGTTTAACTTTTTAATGTGGTCGTCCGGTCTGTTCGTTTACCACGCGATTATCGGTCATGTTAACGAAGCCGGCCTGGCTGCTATTGCGGTTATCACTCCCGTCGAGTCACTCTCTCTGTCGTTCTTGATTGGTACAGCCAATGCAGCGGCGGTGTTGGTCGGTAATAACCTGGGAGCCCAACAAACGGACACCGCTTATCACCAAGCCTGGCAGGTGGCGATATTTAATTTTATTGCCGGTGTGGCGATTGCCTGCGTGATGCTGATGATTCAGCCCTGGGTGTTGAGTTTCTTCCCTGCATTAACGGGCGAGACGGCACAGATCACGGCTTACTTTTACTGGGCGATGTGTGCGTTGATTGTGGTGAAAACCATCCCCATGGCAATGATCGTTGGGGTACTGCGTGCTGGGGGTGATGTGCGCTACTGCCTGGGACAAGATTTTGTTGCACAGTGGCTAATTGGTATTCCTGTGGTATTGACCGCCGCGGTGGTCTTTGAGTGGCCGGTTTATTGGGTTTATGCGCTTTTGGGAGTGGAAGAAGTAGTCAAATGGGTTGGGTCTTTGATTCGGGTGAAGTCAGGCGTTTGGCTCAATAATCTTGTTAATGACGGCTAAGGATCAGCGAAAAAGAAATTGGGAAGCTGCCCACCGTTTTTAACGCTTTTCTCAGCCTCTTAATTGGGGTACATTGCCAAATTAATCAAACAGTGTGACCTAGTTCTCGTTTATTGCTGTTTTTAAGACACTATAAGGGTGTGCATTGGCATGTTAGCAATTAAAGGGCTGTGTAAAGGTTATCAGGATGGGAGCGACTTCCATCCTGTGCTGCAAGGCGCCGCGATGTCGCTGTCGTCGACCAGTCAACTGGCGTTGATGGGCGAGAGTGGGTCGGGTAAAAGTACCTTGTTAAATGTGATTGCGGGACTGGATAAACCCGATAGCGGTGAGATCTGGTTTGACGATACCCCGCTCCATCGATTGAGCGAGGGGGCACGCACGCAGTTTCGACGCCAAAACATCGGCTTGATCTTCCAGCAATTTAATCTGCTTCCCACCCTCTCTATTGCGGATAACATTCGTTTCTGTCGTCAACTAAAAGGCTTGAAAGAAGACAGTTGTCTGTGGCGACAAATTGTTTCTCAGCTTGATTTAATGCCGTTGCTCAATCGTTACCCAGAAGAGGTGTCTGGTGGTCAGCAGCAGCGCGCCGCCATCGCACGCGCGTTATATATGTCGCCCAAACTGCTACTTGCCGATGAGCCAACGGGGAGTTTGGATGAGCGCAATGCGGACGCGGTGATGCGTCTGCTTATCACACTAACCAGTCAGCAGGAGGCTGGACTGCTGCTGGTGACACACAGTGATACCGTGGCTAGCTATTTGCAAGGTAGTGTAGGGCTACAAGGAGGCGTGCTCAGTGTTCGGGCCCGTCGCTAGCGCTTTATGGGGGCATTATCGTCGCCATCCGTTTCAAGTCTTTCTCGTCTGGCTTGGGTTAACCCTGGGTGTCTCTTTGCTGGTTGGCGTGTTATCGATAAACCAACATGCGCAGCAAAGCTATCGCCAAGGTGAACAGCTTTTTAGCAACCCTTACCCTTTTAGCATTCATCATACCGAGCGAACACAACGCGTGCCGCATGCCTTTTACATTGGCTTGCGCCATCAAGGCTTAACCCAATGTGTGCCGATTGATCGTCTCGATGTTGTGACACCGTCACTTAGTGACATCCATCTGATGGGGGTGGATACAATCGCGATGCTGCCATTTATCGCCAATCAGCGAGCCGATGAAGCCCCTTCATTGTCCCCTATGGATGCGATCTCAATGCCATATCCTGTCTATGTGGGAGAGGCCATGGCTGAACATAAAGGCTGGGAAGAGGGGCAAATGATTGATTTGCTAGATTACCCGCCGATCGGCCCTTTACGTATTATCGATAATGATGCGCTGAGTATGGGCACTTACTTGGTGGCTGATATGGCGCTACTGCGTCATCTCTCTGCGCGTACTGGGTTTACCGAGGTGTTATGCGGCGATTTGTCTCAAGCGGAGCGACAAACGATTCGCGAAGCGTTACCCTCAGCCTTGACGTTGACCAAAACCCAATCAACCCAACTTGGCCCACTCACCCGTGCTTTTCACTTAAATTTGCTCGCGATGGGGTTATTGGCTTTTGTGGTGGGTTTGTTTATTTTTTATCAGGCGATTTCCCTTTCCATGACTCAGCGTCAGCCCTTGGTCGGAACCTTGCGGCAGCTTGGCGTTGATGGACGCCAACTCTCAGCTGTCATGTCAACAGAGTTGTTGCTTTGGGTGCTACTCGGCGTGGTTAGTGGCAACGTCCTGGGTATGTTACTTGCCAATCAATTACTTCCCGCGGTCGCCACGACCTTGTCTGATTTGTACGGCGCAGACATTAATTTAGTGATGCATTGGCAGTGGCAATGGGGGCTCTACAGTTTACTGCTTGCTATTTTAGGGGCGGCGATGGCGTCCGCTTGGCCTCTGGTGCGCTTAGTCAACACCTCCCCGGGGCGCTTATCGCAACGGATGACCCTGATGCGTGGTACACATCGAGAATATGCCGTACAGGCTATTTTAGCGGTGTTGCTTGGCGTGGCGGCGTGGGGCGTGTCGTATTGGGAGACCAGTCAATGGCAAGGGTTTACCTTGATTGCCTTTACCATGCTAAGTGCCGCTTTAGCGCTGCCTTATTTGTGTGGCTGGCTGTTTCATACCAGTGCAGCAGTGTATGCGGGCGCGCGATGGCGATGGTTTTTCACCGATGCCGCGGCAAGTTTAAGTTACCGTGGTGTGGCGGCGATGGCGTTTATGCTCGCGGTTTCGGCACATATTGGTATGGAAACCATGGTCGGTAGCTTTCGCACCAGCACTGAGACTTGGCTGCAACAACGCTTGGCAGCGGACGTTTATGTTAGGCCGAGCCATGCTGCTCTCGCGGAGATGGAAACATGGTTGGTAAAAAATAAAGACGTGGCGCAATTTTGGACCACGTATCGGCGTGAGCTGACGACAAACCAAGGGCGGCTTGAAGTGCTGTCGGTAGGCAACCGTATGTCTGAGAAGCAAACGTTAGCGATGAAGGCGTCCCAACCTGATTACTGGGCGCAATTACATCAAGCGCGCACGGTATTACTCAGTGAAGCGTTAGCGGCTAAATTTGGCGTTGGCGTGGGAGAGAGCATCAATCTTCCCGCCCCAATGGGCGAGCACTGGCAGGTTGCTGGGATTTATTACGATTATGGCAACCCCTATGGCCAGCTAGTAGTGTCTACCCGCAGTGATGCGGGACAATGGCTAAAGCAGGGCCGATCATCGCTGGCGGTGGTCCTCAATCAGGACACGCAAACCGAGCAGTTTGTTGATCGCATCAATCACCGTTTTTCGCTGACCACTGGGCAGGTGCAAAACCAAGCGGATATTATGCGTTATGCAATGCGTATCTTTGATCGTACCTTTACCGTGACGGAAAGCTTGTGTGCACTGATGTTGATTGTCGCGATATGTGGGTTGTTCTTTTCTACCTTGGCGACCGAGCTGTCGCGCCAACGGCAATATAGCTTGCTACGTTACCTTGGTCTGTCAGGGCGTGAGCTTATCGCGCTCGGGGGAGGGCAATTGGTGCTGCTTGGTCTCACCAGTGCGCTGATTGCTATCCCGTTGGGGCTTGTGCTGGCGGGTATGTTGATCCATGTTGTCCTGAAAGCATCGTTTGGGTGGACCATGACCATGAGCTTCTTCCCGATAAGCTATGCCACCACCATCGGGCTGTCCATGTTGGCGCTTATGGTCGCAGGGGCTTGGCCTGTTTATCGCATGCTAAAACGCACCGCGGCGGCGTCGTTGCGTGATGCGCAGTAAAAAAGAGGCAGTGAAGTGATTCAGCGATGGAAGCGGAAAATGATACGTTCATTGTTAGGAGGCGGAGTGATCATCGCGCTCGGCGCACTGGTATGGTGGGGTCAGCCGCCGTCATCGTCTCCTGATACCCGTGGAAATTTTGCCGTTTTTGGTTCGCAAAGTGGCTTTGCCTCTGTAACCCCAGACCACACGCCTACCTATCCCCAAGACATGGCGGCACACTCAGATTTTGCTACTGAATGGTGGTATTTGACCGCGACCTTAACCGACGCTAATGGACAAGCGTATGGCGTGCAATGGACATTGTTTCGCCGCGCGTTAGCTCCGGATCGCAAAGAAGGATGGGCGAGTCAGCAGCTGTATATGGCGCATGTCGCGATCACGAGCGATGATAAACAATGGGAGTCGGAGCGCTTTGCCCGTGGCGGGATTGATCAAGCAGGAGTGACGCTGTCACCTTTTCAGGCTTGGTTAGACGACTGGCAATGGCAGGGCGGTCAACAACCTTTTCCCGCCCGTGTGCGTGCGATATGGCCTGCGCAAGGTAAGCCAGTCGGCTTTACGTTGGAGGTGCGAGAGAATGGACACCAGGTCAAGCACGGTGAAGGGGGATACAGTGTCCGTCATGCCAGTCAACCGTCGGCCTCGTATTATTTTTCTTTGCCACAGCTAACCATCAAGGGTGCGCTAACCATTGAAGGTGAAACCATCCCTGTGACAGGCAAAGGCTGGTTTGACAAGGAATGGTCGAGCGGCGCGATGGCCGCCGAACAAACGGGATGGGATTGGTTCGGGCTTAACTTAGATGATGGCCGTGCGTTAATGGTTACCCAAATACGCGGCAAGGAGCCGTTTATGTTTGGATCCTTACTGTATCCTGATGGCCAAGTCGTGACGCTGAGTCAGGATGATATTCGTATGCTACCAATCAGTCATGCCAAGATGGCGGAGGGCGCTAACTTGCCGGTCCGTTGGCAGATCAAAGTACCCAGTGAGGGCATTAGCCTGACTACGCAACCGCTTAATCCACAAAGCTGGATGGATTTGAGTTTTCCCTATTGGGAAGGGCCTGTGGAAGTGCATGGCAGTGCCACAGGCCGTGGCTTTATGGAAGCGACAGGCTATTAACCCAGTCCGACCCAAGCTTGCGTTTGATGGGGGCGCCAAATGGGTTGGCGTTCAACCGTGATAACCCCAGGCTGATTGTCTCCTTGTGCGGCCGACACCGCGAGACTGAGTGCCGCGTCACTAATCGCTTCAAACTGTTGAGGGAGAGACTGCACCCCAAAAGGAAGAAAATCGAGGATGCGGCTATCCCCAAAAGTGGCAAAATACAGTGCGGTGGGGGCGATCCCTGTTTGCCGGATGGCGTCCAGTATTCCTTCACAAAGCGTGAAGGAGGTGGTGAGTAAGGCATCGGGTAAGTCACCGGCTTCAATCCACTCTGTCATCAGCCTTTGCCCCTCTGTACGGCTGAAAGCTTGACCGTAACGCACTTGTCCATCTACGCCTTGTGCCGCTAACGCACCACGAAAGCCGTTCTCCCTGTCTTGTGAGATGGCCAGCGAGGGGACGGCACCAATCAGTCCTGCTTGATAGACATCCGTTGGGGCAATTAACATCTCGGTGAGCTGGTAAGCGCCTTTTTCATCATCACTCAGCACATTCGCGAATTGGTTGGCATCCAGCCCACGGTCAATGGCAACGATGGGAGTGCCTTGCTGTTGTAATTTGGGGTAGAAGGTATTATCTGCAGGCAAACAAGAGGCCACGATTAACGCATCAATTTTCCTGGAGACGAGGGTTTCAGCCACTATTTTTTCTCGTTCTGGGTCGTCATCAGAGCCCGTGATAATAACCTGATAGCCTTGATCGTGGGCTTTTCGTTCGAAGAGTTTTGCCAACGTGGCGTAACTGGTGTTCGCTAAGTCAGGCACGACCAACCCCAGCGTTTGTGTGGTGCCTGCACGCAAGGCGGTGGCGGCGCGGTTCGGCTGATAATTGTGTTGTTCGACCACCGCCATCACGCGTGCTCGCGTTTTTTCACTGATCCGATAACGGTCGGCTTTGCCATTAATCACATAACTGGCCGTTGTGCGTGATACACCGGCAAGACGGGCAATTTCATCAAGCTTCATAAAGCGATCCTTAAGTAGGCCGATCGTTATTGATGGCTTTGTGAATGCGATCAAAGTTTACGCACTTCAGATCCATAATTTATTTGCATTATAAGCTAAAACGATTCAGCCTTAAAGCTGAAAGGTTTCAGCTTGTGTCAATTATTGGCGGCTGATCTCAAGACGCTGGAACGACGATGCGGCTTATCTCTTCCAGCGCTTATAAGTGGAAGAGATTGACCAAACGCGGGGAGCAATTTCTATCGCTTTACCTAAAAGCTGAATCGTTTCAGTTTTTAGGTAAAGCGAATGTGGCAAGTCAAACACGAACACTGCCAATGAACGGTGACTTGCGACCAACCAATATGTCCGCCATGTCTTAGTGATACTGATGTGGCCGACGACAACATCAACCCGTGCCGCGGCACTGAAAAAAGAGGAATGACCTCATGTTGGCACTCAACGCACACGATATTCATATGCAGCAACACGCGGCGTCTAAGCACGAGGCTATCAAAGCCATGGCCGCAGCACTCACCCAAAAAGGGCTAGTTGAAGCGGGCTATCAAGACGGAATGCTGGCGCGTGAAGCCCAAACCAGTACCTATCTGGGCAACGGTATTGCCATCCCGCATGGCACAACGGATACCCGCGATCAAGTTAAACAAACAGGGGTACAAGTGTTTCATTTTCCCCAGGGGGTTGACTGGGGAGAGGGAAACCTCGCTTACGTGGCCATTGGTATCGCCGCCAAATCAGACGAACACTTGAGTATCTTACGTCAGTTGACGCGTGTGCTGTCACAAGACGGCATCGAGCAACAATTAAAAACGATATCGGGATCAGAACAACTGGTTACCTTACTCAATGGGCAAACGGCCGATACTCAGGCCTTCACGTTTAGCAGCGACATGGTGTTAACCGGCTTTCCAGCGTCAGATATCACTACCTTGCAAGCCGTGGGCGCGGGGTTGCTCAAAAACCATCATTGTTTAAATAGCGATGGCGTCAGCCACGCTGTCGCGGGCCAGCCGGTGCACCTTGGTGAAGGGCATTGGTTGCTCGGTGTGGGAGACGGTGTACTGCAGACCGGGATGTCGGTGGTCATGCCCGCGACGTCACTGTCTCACCAATCCCAGTCGGTCAGTGCGCTTTGGTGTGTCGCAGCCAACAACCGTGCGCATCTTCCTGTGCTTAATACTTTGATGCAATGGAAGCTTGATAAACAACTGGCGGCATCCGGCCGTTACTCGCCACAAGCGCTGGTTGATGCGTTGTCTGCTGAACCCGCCCCCGAACAACCTCATACAGAGGCGCCGTCTGAAGCGCTCACCGCAGAGGGGTCAACAGGCCTGTATACGGTGACGAATGCGCATGGTTTGCACGCTCGTCCTGGGGCGATGTTGGTCAATACAGCGAAAAAATTCAGTGCTGATATACAGGTTGCCAACGCGTCCACCCAGTCTGCGCCTGTTAACGCAAAAAGCTTGATGAAAGTGATCGCGCTTGGGGTGAAACATGGGCACCAGTTACAGTTTTCCGCCCAAGGAAGCGACGCCGAACAAGCGATTGCGGCTCTGGGTGATGCCATTAAAGATGGGTTGGGAGAGAACGCATGAGTGCCATTCTGACCGTAACCTTCAATCCCGCACTCGACATGACAGGCTCAGTCAGTGCGTTGCAGCCTGGTGATGTCAATTTGGTGCAAAACTATACACTGCACCCGGCGGGAAAAGGCGTCAATGTCGCACGTGTCTTAACGGATTTGGGCGCGACGGTCGCGGCGTCAGGCTTTCTTGGTGCAGATAACCAAGACCCGTTTGCTCACCTTTTTACCGAGCACGGCATTGCCGATCACTTTTTGCGTGTGCCGGGCGTTAGCCGCACCAACGTCAAGCTGGTTGAAAAAGCGGGACGTGTCACTGATTTGAATTTTCCTGGTATGGCGGTTGAACAGGCCGATATTGAGGCATTGACGGCACGCTTGCTCAGTCTGGCTGAGCACCATGAGTGGATCGTGCTAGCGGGCAGTTTGCCACCTGGTGTCTCGACCGAGCAGTTGACCACTTGGATCACCACCTTGCGCGATGCAGGGAAAAAAGTGGTTGTCGATACCAGCCAGCACGCCTTACGCGCCGCCGTTGAGGCAACACCTTGGTTGGTAAAGCCTAATGAAGCAGAACTGGCGCAATGCCTCAACGCGCCCATCAGTAATGAGCAAGCCGTGTTGCTGGCGCGCGGCGAGCAATTGTTTAACCAAGGGATCGCGAATGTGGTTATTTCTCGCGGCGTAGACGGGGTGCTCTGGCGCGATAAGGAAGGCTGGCTTAAGGCTGTGGCACCGGCGCAATCGGTGGTGAGTACCGTTGGGGCCGGGGATTCTTTAGTGGCAGGGCTGGTATCAGGATGCCAGACCGGCCTCAGCAAAGAAGCGGCGCTGTGTCGCGCGGTCGCTATCTCTGCGCTCGCGGTTACCCAAGTGGGGGTCGGGGTGCGCAATGATGAAGACGTGAACCAATTAATCGAAAAAATCAGCGTGTCGCCTGTTGAGCTGTCAGTGCACGCGGAATAAAACCAATCCATGAGTGGGGTAAAAGGTATGAATCTGGTGATTGTGACGGCGTGCCCAAGTGGCGTCGCCAATACCGTTATCGCGGCGGGCTTGTTAGAAAAGGCTGCCGAGGTAAAAGGATGGACGGCACAGATCGAGTGTCAGTCTAGTGTGCAACCAACACAGGCGGTATCGACTGCTGATATTGAAAACGCTGACCGTGTTCTCTTGGTCGGTGAGCCAAAAGAGTCGGCTCGCTTTAACGGCAAGCCTGTCTATCAAGCAAGCTTGAATGAAGTGATGGCCGATACCCAAGCGGTATTGGATGCCGCCGCGAATCATGCACAGCCGTATCACGCGCAGACGCAAAGCGAGAGCAGCACCGTCAGCATCGTGGGTATTACGGCGTGTCCTACCGGTGTTGCGCATACCTTTATGGCGGCGGAAGCGGTTGAAGAAGCGGCTAAAGCGAAAGGTTATCAGGTCAAAATTGAGACACGTGGCTCGGTAGGTGCGAAAAATGCATTAACAGATCAGGAAATTGAAGCCGCGGATCTCGTGTTTATCGCCGCAGATATTGAGGTTGATTTGAGCCGATTTGCGGGTAAACGTTTATATAAAACCAGTACGGGCATGGCGCTGAAAAAAGCATCGCAGACGCTCGATGATGCGCTTGCTAACGCTGAGGTCTACCAAACAACGCAAGCGAGTTCATCGAACGCCAGTGCTAACCAAGGCGAACGTACCGGTGTCTATAAGCACTTGATGACAGGCGTATCACATATGTTACCACTGGTTGTGGCCGGTGGCTTAGCTATTGCGCTCTCATTTGTATTCGGGATTGAAGCTTTTAAAGAGGAGGGAACACTTGCAGCCGCACTGATGGAAATTGGTGGTGGTAGTGCGTTCGCGCTGATGGTACCGGTACTGGCCGGGTTTATTGCCTTCTCAATTGCGGATCGCCCGGGTCTGGCACCAGGCTTGATTGGTGGCATGCTCGCCGCGTCCACCGGCGCTGGGTTTTTAGGGGGCATACTGGCGGGGTTTATCGCCGGCTACAGTGCTAAGTTTGTGGCAGATAAAGTCAGCTTGCCGGCTTCAATGGAAGCCCTTAAACCCATTCTCGTGATCCCTTTATTAGCCAGTTTGTTTACCGGTTTGGTGATGATCTATGTCGTGGGCGGGCCTGTCTCTGTCGCCATGGAAAGCCTGACCAGCTTCTTGCAGGGGATGAACTCAACGAACGCAGTAATCCTAGGCGTGGTATTGGGTGCGATGATGTGTTTCGACCTTGGCGGTCCGGTCAACAAAGCGGCGTATACCTTTGGCGTCGGCCTGATTGAGAGTGGTACCTATATGCCGATGGCAGCGATCATGGCGGCCGGTATGGTGCCGGCGCTAGGGATGGGACTATCAACCTTCTTAGCCAAGCGTAAATTTAATGATGCCGAGCAAGAGGCGGGTAAAGCATCGTTTGTGCTCGGGCTATGTTTTATCTCGGAAGGGGCGATTCCCTTTGCGGCTAAAGACCCAATGCGAGTGATCCCATCTTGCATCGCAGGTGGTGCGCTGACAGGCGCAATCTCTATGTTGATTGGGGCAAAATTGATGGCACCACACGGTGGCCTCTTCGTGTTGTTAATCCCCAATGCCATCAGCCCTGTGTTTATGTATCTGGCAGCCATTGCTGCAGGTACGCTAGTAACTGGTCTGGTATATGCGGTGCTTAAGCCCGTCAGCCAACCCTCACCGTTGACGGCGGCCGAGCAATCCTAACCTTATATTGAGTCGTTAACACGCAATAAAAAAGGCCCATTCGGGCCTTCAGACTGCTGACAAAGGTCTAGCTTTCGAGCTAGACCTTTGATCTAATAGGAGTGTCGCAATAGGGATGCTCCGGTATGCTTCAAGAACCTTCTCCACACCAATATGAACTTGAAATGGTGACGATGGAACAACTTGTTCCCAAAGACCATCTTGTTCGTAAAATCGACCGTGCCATCGACTTCGAGTTTATTCGAGATGAAGTCGCCCACCTTTATTGCAAAGATAATGGCCGTCCACCCGTTGACCCCGTTCGCTTATTTAAAATCATCCTGCTTGGCTACCTCTTCGGCATCAAAAGCGAGCGCCAGCTTGTTAAAGAAATTGAAGTCAACGTTGCTTATCGTTGGTTCTTGCGTATGTCGCTGACAGAGAAGGTCATCCATGCGTCCACGCTGAGCCAAAATCGTATTCGTCGCTTTAATGGCACGAATGTCTTCGAACGCATATTCAACCATATTGTGGTTCAAGCCATGGAGAAGGGCTTAGTCGCAGGGCAAGAGCTGTATACCGATAGCACACACCTTAAAGCCAGTGCGAACAAAAATAAGCATGTGAATAAACTGCGCCCGGTGAGCGCCGGCGCTTACCTAGAGATGTTGGATGAAGACATCGCCTGTGACCGCAAAGCAGAAGGAAAAAAGCCGTTCAAGGACGCGCCATTAAAAACGGACGTCAAAAACACAAAAGTGAGTACGACTGACCCTGAAAGTGGTTTTATGACCAGAGATAATAAGCCCCAAGGCTTCTTCTATCTTGACCATAGGACCGTTGATGGTAAGCACGGTATCATCGTCGATACGTATACAACCCCAGGGAATGTCAACGACTCACAACCGTATATCCGTCGCCTTGACCACACACTCACGCAATTTAACCTCAATCCTATTGCCGTGGGCATCGATGCTGGCTACTTCACGGCACCGGTTGCCGAATCCTTAGAGCGTCGCAGCATTCTTGGCGTATTCGGCTATCGTCGCCCTTCTCGAACGAAGAATACGTTCAAGAAAAAACACTTCACATACGATAAGAAAACCGACACATATCGCTGCCCCAAAGGGCAAACGCTTATCTATAAAACAACCACAAGAGCCGGCTATCGTACTTATCACTCAGACCCAAAGCAGTGTGCGTTCTGTCCGGTTAGAAACGACTGTACGCAAAGTAAGACCATGCAAAAGGTCATCACGCGTCATCTTTACAATGATGCAGTCGAGCGTGCCAATGAAATGCGACTGTCTCGTTATGGCAAAAAGATATACAAGCGACGAAGTGAGACTGTGGAGCGAAGCTTCGCCGACGCTAAGCAGCATCATGGACATCGCTACGCACGCTTCCGAGGGCTTGCAAATGTGCAAATGCAATGCTGGCTGGCGGCGGCGGCTCCAAACATCAAGAAGATAGCGTTAGTGGTGAGCTATCTAAGAAAATGTGGCTTTAACATGGCGGATATAAGGCAAATACTGGCTTCTATCCGCCAATTTAGGCGTTGGTCGGTAACGACCACTCTCTAACAAAAAATATCGCGATCGCGGCCTACGGCCGCTTATCAAAAAGAACCCCGCCTAAAAAGGCGGGGTTCGTCAGCAATCTGAAGGCCCATTCGGGCCTTTTCGTTTTGGATGTCTTAAGAAAGTGCTTCTGGCGCTGGAACCATGGGATAGCGCACTCCCATCATTTGCTCCATACAGTGTACTACCTGACAGCTATAGCCGAACTCGTTGTCGTACCAAATGTACAGCACGCAACGGTTGCCCTCGGCGATGGTTGCTTGGCTATCCACCACACCGGCAAAGCGTGATCCCACCAAATCACTCGATACTAATTCGGTCGACTGAGTAAAATCAATTTGCCCCGATAGCGGCGAGTACAAAGCGACGTCTTGTAAATAGGCGTTGATTTCATCCTTGTGAGTGGGGTTATCTAAATTCAGGTTAGCAATAGCCATAGAGACGTTGGGCGTGGGCACACGCACTGAGTTACCGGTTAATTTACCTTTAAGCTCAGGCAGTGCTTTGGCAACAGCACTCGCGGCACCGGTAGACGTGAGTACCATATTCAAAGACGCAGAGCGGCCACGGCGATCGCCTTTGTGATAGTTATCAATCAGGTTTTGATCATTGGTAAACGAGTGAACAGTCTCAATGTGTCCGCCATCAATACCAAATTTATCGTGCATGGCTTTGAGCACCGGGGTAATGGCGTTGGTGGTGCAGCTAGCGGCAGAGATAATTCGATCATCGTCGTTAATCACGTCATGATTGACACCGAATACCACATTTTTAAGATCGCCTTTGCCCGGCGCGGTGAGAAGGACTTTCTTAGCGCCTTTGCTGTCAAGGTGTTGACTCAGGCCTTCTTCATCCCGCCACATACCTGTGTTATCGACCACCAATGCGTCATGAATACCGAATTGGGTGTAATCGACGTCCGTTGGGTTATTGGCATAAATGACTTGGATGAAATTACCATTGGCGATCAACGCGTTGCGCGACTCATCAACGGTAATGCTGCCATTGAACGGGCCGTGAACAGAGTCGCGACGCAGCAGGCTGGCGCGCTTTTCCAGGTCGCCTTCTTTTCCGCCACGCACCACGATAGCGCGTAAACGTAAGGGGTAGCCAGGACCGCTTTTTTCAATCAGTAAGCGTGCGAGTAAGCGACCGATACGACCAAAGCCATACAGTACCACGTCTTTCGGATCAACACCGTTGCCTGTCCCTAGCAAATGCCCAAGCTGGCTATGAAGAAAATCAGGAATGCCATTTTCACTGTCATGCTGTTGCCAGTATGTCCAGGCGAGCTGACCGATATCGATTTTACTGGGAGCAAGATCCAATTCAGCCATCACTTCGATTAATGGCAACGTCTGGCTGGGCGATAAGGTGCCCCCCGTATAGCGACGCGCCACGCGGTGTGCCTTAATGATATCAATGGTACTCGCATTGATCAGTTGACGACCGAACAGTTGGATTTCGACGCCTTTTTGGCGATAAAGCTGGCTAAGCAGCGGATACATGGTTTCAGAGTGAGTTTGACTGGTTTGCCAATCGAGTAGGTAGCTTTCTGGACTCATGAATCGACCTTTTTCACGAATGATAGTGGGTGGGCAGGGTGCCCAGTAGGGTATTTGGCTGATCGTTGCCAGCCTTTTGATTATGCCGCGCAGTCTAAATGATGCGGCATTATTCACCTACTAAAAAAAAGTGGGTAGTGATAAGGCGTTATGACGGTGAGAGGTGGGGGAACGACGGCCACGATATCTATCAAGTGCGATCAAGGTTTTAACTTATATGAAACGAATCACATTGGGCACATATAACTGTGAATTGCTTCGCTCGTTGAATTATCTTAATAATTAGCAAGAAAAAAGTCAGTGGACGAAAAGAAAACACAAGCCACTCGGATCGTTGCCGAGAGGCTATGATAACTCGCGAGTCACTCGTGTTTCTGTCTTAGCGAAAGTCAAAAGAGGGAGACGTTAAATCCCTAGCTCATCAAGTAAGTCGTTGCTTCCGCTGTCTTTTTTATCGTTTTTGTCGTTAGATTTTTCTTCTAATTGGCGAACCGTTTCTGCTTCCAGAATGGAATCAGGATCAACTTCTTCCCCTTCTTCAAAGTCTTGAAGCTGGATAAATTCGGTACGTTCCATGGCAAGCTCAAGATAGAAGATATTGTTGTGCTCAGTGGTAAAGCTCACGCGGCGCGCCTGTGGCTTGTCGATGTTGCTATCCACTGACACGGTAAGATTTTTGTTAACCGCCATCATCTTCGGTTGGTTTTGGGTGATCGAGGTTTGGATTGAGCGCTTAATCTTGCCGGTGAAATCGCCAATAATCTGGTTCATGAGTTCACCGAGCACATCACCCACTTCATCTGCGGTGTGTAAGCTGGCCAACTCTTCTTCGGGGATCCCCATATGCTGCATGTAATTGCGGTAGATTTCTAACGCCGCGGCGGAGGAAAAGTTGATCACAACAAGCCCAGAGAAGCCACCATCAAACAGTACAAAACAGCCGAGGTCAGGCTTGAGACTGGTTTTGGCAATCTTTTGTACCATCGCAGCATGGTGCACGGGAGAGTCAGTCGCTTTGGTTAATACTGCCGTGGCGGACTGACACAGTTTGAGCAGAATGTCCTCGGAGGTGACTACTTTGGTTTTTCTCATTATTCACTACCGTCATGGTTGATAACACTTACTGTCAGTGTGGCACTGGATTGCGCAATTTGTACACCGATTTTCTGGATATCCGGATAAGGGATCACATTCATCCGTCTGTGATTGCGCCTATTCGATCATTGAGAGGCGCGAGGTAGTACCGCTAGCAACTGATCCAGTGCGGTGTTGATACGAGTTAGTGCCTGAATGAGTCCCTCTGTTTGCTGCTGGTTAGCGGCTTGCTCGGCCTCAAGGCAGGCTTGATGAAGGGCTGTTGCACCAATACTGCCTGCGGCAGATTTTTGTTTGTGTGCGGCCTCTTTTAATGCTTGCCAATGTTCAAAAGGCGGTTGCGAGTGCGCGAGGGCGCGTAGGCTAGGGACGCTACGTTTAAGGAAAACATCGACAATATCTTGATAGGCCTGTTGCTGCCCGCCATATAAGCGCTCAACCACCGTTGGATCAAGTACATGTGGCTCTTCGGCGCTGGCTGTCACAGGGGGGGGCGTCGACCTTGTCGTGGTGTGAGGACGGTTAATCCAATAGGTTAAGCGTTCGTCAAGCGGATCCAGCTCAATGGGCTTGGTAATGTAATCGTCCATGCCTGCCTCAAAACACCGCGCTTGTTCACCACTGAGCGCATTGGCGGTAATGGCGATAATAGGCACCCAACCGGATGCACCTTGGATCTCGCGTAAAGCGGCGGTGAGCGCATAACCATCCTTGTTGGGCATATGGCAGTCGGTGAGGACAAGATCTACCTGATGGTTCTGATATGCCGCGAGTGCCTGGTTACCATCATCCGCCATCACCACCTCATAGCCGAGGTAATGGAGTTGCTGAGTCAGCACCTGTTGGTTAGTGGGGTTGTCTTCTGCCACTAAAATACATCCACGAGTGCGTTCCGGCTCGCATGTTTTGGCGTCTGCCTCGTCGGGAAGAGGAAGCATTGCGTCAGATTCCGCTAACATACTGATATCAGGGCTCTCAAGGCCAAGGCAGACGCGTAGACCGTGGACCAGACGACGATAGGTTAATGGCGAGGCAAACAGCTCGACAATGCGTTTATCAGGGTGGGTTGCCAGCGATAAGGTATGTTTGAGGGCAATCACATGCTCGACAGCGCGTTCAGTGATTAATGTGCTTGGCTCGGTGTGGGTGGTTATCAATAATCGGTGCTTCGTCGGTTGCTTTTCTGCTTTAGACGGTGCTGAGCCATGGTGATAAGCGATACCCAAGTGCGCCAGATAGCGGCACACTGCGTGATTGAGTGCGTCTTGAGGAATATCCACTTCAACCGATAATTGTTGCGCCTGCTCGCAAGTAATCGGTAAATCGTCAGGTTCTGCTAATGGGTTCACTGTATAATCGATACGCACGGTAAACCGTGTGCCGACTCCCTGCTCACTCTCAATGTCAATATCACCGCCGAGGAGATCGATAATATTCTTACAAATGGCTAAGCCAAGCCCAGAGCCACCAAACTCACGGGTGGTCGACGACTCCGCCTGACTGAATGGCTGAAAGATGGTGTCGACTTTATCAGGCGCAATGCCGATGCCGTTATCGGTGATGGTAAACACCAGCTGGGCTTTTTGCGCGTCTTGGTTATCCATCGCGTCAATATTGACAGCGACAAAACCGGGTTGACGATGCTGGCCGCCGGAGAACTTAATCGCATTGCCAACAAGATTATACAGTATCTGTTTTAATCGGTTGGGATCGCCCACCAGTTGTTCGGGGAGGTCAGGATTAATAAATAGTGACAGTGTCACCTTTCGCTTGTTGGCTTGATGGCTGAGGGTGTCCATCACTTGTTCTACGGTGTCGGACAAAGAAAAGGTGACGCGTTCAAATTGCAGCTTTCCGGCCTCGGTGCGAGAAAAGTCGAGGATGTCGTTAATGATGGAGAGCAAAGAAAGGGCGGATTCACGCACCGTACTCGTCAGGCTATATTGAGATGGCGTTAAAGACGAGCGACGAAGCATATCGAGCATCCCAATCACGCCATTCATTGGCGTGCGGATTTCGTGACTCATGGTCGCAAGAAATTGCGCTTTCGCACGTGATGCGCTTTCGGCGCGCTCTTTTTCGGCCATTAACTGTTCGCGTGCTTGGTTACGAGAAATAATATGCGCGCGAAATATGACTAACCCATTAGCGATTTTGCCGACTTCATCCGTCCGATCTTGAAAATTGCGGGCCGGGGGCGTCATGTCGCCAGCCACAAGTCGCTGCATGGAGTCGGCGAGCTGTGCGATCGGCAAAGTGAATGTACGATAGATATAAAAGTACATTGCGCCACTGACGAATAAGATAAAAACCAGTAAATAACCGAGGTTGAGTTGATTGGAATGGAGTATTGCACGTAAATCAACCATAGACCGAGTTACCACTTTTCCTGTCTCTTGTGCGAACGTAGAGAGCGCATCCTCAAGCGCCTGGTATTCTTGGTCACTCAAGGTTCGCACTGCGGTCATGGCGGCGACTTTGGCACTGGGTTGATAGTTGTTAAAAATAGCGATACCACTGCGCTTTAAACTGGTGAAATGGTGGCGGATGCTCGACAGTTTGTTGAGTGAGTCAGGGTGATTGATCTCGAACTGCGTCAAGGAAAGATAGCGCTCAAAGGTTGCCATATCCTCCATAAAGCGCTGTCGGCTACTTTTTCGCCCATCTAAATACTGATTAAGCTCAGTCAGCATATCGCCATTTTCATCCACCAGTTCATCAAGGTATTGCAACACGGCAAGGTTATCAGGCTGTGTCAACGCTTGTGAGGCCTTTAATTCGGCAATCAGGTTATCGATAGGGCGAACCACATCAATGGATAGCCGCATCACCTGTTTACGCGCCCATTGCTCAGCGACGGGATCAAACTCCGTTAAGACTTTTTGATGAGCGATACGCTGGAAGCGCTCATAAAGCTGGCTGATCAAGGAAAGCCGCTGCTCTGCGTCGGGTTTTACCTCACGAAGGCGCGCCAGTAATTGCTCAAAATCTTGCTGACTTTCTAAAAAAACGGCGAGCGATTCATGACGGCCCATGACATATTTGAGCATGCTGGCATTCATATCACTGGCGGCCCGTTGCATGCGCATGGTGATGATCGCGCTCGGGATTTCTTGATGAGTGGCGCGGCCGACATCACGGTTAACCCGATCTTGCATGATGTAGCTCGAGACTGACAGGCCCAACACCATCAAGGTGATGAACGTCATAATCAACCCAATCTTGCTGACGATACTCTTACCAAATGGGCGAGGGCGATTTACCTTCATGACGATTCCTACATCCTTGTCAACGATTGATTTGGGCGTGATCCGTGTTAAATTGCGCGTTGTGTTGTTTGCTTTCATCACGGTGAAGCCAGACTATACTGCAAAGAGACTGGCGTCAGTCGTTTGTATGATTTGGCCTTGCCGCTCTGCTCTCTCCTTGCTCGAGCTAGAATGAAAGGGAGGGGCGGTGAGAGCAGCCATCGTGTCATAGTACGATGGTTAGTTTATAGTATACAGTACGCTAAGCACTGCGAAGCGTGACTCGCTTTCTAATTTCGCCTTCAAGAGGCGCAAATAGCCGACGGGCACGATACAATAACGATAGTTGAACAGTCTAAGGACAAGTAATCATGGTAGTAGATTCAGACGGGTATCAAGCACTGATCGAACATTTTGCGTTTAATCTCTCTGTGTTTGAAAAACCGGGTGAAGCCATTGGCGATGATACCGTTGCGGATATTGTGCACGATCTAGTCGCCTCTAACATTATGACCATTTGCGAGCAAAATCCTGGGCTTTCGTCTGCATTGCGCTTCACCATATTGCGAGAGGCAGATCGTGTAGTGGAAGATATGGAAGAAGTGCTGGCGGGTCGCTGGGAGCAACCAGTCACCGCCGAGCAGGTTGGCTTTCTCGAAGAGTACGTTGCCCTGGTGAAAAACCTGTTCGATGGTGCCATGGTCGAGTTACGCTAGTGACCCCCTGACGGTAACCGTCTAATGCCTGTATACCCCTTGTACGATTGTGAGCGATCGAGACTGACAGCCAAGCTCAGGTCGGTATACTAGACGGCCCATTGACAACCTTAGATTTTACCATGTCCCCATCCGCTCCGCGTCACGCTATTCATCAGCTTTACTCCGCCCGTTTGGCACGTGCAACGCGTCCCTATCGCGCACGTGGCGCTGGTGTAGACCGCTGTTCAGCATGTATGTTAGTTCGTCATTTCTGTGTGTGTGATTACCGTGCCGCCCGCCAGACCCATGCTGCGTTCATGTTACTGATGTACGACGACGAGGTACTAAAACCGAGTAACACAGGACGTTTGATTGCTGACTGCGTGGCCGATACCTACGCCTTTATCTGGTCTCGCACGCACCCTGATCCTGACATGCTGGCGTTGTTATCCCGCTCAGCTTTTCAACCGTATGTGGTCTTTCCTGCTCAGTACACGACCCCGACGCGCATGACCTCACCGGCACGTCTCCATGACAACGCGAAGCGGCCGCTATTTATCATCATTGACGGCACCTGGCGGGAGGCGAAAAAAATCTTTCGCAAAAGCCCTTGGCTTGATCACTTTCCGGTTTTAAGTATCGAGCCTCAGGCATTATCTCGTTATCGCGTGCGCGATGCTCACGGTGAAAATCAACTGGCAACAGCAGAAGTGGCTGCAGAAGTGCTTGCCGTGAATCAAGAGCGCAAGGCGGCAGAGTACTTAAACCAATGGTTCGATGTCTTTCGTGAGCGATACTTAGCAGGCAAACGACAACAACACCTTGCAGAAGACAATGCGCTGACACGCTTGCTTGATGACCAAACGCTGGCGAAAAATGCCGACACCTGAAAAATTCCGACACCTGAGTGAAACGTCTGGTTGAAAAACAACGAAACTTGGGGCAAATCACGGACTTTTGCCTTGATTTGCTGAATAATCTGGTTAAATAACGACAATTTAAGGTGGCTCAGCCATGTATTACGGCTTTGATGTGGGCGGCACGAAAATTGAATTTGGTGCCTTCGATAAACAACTCAATCGTGTCGCGACCGAGCGTCACCCAACCCCAACGCAAGATTACCCTGCCTTAATCGACACATTAGTGCGGTTGGTGGAAAAGTATGATGCGGAGCTAGGGCAAAAAGGAACCATTGGTATTGGTATCCCTGGCTCTCAAGCAGAAGATGGCACGGTGCTGACGGTCAATGTTCCCGCGGCAAATGGACAGTCTTTGCGAGATGATTTACAAGCACGTGTGGGGCGAGAAGTGCGGATTAGCAATGACGCCAATTGTTTTGCGTTGTCGGAAGCATGGGATGTGCAAGCGCAATCGGCAAAAACCGTTCTAGGGTTAATTTTGGGCACCGGCTTCGGTGGTGGATTAGTGATTAATGGCAAGGTCATTAATGGTAAAAACCAAATGGCGGGCGAAGTCGGGCACATGCGTATGCCGATTGATGCCTGGTTACGGTTGGGTGATAACCCGCCGATGTTTGACTGTGGCTGTGGCAATAAAGGCTGCCTGGACAATTATTTATCTGGGCGTGGGTTTGAACAGCTTTATGCTCACTTTTATCAGCCGTTGCCAGCGATCGAAATCATCGAACAGTATCGCCAAGGTGAGCCGGATGCGGTGGCATTTGTTGACTGCTTTTTTGATGTATTAGCCATGGCACTGGGAGGCGTGTTAACCGCGTTTGATCCAGACATGGTCGTGCTTGGTGGCGGTCTCTCTAACTTTGATGAGCTGTATCAAGCGATGCCTGAGCGCTTACCGGCACATCTGTTGTCTGCGGCTAACGCCCCTGATATTGTGAAAGCGCAGCACGGTGATGCGGGAGGGGTGCGTGGCGCTGCCTTCTTGCATTTAACCTGATGCCAATAACAAAGCCGACGAACGTCGGCTTTGTGTGAGCGATTTTATTCTGGTTTTTTATGCTGACAATGGCGGATGGCGTTGTCGAGTAACTCAAGTGCCGTTTTGTCCGTTGGCGGTAACGCCGCATCAGACTCGGCGATCGGTGTTGTACGCTCGCCCCAACGGATTAATCCTGCGCCCCATGTCAGGCCAGCGCCAAATGCCGCGGTGAGCAGCTGGCTATGTGGCTTAACGGCCCCTTGCTCAACCGCTTCGCACAAGGCGATAGGGATGGTGGCTGCTGAGGTATTGCCATAGCGCTGGATATTAATAAACGCCTTGTCTAACTCGATGCCAGCGTGCTCACATAAGGTTTCGATAATCCGTTTGTTGGCTTGATGCGGCACGACCAGATCAATACCGTCGGCGTTGAGCTGATTCCGTGTTAATACCTGATTTGCCGCTGATCCCATGCCTTTGACCGCACGTTTAAAAATATCACGGCCGATAAAATCAAACGCAAAATAGCCATTATCCGGGTCGAAGCGATCCATTGCCGTCCCGAAAGCGGGGATCGCTAACACGTCACGGCCTGCTGGGTCGCAACCAAGTTGTGCATCAAGTAACCCCACTTCCTGCTCGCTTTTGCTTACCACGACGGCGCCGGCACCATCACCAAATAGCACGGCGGTATCGCGTTTGCTCCAATCCAAATACCAGGTTAAATGCTCTGCGCCGATAATGAGTGCATGCTGATAATGGCCAGCTTGGAGCATCTTGGTTGCGGTCTCTAACCCGTATAAAAAACCGGTACAAGCAGCATTCATATCAAATGCCGCAGCACGAAGTGCCCCCAAGTTGCCTTGCACTTTGGAGGCAATATTAGGGATCAGGGTATCTGGTGAGCAGGTCGCTACAATCAACAGATCGAGCTGGCTTGCTTCAATTCCTGCTGCCGCTAACGCGCGTTGGGCGGCAACAGTGGCGAGCTCAGAGGTTTCGACATGACTCACTCGGCGTGCTTCAATGCCTGTGCGTGAGCGAATCCATTCATCATTGGTCTCTAAAATTGTGCTGAGATCGTCATTGCTCAACACCGCGGGCGGAAGACACTTCCCCCAGCCTGTAATTTCTGCAAATGCCATAGTTAGTTACGGGTTGTTTAGCGTGGCGCTAGTGTAAACCTGAAACTCGGATGAAACAATTTTGATGGTCGATAAGGCGTGAAAAACACTACCTGGCGCAAACACCAGGTAGTGGGAGAGTGATTACCAGAATAGGCGAGTGAAAATCGCCAAGACCGCAATACAAACGATGTTGAGATATAAGCCAACACGCATCATATCACGTTGCTCTATATGCCCTGAGCCAAACACAATGGCGTTTGGTGGCGTGGCAACGGGCAGCATAAAGGCACACGACGCGGCAATCGCGATCAGCGCAGAAAGTGCGACTGGCGACACGCCCAATGCTTCGGCGATGGTGGCAAAAACCGGTACCAATAATGCGGCGCTGGCGGTATTGCTCGCAAACTCAGTCAAGAAGATCACGAATGCCACCACGCCTAGCATGGTGAAAAACAGCCCAGATCCTGTCAGTGCATTGCTCAGGTGGTTGGCGAGAAACAAACTCGTACCGGTTGCTTTGAGCACATTGCTCAAGCAAATTCCGCCGCCGAAGAGTAACAGTACGCCCCAATCAGCGGTTTTTTCGACTTCTTTCCATTTTACAACCCGCGTCGCTCCCAGCAAGACAATCGCGGATAACGCCACAATGGTGTCAAATTTGCTCAGGCCACCGAGCATAGCATTCAATGGTTTACTGAAAATCCAAGCGTTGACGGTCAGTGCGAAAATCACAAGCGTGATCACGCGAGGTGTGCTCCAGGTGAAGTCACGCTGATCCGCTTCAAAACGGTGGTTAAGGTTCGGCTTGGTAAGTGCATACAAGACGATAACCGCGACGGGGAGCAATATCAGAGTGACAGGCAGGCCTAGTTTCATCCAATCTGCGAAGCTAAGCCCGGCTTCAGCCGCTGCAATCGCATTAGGGGGACTACCGACAATGGTTGCTATGCCGCCGATGCTCGCGCAATAGGCAATACCCAAGAGCACAAACACATAAGTGCCATGATCTTTTTGATTGTTCACCTTGTGTAAAATGCCTAACACCAATGGCAGCATCATGGCGGTGGTCGCGGTGTTACTGATCCACATGGAAAGGGCGGCGGTGACCCCAAACAGCATCATCACGGCCACTGACATTTTGCCCTGCGCAATCGTGAGCACTTTATTGGCGATGGCTTGATCGAGGCCTTGGGCCTGCAGCGCGGCTGCCAAGGCAAAGCCACCGAGAAAGAGAAAAATGATGGGATTAGCAAAATTTGACATCGCCGCGGGTGTTTCAAACACGCCAAGCGCGACGGCCATAATGGGCACCAGGATCGCGGTGATGCTGACATGAATCGCTTCAGTCAGCCATAGCACGGCAATGAATATCAGTAGGCTCAGGCCGGTTGTGACATCTGTTTCAAACGGCAGAGTGTTATACAAGATGAAAAACAGGGCAATGTCAGCAAACAAGATCCACGCTTTTCTATCCAGCCCCGGCGCACGGGAGGAAAGGGTTTGCACATCCATAGGGCGTCCTTTTCTTAAACGTTATTGAGTGTTTTTATAATGTTTTACTTTGAGTTTTTAGGTGCTTGATAGGGACAGGGTTGCTGCCATTTGGGTGGCAGTTGGCCGTCAAGCGACGGCTAATATACGCCTAAATAGTCAGTGTGTTAATCGATTGCAGGCAGGTTTTTAAACAAATGATTAAAGTAATGTGAAAATTGTGATTGGGTCGGCACTGGTCGATACTGGGGTTAGTCCTTCGACGTTGAGACGCCACTGATTGGCTCTTTGGGGCCGGTAAACTTAGGTTTGACGTTGAGAATAAAGCTATCAAGTACCGCTTTGGTTCTCGCTAATACTTCCCTAGCGCGAATTTTGACCCCTGCCCAGCCTTGCGGACTCGGTACGGCGTAACAAATAGCATCAATATTGTTTACATCGGCGAGAAACAACGCACGCTCGCAATGAAACTGTTGGCTGATCACGGTGTAGCGCGCCAAACTGAAAACGGTTTTCGCACGGACAACAGAGTCCAGCGTTCGAAAGCCAGCATAGTCTAGGTGAATTGTCTCTTCTGGGATCCCTGCTTGACGTAAATCTCGCTTCATCGTCCAGGGCTCATTATACGAGCGGTGCGCGTTGTCGCCACTGAGCAAAAGGTGCTGAATCTTACCTGCATGGTATAACGACTCCGCCGCTTCAATCCGGTAGGTGTAATAGGGGTTGGGGGTTTTACCAATGTACTTGCTGGTTCCCAAAACCAAGCCGACTTGCCGAGCGGGTAGCGTCTCAGCGTGTTGATAAACCCGGCCTTTGGCGTTAACTGTGATCGCGATATCACTGGCAGCCATCACGATAGCGGTGACCACAGTAAACCCAATCAATGTGAAAATCGCCTGACGAAAAAGGCGCTGGAGAGCCATGGTGCGTTTATTACCTTTGCGAGCATTAAGCCGCACTCGGGGTTACGTGTGCGGGCAAGTAGATGGAATAGTAGCAAAAAAAGCGCCTGAGTAGACGCTTTTTTCTGTTAGGTTCGCGTTAAAAAGAGGTCCGTTTATAAGCACGATATTGCGGTGACCAAAAGCTCTCTTCAATACGCTTTTTAAGCGCCTCGTCAGACAGTTCTGATGCCACCCCCTCAGTGATCGCTTCTTTTGCTACCGCAAACGCGATGCGTTTTGATACCTGAGTGATATCTTCTAACGACGGTAGTAGGGCGCCTGTGCCACGCTTGGCTAACGGCGAGCACTCAGCTAAAGCACGTGACGAGGCCATCAGCATGCCATCTGTCACCCGGGAGGCGGCGACGGCTAACACGCCCAGCCCGATGCCTGGGAAAATGTAGCTATTATTACATTGTGCAATAGGAAAGGTCTTGCCATTGTCTAAACGGACAGGCTCGAACGGGCTGCCGGTGGCAACCAGTGCTTGGCCCTCTGTCCAGCGCAGAATATCAAAGGGCGTCGCCTCTACACGGCTGGTCGGGTTAGAGAGAGGGAAAACAATAGGACGTGGGCAATTGGCATACATTTCTTTCACCACGTCTTCGGTAAATAATCCAGGTGCGCCAGAGACACCGACCAACACGGTCGGTTTCGCATTACGCACGACATCGAGCAATGAAATGTTACTGTCTTCTAACTGCCAGTGGCTGAGCGCCTCGCTCTTTTGCACCAGTCGTTGCTGAAAGTCGAGTAAGTTAGGCATGGCATCGATTAACAGTCCCCAGCGATCGACCATGTAGACACGTGCGCGGGCTTCTTGGTCGGAAATCCCTTCAGAGACCATTTGCGCGATGATCGCTTCGGCAATACCACAGCCCGCTGATCCCGCGCCCAAAAATGTGATGCGTTGTTCGGAGAGCTTGGTACCTGCCGCCTTACACGCCGCAATCAAGGAGCCAACCGTTACCGCGGCGGTGCCTTGAATATCGTCATTAAAGCAGCAGACGCGATCCTTATAGCGCTCCAGGATCGGCATAGCATTTTTTTGCGCAAAGTCCTCAAATTGAATCAAGGCATCTGGCCAGCGACGCTGCACCGCTTGGATAAACTCTTCAATAAAGGCATCGTACTCTTGTCCACTTATACGGGTGTGACGCCAGCCCATGTACATGGGATCGGAAAGACGTTGTGGGTTGTTGGTACCGACATCCAGCACGATCGGGAGTGTGTAGGCTGGACTAATCCCGCCACAAGCCGTGTAAAGCGATAACTTACCAATCGGGATGCCCATGCCGCCAATGCCTTGATCGCCCAAGCCTAGGATACGCTCCCCATCGGTGACCACAATCACTTTGACGTTGTGACGTGATGCGTTGTTGAGCACATCATCAATGCGATCACGGTTAGGATAGGAAATGAAAAGCCCGCGGCCTCGACGATAGATATTGGAGAAGTTCTCACAGGCTGCCCCTACTGTCGGGGTATAGATGATAGGCATCATCTCGGTGATGTGATTGGAAACCAACCGGTAAAAAAGCGTTTCGTTGGTATCTTGGATGTTGCGTAGATAAATATGCTTGTCGATATCGTTCTCGAAACGTTGATATTGCTGATAAGCGCGCTCCGTCTGTTCTTCGATTGTTTCGATGGCGTCAGGCAGCAAGCCTTCGAGGTTGAAAAACTTACGCTCTTCGACGCTGAATGCGCTGCCTTTATTCAACAATGGTGTTTCTAGCAAGGCCGGTCCCGCATAGGGAATATAGAGAGGACGTTTTTGGTTATTCATGAATGATCAGACTCGATATTGTCTTTTAATTAGGTCGATGATGAGTATTGGGCGTTATCTGGTGCCTTCGTGGCAAAAATGATCCCTTGCGAAACGCTTTAACGGCGTTGGTCTGCGATAACCCATAACTACGCTGTAATTGGGGACAAAGTTTAGGCATGAATGGTGACCTAATTCAACTTTTTTACTTGATTGTGCGGGTTTGGCAGAGGCATACGAGGGCGCGTTTAAATTCGTAATCAGCGCTGAAGGGCTCTTTTTTGTCTTTTTATTCAAACGCTTGTGTATAGAAAAAACGGAAGTTAGATCACAACCTCTAGCAAAACTGCGCACGGGATATGGAAGCTGACTACACTAAAAGTAGTAAGTGAATCGCGATAAGGTCATGCCTTGTTGGGTGCCACTTACCCTATTGGTACGAGCTAATAATAATAATGTTGGCTAGGCATGTTTAATGGAAGGTTAAAAGAGGTAGTCCAATGAAGTCACTCATTGCCGCCAGCTTGCTGGTTTTTTCAACCACCACAGTCGCTGCAAACTTAGGCGAACTGGATTACATCACTGAGGTGTATCCGCCGTTCAACTATGAAGAGCGCGGTGAATTAAAGGGGATTGCGGTTGATTTTCTCGAAGCTGCGACAGAAGCAGCGGGCGATCCGGTGAGCCGAGATCAAGTGAAAATTCAGCCATGGGCCCGTGGTTATGCCACGACACTGTCTGAGCCCAATACGGTACTGTTTTCAACCACACGGACGGATGAACGGGAAGATAAATTTAAATGGGTTGGGCCGATTACAGACACTAAAATTGTGGTCTGGGCGCCTAAAAGCAAAGGGATCACTATCGACAATGCGAGTGACTTTGCCAATTATAAAGTAGGCGTTGTACGCGATGACGTCGGCGAGCACTTGTTACGCTCAATGGGGGTCGATGAAGACGCGCTGCGCTTGTCGCCAAAAGCGGATTTACTCGCCAAACAATTGGCGGCGGGCCGTGTCGATATGTGGGCTTACGAGGAAAACGTCAGTGCCTTTATTATGAGCCAAAACAATATTGATACCAGCCAGTTTGAAGTGGTTCATGTCTTGGATGAGTCTCAGCTCTACTATAGCTTTAGTAACAACACGCCAGACAGCTATATTGAAAAGCTACAAGCGGGCATTGACCAAGCGACCGCAGATGGCACGCTTGAGGCCATCAAAAGCAAGTACAAGTAACGCAGCGCGAGTGTTGTCACGAAAAAGCGCTTAGCGATACACGTACCGCCGGATAAAACGGGCCTAAGTCTAATAGGCCCGTTTTTTTATTGTATCGATAAAAGGGCTTTAGGTTAGTCGCGAAAGTTTTCAAATTGGAAAGGCTGCTCAAAGTCACTTTCCTTGATTAATTGAATCACGGCCTGTAGATCATCACGCTTTTTGCCGGTGACACGGACTTGCTCGCCTTGAATCTGGGTTTGCACTTTCATCTTGGCATCTTTAATCGCTTTGGTGATCTTCTTGGCGACAGGCGTTTCAATACCGTTTTTAAACTTCACTTGTTGATAAAAGGTTTTGCCAGAGTGGACCATGTCTTGGGTTTCCATTGCGCGTGCGTCAACGCCACGCTTGGCGAGGTTACTGCGTAACATGTCCATCATTTGGTTAACCTGAAAATCTGCTTCAGCTGTTACTTTCACGGTTTCTTTATCAAGTTCGAAGCTGGCCTCGACACCCCGAAAGTCGAAGCGAGTTGCAAGCTCTCGGTTGGCATTATCCACTGCGTTTTTTAGCTCAACGTTGTCAATTTCAGAGACAATATCAAATGAAGGCATAGTCTTTTCCTAATTGGGGCATGAGTCAGTCACGCCTTGGGGCATGAGTCAGTCACGCCTTGGGGCATGAGTCAGTCACGCCGATAAATCGTCAGTCATTATGAGTTGTTGCGCGCCGCGACGGCATCAGCCAGTTGTGCAAGCAAGCGCTCGGTATCGGCCCAACCCAGACAGGGGTCAGTGATCGACTGGCCATAAACACGTGATTGGACGTTACCCATGGCTTGATTACCTTCTTGTAAGAAGCTCTCAGCCATGATGCCAGCAATCGCTTGTTCGCCATGACGGATCTGTTCAGCCACATCGGCACACACATCCAGTTGGCGGCGATGCTGTTTTTGGCAGTTACCGTGGCTGAAGTCTATCACAAGCTTGCGAGGCAATTTGAAATCGCTCAGCGTTTGCGCAGCGGCTTTCACATCGTCGGCGCCATAGTTCGGTTGATGACCGCCTCGCAAAATGACATGCCCATCTGGGTTGCCTGCGGTGCGATAAATGGTCATGCTGCCATTTTTATCGGGCGAGCAGAAAAGGTGTGACTCTCTGCTTGCGCGAATGGCATCGACCGCAATACGGATGTTACCGTCAGTGCCATTTTTAAATCCTACCGGGCTCGATAGCGCAGAGGCCATCTCGCGATGGATTTGTGACTCCGTGGTACGGGCACCAATCGCGCCCCAGCTGATCAAGTCGGCAATGTACTGACCCGTGATCATGTCTAGGAATTCAGTGGCGGTCGGGAGACCCATTTTGTTGATATCTAACAGTAGCTCTCGTGCGGTGAATAGCCCTGCACGTATGTCTCCGCTACCGTCAAGGTGCGGGTCATTGATGAGACCTTTCCAACCAACCACAGTACGTGGTTTCTCAAAATAGGTGCGCATCACCACCAATAATTGATCGGTGTATTTGTCCGCCAGGGTTTTAAGTTTTTCCGCATAATCACGGGCCGCATCGGGATCATGGACGGAGCAGGGCCCAACAATCACGAGAAGCCGCTGATCGTCGCCATTTAGAATGCGACTGATCGCCTGTCGAGCGGCGGTGATATGGTGAGCAACACTGTCGCTGATGGGGTGGGCAGCTTCCACCTCTGCGGGCGTGGGCATGGTATCGACCACGCGTGTTCGAAGCTCATCGGTTTTCAGGGGCATAGAGGACAGCCTTCCTCACATCTTATTCTGTTGCGAAGCCAGTAAGATAGCAAAAAACGCCGCCCATGAAAGCATCAATGTGACATCTGTTGGGTTTTTCTTATTAGAATGCCCTCTTGGCTGGGCAGCGTGCGCCTCGGCCAAATAAATGGCGGAGGCGCACAATGTTTTAGGATGAGCAGCTTAGCGTCAAATCTTTCTCATCATCATTGGGGCGTTTGGAAAGATGGTCGAGGCCGCTGTGTGATCGAAAGGGGTCAGCCAGAACACGCATTAAATCGTGCGTCGGCTGCATGTCGCCTTGTTCTGCCGCCTCGATTGCTTGTTGGGCCAAATAATTACGTAAAACAAATTTGGGGTTGGTGGCCCGCATGCAAGTGAGGCGAGTGTTGTCGTCATGCGCCGCTACCCGTTGGTGGTACTCGCTTAACCAAGCCGTTAATGTGTCAGCATCTGCTACGAGGTCGTTAAACTGGCTGAGTGTCTTTGTGCTTAATAACGCATCTTGTGTGATGTGGCTGAGCCTATGAAAGAACAGGGTATAATCGACACGTTGAGACTCGAGCAACGAAAAGAGGGCATTGAACAACTCACTGTCTCCTTTCTGGGCATCGGAGATCCCGAGTTTATTGCGCATTACCTGACTATAAGCAACTTGGAGATGATGCTCGTAACCGCCGAGAATGTCGTTAATCACGTCACTTTCAAGCAGCGGCGTAAAGGCGTAGCCAAGCGCAGAGAGGTTCCATAGCGCAATAGCCGGTTGCTGATTAAAGGCATATCGCCCGGTGTAATCAGTGTGGTTACAAATATTACTCGGATTGAAATCATCCAAAAAAGCATAGGGGCCATAGTCGAAGGTCTGGCCTAAAATCGACATATTGTCGGTATTCATCACCCCGTGATTAAAGCCGACTGCCTGCCACTGGGCAATCATTTCTGCCGTGCGTTCGACAATTTCCTGTAGCAATGCGGCATAGGGCGTCTCGGCCTCGGCAAGCTCAGGGAAGTGGCGTGCAATGACATAATCAGCGAGAGTGCGCAGCGCATCGTGCTGTCGGCTGTAAAATAAGTACTCAAAATGGCCAAAACGCACGTGGCTCTCGGTAACGCGAAGCAGCGTTGCGGCGGTCTCGATACGTTCGCGCATCACCGGGGTATCGCTGGTGGCCATGGCTAATGCTTGTGTGGTGGGGATGTTGAGCCCCCTCATGGCGGCGCTAGCGAGATACTCACGGAGTGTCGAACGCAATACCGCTCGACCATCGCCGTGGCGGCTATAGGGAGTTTTTCCCGCCCCTTTCAAATGCCAATCCCAGAGTGTGCCTTTATCATCACGCCACTCCCCCAATAACACCCCACGGCCATCACCGAGTTCAGGGTTATATTGACCAAATTGGTGCCCTGTGTATTTCATTGCAAAGGGTTGGCGGCCCGCAAGCGGCGCCTCCGCAGACAGAATCGCTCGAAAGCTTTCACTGTGAATGTCTGCCGTCGTTAATCCAAGCTCATCAGCCAGTGCGGCGTTGTATGTTAGAAGCCGGCCATTGTCGAGGGGAGTGGGTTTCACTGCATTGCCAAAAGCACTGCCTAGCTGGCTAAAGCTAAACCGAATGTGTTCACCATCAAATACTGCCATATCTTCCCCCTTGGTTTTATGGTGTAAGCCTAACAGCTTAGCGGTGGCTAACAAGAGATAGAATGTAGGGATATTAGCTGGCATGGTTTGGTGTTTTTTTCCTCACCCACAACGCATTTCTTCCACATCTGAAGGACAAATTGCGTATACTCACAGGCATTATTTTTTACAGCACTGAGACAATGATTAAACTAGGCCAATACAACACATTGACGGTAGTGAAGCAGGCAGACTTCGGCGTGTTTCTTGATGGTGATGAGTTCGGTAATATTTTGCTGCCAACTCGGTACGTCCCTGAGGATACCCATGTCGGCGACGAGCTTAATGTGTTCATCTATTTTGACTCCGAAGATGACATTATTGCCACCACTGAAACGCCGTATGTGCAAGTGGGCGAGTTTGCATCGTTGCGCTGTGTTGGCGTGAATTCGGTCGGGGCGTTTGTCGACTGGGGGTTAAGCAAAGACTTATTAGTGCCCTTTAGCGAGCAACGTACGCGCATGGAAGAGGGTAAGCCTTATGTGGTTCGCGTATACACGGATAAAGCCTCGGGCCGTATCGTCGCTAGCCGCAAATTCAACAAGTTTATCAGCGACGAAAAGCCGCGTTTAAAAGGGGGTGACAAAGTGTCGGTCATCATTACAGATATCACTGATCTCGGCTTTAAGTGTGTGGTGAATAATCAGTACTGGGGGCTTATTTATCGCGCTGAAGCGTTCGGGAAGCTGTTTATCGGTAAAAAGCTCAGTGCCTTTGTAAAAACCGTGCGTGAGGACGGCAAAATCGATCTTGCCCTACAAAAGCACGGCAAGGCGCGGGTTGATGACCTGAGTGACAAAGTGATGAAGGTGCTTGAGAGCAAAGGGGGCTTTTTACCACTCAATGATAAGAGCTCGCCGGACGCTATTTTTTCTCTCTTTCGTACCAGCAAGGCCACGTTTAAAAAGACGTTGGGCGGACTTTACAAGCAACGTAAAATTCGTATCGAAGCGGACGGGATTTACCTGAACAAGTGACGGTGTCACTTTATAAGCGTAAAAAAATACCCGGAACGTCCTGTTCCGGGTTCAGGGAAAAGGCTCAAAGAGCCATATGCCAATATTTAGGTTGTGATTACTAAAGTGTAGTCTATCAATAACGGCTTGCCAGTTTGTGACACGACTTTGTGGAATAAAAAGTATTATCAGGGGCCTAGCGAGTAAGGCAAGGTCCCTGATTTGCTGTTAAAGCGCCTATCGATGGTCACTTTGTACGGGCGTTTATGGTGTTGGAATAGCGGTTCGCCATTCTCGCCATACTTTTTTGCTCTCACTGTGCAACAAGAAATGGCGATGATTATTGGCCACCGGCTGCAAAGGTTGATCGTCTGGGGTTGAGAAAGCAATACCGCCTTTCAGCAAACTATCAATCGTGCCACTTTTTAGATCCGCCCCTGTCAGGCCGATGGATACATCGACCCCGGACTCGTTCCAAAATACCGTGTTTTTACGAACCAGGTGCGCATACTGTGGCGCGACTTGTAGCTCGAAAATGACTCGGTCAGATAGCTCGCCTAATTTAACGCTAGAGACGATACCCACTTCTATATCGCGATGTAACACGGGTGTGCCAGGGGCGATAGAGTGGCGAGCGTCACTCTCCAGGATGAGTGTCAGCCCTTTTGGATATTTGGGCGAGTCATGGAGGGTGAATTGTTGGGTGAAGTCGCCGTCTCCGGGCACCACGGAGATATAGGTGCCAAATAACGAGTCCAAGTTCTCTGTTTTAGTGAGGCTGAGGACAGGTTGAGTCAGCCAAAAATAGCTGCCGCTTCGCGCAAGCGCGGTTTTGTATTCCGGATAGAGGCGAGCCTGAATGGTCACGTTATCTTGGTCGAAGTTGGGGCTTAAGGTGATCACTTCGCCAACATCGACCCCTTGATAGCGGATAGCACTGCCCACTTTCACCCCGTTGGCCTGGTCAACCGTTAGCCTGATATCAACACCGTATTGGGCGGCGTCTTGCTTTGAGGGATAAAGCTTCCAATCGCCGTTTCGTTGATTACTGATGCCAGGCATGGTGCCGAACGCGATACCGCCGTTAACCAGTGACTGCAACGAGCCTGTATTAATTTCGACGCCGCTGAGGTTAGCTTTGATATCCAGCCCAGATTGATTCCAAAATACGGTTTGCGGATTAATCAGATGCTTATAGCGATTATTCACCGCGATGGCGATAGACACACTGTTGCCGTTCAGCTGATACCCTTCGACGTGGCCGACCACAAAGTTACGGTACATCACCGGGCTGCCTTCGCTCACACCGGGCATACGACTCGCCACTAAGGTAAAGCGTGTTTCACCGCGGGCATCTTGCTTGGCGTGCTTCGCTTGGATAGGGGAGGTGTAGAGTGGATACGTCTTCTTAACGCCTTTTGCCCCCTCACTGGTAAAGCTTAAAGCCGGATCGGCAATTTGCTCCATCGCCGGTACGACCACATTGAGACCATCACCACTGAACTCGCCAGTGATCCCACCGAGAATAAAAAACTGCGATTGTTGCTTCACCAAATGGCGGTATTCTGGGTAAATGAGCAGCTTCAAAGTGACACTGTCACTTTCGTTAAGCCCGACACGGTCGATAAAACCCACTTGAATGCCACGATGTAATACTTTGGTGTGGGGAGTTAAGCCGTAGGCATCGTCTGCGGTTAAGGTGACCGTGAGGGCATTGGCCAGTTGCTTTTGCTGTTGGTGCCAAGTGCGGGCAGTAAAGATATCGTCAGGCATCGCGGGATCAGCATCTGCCGAACCAGGCTGGATCGCCAAGTAGTTGCCGAGGACTAAATTCCCCAGGTTCTTTAGTCCATCAAAACCAATTTGTGGCTGTTCTATCTGAAAATAGGTGTCTTGGTTGAGAAGCCAGGTCATGCTGGGGTCAATGTGCGCGGTCGCGACAGGCTGCTGTTGCTGTGCTTCGATGTCAATATGGGTAATTTCACCGATTTCTAACCCTTGATAGGTGATCTTCGTTCCCGCGCCGGGCAGTCCATGTTGTTCAGGGAGCGCTATTTGTATTGATTGACCGCGTGCAGCCTGTGAAAGGCTTTGATAAAGCTGGAAAGGGCGACCTTCTTCAAGTGTTGGGCTTGTTTTCGGGGAGTCGAATGCAATGCCACCGGCAATCAAGCTCGCCACACTCTCGAGCTGCACGTCAACACCAGACACATCAACATTGGCTGTTACACCACTGATGGACCAAAAGCGTGAGTCTTGTTTGAGTAAATGCGAGAATGGCGGCTCAATTAACGCGGACAGCGTCACCCCTTGCGCATCTTGATCGAGCCGGTAACTGTAGATTTCGCCGACACGAATTTTCCGATAGTAAATCGGCGAACCGACATTGAGTGATCCTAATGTCGGTGCGTGTAGCTTGACCGTTGTGCCAGCTTTTTCGGCGATGTCTGTCGGTGGTTCGTCACGCGCAACAAAGGATAGGCTGGGGTCGCCGCTACCCGGTTGTAAAGCAATATAGTTGCCTGAGACCAAGGTTTCGAGGCCGCTGATGCCAGTGATCGAGGCGCGTGGCTTCACCAGCCAGAACTCGGTGCCACTGGTGAGCAGTTGTGTTGCTTCTGGATAGATATTGGCATCAACATAAATGCCGTCCAAGTCATCCGCGAGTGTAATATTGCGCACCTTCCCCACTTCTAATCCTTGGTAACGGATCGTGGTTTGGCCAGCTTCTAATCCTTGCGCATCGCTAAACACAATTTGGATCCGCTGCCCCGCTTCACTGATGGATTGAAATAGCAGCCAAGCGGCCATCAATAAGGCTAATACAGGCAGTATCCATAGAGGAGACAAGCCATAGCTGCTTTTAACGATCGGTGAGGGTATGTCTTGTTTGTCGCTCATGATGATCCCATATCAAACGCGTATCCAGAAATTCAGTGGCAAGCATGGTTAATACCACGACCAAGCCGAATGCAATGGCACCCGGTCCAGGCATAAAGTCCATAATGCGACCACGATCGACTAAGGCGACCATAAACGCAATCACGAATAAATCCATCATCGACCACTTTCCAATCCATTTCACGCCTCGGTATAGCCACATATGTTGACGTGGTGTGATGGCGGTAGTGCACCGTAAGCTTATTAATATCAAACTTAGCCCTAGTATCTTTGCAACAGGCACGACGATACTGGCAGTAAAAATGATCGCAGCGATGCCTGGCATCCCATTATTAATCAGACTCGCGACCCCAGAAAAAATGGTGTCTTCAAGTCGAATGCCGTTGGAGAACAAAATGGAGATTGGGAACAGGTTGGCCGGAAACAGAAAAATGGTAGCGGTGATCAAACAGGCCCAGGTTTTTTGTTCGCTGCGTATCAGACGAGGATGAAGCACTTGGTGGCATCGGTGGCATCGAGTGTCTTGCTTGACGGTTTGAGTCAGCCCACAGTGGTCGCAGCGCACCAGTGGCGCATCATTGGCCAGCGGCGTTGGCTGTGCAAACGCGTCCCAATATCTTTGTGTGTTGACCCGCACCAGTAAAACCGATAGCAAGATTTGTATCGTCGCATAGCAGGCAAGCCCTGCGGAAAAGTGCAGGGTGGCGTAATCTTGGATTTTAAAACAGGCGATGGCTAAGCTAACCATTAAAACATCCGCCATCACCCAGTGGCGGCTGTGCGCAATCACGCGCACCGCTGGACGAAACCATCGGATAGATTGTCGGCGTCGAGAGAGGTGCAGCACCAATAAGGCACAGGTAAATAAAAGCGGTGCGAATGACGCACAGAATATGACGAGGCTGGCGACAAATGGAAATGAAGACCAAAGTATTTCGGCACCGGTAAGCACGGACGTGGTGATGGTTTTTCCCAGTAAATCGATGGAAAGGAGTGGCAGAAGGTGAGCGGGCAGAAACAGCACCAAAATCGTCAGCGCTAAGGCTATTTCCCCATTAAAAGATAGCCGCCGTCCGTGTGCGAGCTTGGTGGCGCAGCGTGGACAGATCGCTAGGTGAGCGGAGCCTGTTTGGCACGGTTGTAACACCAGATCGCACCCCGAACACCTCGTTAAAGGTGGAGACGTCGCCCACGGTTTGTCTGGTGATTGTGTCATGGTCTACTTTCCCGCCGCCTGTTGTATTGGCCCATACAAGGTTTGATAGACACCGGGCGCATTAACAAGCTCTGTGTGCGTGCCTTGCTGGGTCACTTGTCCTTCATCCAACACATAAATCAGATCGGCTTCTTTAACTGCCGAGAGACGGTGAGCAACGATAAGGGTTGTCCGTCCCGCCAAAAATGTTTGCATTGCTTGGTGCAGCGCGCGCTCAGTGGCCGTATCTAGCGCTGACGTGGCTTCATCCAAGATAACCAGTTTAGGGTCACTCAGTAGCATGCGTGCAATCGCCACGCGTTGTCGCTGACCGCCAGATAAACGGATCCCTTGGCGTCCAAGCGGTGTATCGAGTCCGTCGGTGAGCTGTGTCACCACATCCCCCAATTGGGCGTGCTCTATAGCTTGCCAAAGCGCGGTGTCAGCGAGATGACGCCCCAAGCATAAGTTATTTCTCAACGTATCATTAAACAGCACAGGCTGTTGCAATACCACGGCAATTTGATGACGGAGGGCATCCATGTCGACATGATTAATCGAGTGGCCGTTAAAGCGTATATCCCCTTGTTCTACCGGATACAATCCTAACAGCAACTGAATGAGGGTTGATTTTCCGCCGCCACTGGCACCGACTAATGCGACACGCTGGCCGGCAGGGATATCCATGCTTAAACCATTGAGTACCGATTTATCCTCATCGTAAGAGAAGCATAGGTTATCAATTTCGACCGTTAAGCCCGAGCCCTGTGCGTGGGTGGCGATACGACTGGGATCAATGCCCGCGGGTCGACGCGGCTCTTCGGCCAGTTGTAAAACCTCATTAATACGTGTCATTGCGGCTTTAGCACTGTACCAAGCAAATTGGATCCCGAGCAGCTCTTGGACCGGGCCGAGCATAAACCACAAATAGCCAAACACCGCAAACATCAGACCAATCGACAAATCGCTGAAAAAGACCATGCCCATGGCCACGGCGCGAAACAGCTCAAAACCGATCAAGAACATCAAAAATGATAAACGTCCTGCGGCTTCTGACTGCCAGGCATACTTGTCAGCACTGTCTTTAATCTCACTGGCACTGTGGTCAAGTTGACGTAAATATTCACGCTCTCGATTGGCGGCACGAAGTTGATACAAGCCGTCTAACGTATCCACGAGACGTTGCTGGAAACGCTCAAAAGATTGGTTTTCTTCTGTTTTAAGATGCTTAACCCGTTGGCCAAGGGTGCGGCTTAATGCCACGACAATGGGATTAATTAGCAAGATGAACAGGCCGAGTCGCCAATCAATCCAAAGTAGGACAACCGCGGTGCCAGTCACCGTCAACAGACCAATAATAAACTTGCTTAGTGTCGTACCAATAAACTTATCGATGGTTTCGACATCGGTGACAAGGTGAGAGGTAAGGCCGCCACTCCCGCGTAATTCGTATTCACGCATACTGATCCGCCCGAGCTTGGCGATCAAGTGTTGGCGAATCTTGTAGGTAATCGCTTTGCCGACGAGCGTGAACTGGCGGCTTTGTAAAATATTGAGTCCCTGGCTAATCACACGCATTAACACGACAATCACCAACACAGCGGCGATATAGACGGCCGCATGCTGCCAGCTCGTTGGGAGCAGGGTGTTGAGTACCGCAAGCCCCCAGTCTGGCTTGTCTAGCAATACCTCATCGACCAATAATGGCATGAGTAACGGAATAGGCACACTGACCAAGGTGGCCGCAATGGCTACCACATTGGCCCAAATAAGCCGAGTGCGATGGGGTCGAGCTTGGTCAAGAAGCCAGCGCCAAGTGATCATAAATAGGGTTACTCAATTGAAAAGTCTTTGGATTATTTCTATTGTAATGGTCTTGTTGTTTGAGATGCAGTGATTTATGGAAAACAAAGCTGATTTTTACCGTTTGTTAACCCAACAAGCGGTTGCGTTATGTGAAGGGGAACCCAACCTTATTGCAAAACTGGCGAATATAAGTGCGTTACTCAATAGCCAGCTTGAAGATATTAACTGGGTGGGTTTCTATCTCGACGAAGGCGCAGAGTTAGTGCTCGGCCCGTTTCAAGGCCAACCAGCCTGTGTACGTATCCCTTATGACAAAGGGGTATGTGGGGCGGCCTATCGCCAAGATACCGTGATGCGAGTAGAAGATGTTCACGCCTTTGAAGGGCATATCGCGTGTGACGCGGCGAGTAACTCGGAAATTGTGGTGCCTGTTCGGGTCAATGGCCAATTACAGGCAGCACTGGATATTGATAGTCCAAGTATCGGTCGCTTTGACCAAGAAGATGAACATGGACTGGCTACTTTGGTCAAAGAAATGCAAAAACACTTGTGATTTCGCCAATCTTGGTAGTTTTTTCATATCAGGTATCTATAATACGCACCACTTTCATACTTAAATACACGTAGATACGCTGCTGTGGTTTCTCGCAGCAGGCCAGGAAAAAACATGGAAAATACTGAAAAGCTCGCGAACAGCAAAGAAGTCATTGCCTACATTGCTGAACGTTTCCCTAAATGTTTTACTGTTGAAGGCGAAGCCAAGCCGTTAAAAATTGGTATTTTTCAAGATCTTGCGACACGTCTTGAAGGCGATCCCAAGGTAAGCAAAACCCAATTGCGCGCTGCGCTTCGTCAGTACACGTCTTCCTGGCGTTATCTGCACAGCGTGAAACCGGGGGCGTCACGCGTTGACCTTGATGGCAATGCGTGTGGCGAGCTTGAGCAAGAGCATATCGACCATGCTGCGCAGACCTTGTCAGAAAGCAAAGCGCGTGCGGCAGAGCGTCGTAAGCAGCAACAAGCGAAAAAGTCAGAAGGCCAGGCGAAAAATGCGGGTAAAACCGCACCAAAAGGCAAAAAGGCGGCTGCGCAATCAGCGAAAGGCCGTACGAGTAAACCAAAGCCCGCTAAAATGACTAAGAAAGAGAGTGAGCCACGTCGCGAACTCAACGCCAACGACGTTGTCGTAGGTAAAGACGTGAATGTGAACATGGGCAACGGTAATCTGCCAGCGACCATTGTTGAAATTAACAAGGATGAGGTGCGTGTTCGCCTGACTAACGGGTTAACCATGTTAGTAAAAGCGGAGCACCTCAGCGCCTAAAGGAGACTCCTCGACGCATGTTTTGTCGACGCCGCGTTTCGGCTATCGCTGCCAGCTTGATGCTGGCAGCCTCTGCCCAGGCCGTAGAAGCCAATTTTCAACTCAGTGAACTCCCTTCACTGTCCGCTGAACCTCAACACGAAACCGCTTCCAAGCGTGTAACTTCTCGTTTCACTCGATCCCACTATAAGCAGTTCGCGCTCGACGATGCCTTCTCAGCGGCGATTTTTGATCGTTATTTGGAAACACTGGATTATAACCGTGTGTTTTTAACCCAAGGTGATGTCGAACGTCTATCACGCTGGAAAACGCGTTTAGATGACCAGCTTAAAGAAGGTGATACACAAGCAGCCTATGCGATTTACAATCATGTGCTGAAAAAACGCTTTGAGCGTTATCAGTACGCGCTGCGCGTGTTGGACAAGCCCTTTGATTTCTCTGCTGACGAAAGCATGGTGCTAGATCGGACCGAGCAGCCTTGGGCGGCTGACGAAGCCGAACTGGATGCCATCTGGGATAAACGGGTTAAAAACGATGCCTTGAACCTACGTTTGACGGGGAAAGAGGATGAAGAAATCCGAGAGACCTTGGGCAAGCGTTATAACAGCGCATTGAAGCGTTTAACCCAAAGTCACAGCGAAGATGTGTTTCAGGTCTACATGAATGCCTTTGCGCGTGAAGTTGACCCACACACCAGCTACCTATCACCACGTAATGCCGAGCAATTCCAGTCGGAAATGAACTTGTCCCTCGAAGGAATAGGGGCGGTGTTACAAGTGAAAAACGAATACACAGTGATTCGTTCCCTCGTCGCCGGTGGCCCGGCATCTAAGTCCAAACAGCTTTCACCTGGCGACCGTATTATTGGCGTGGGCCAAGAAGACGAGGCGGTTGTTGATGTGATTGGCTGGCGATTGGACGATGTGGTCGAGCTGATTAAAGGCCCTAAAGGCAGTGAGGTGAAACTCAAGATCTTGCCCGAAGGGGCGAACGCTAAGAGTTACAACGTCACTCTAACCCGTGACAAAATACGCCTAGAAGATCGCGCGGTAAAATCTGACGTGATTGAGCGTGGTGACGAAAAAATCGGCGTACTGACGGTCCCCGGATTTTACGTCGGGCTGGCCGATGACACCAAAAAAGAGATCGCCAATCTTAAAGAAAAGGGGATCAGCGGCATCGTTGTCGACTTACGCAATAACGGTGGTGGTGCACTGAGTGAAGCAACTGCGCTCAGTGGCTTGTTTATTGAGAAAGGCCCCATTGTACAAGTCAGAGACAGCTATGGGCGAGTGAAAGTGAACAGTGATACGGACGGCAAACGTTTCTACGACGGGCCGATGACGGTATTAATCAATCGCTATAGTGCGTCAGCGTCTGAGATCTTTGCCGCGGCAATGCAAGACTACGATCGCGCGGTCGTGCTTGGTGAGCAATCTTTTGGTAAAGGAACCGTACAGCAGCACCGTTCGCTCAACCATATTTATGACTTGTTCGACAAACCGCTGGGTTACGTGCAATACACTATCCAGAAGTTCTACCGGATTAGCGGTGGTAGTACCCAGAACAAAGGTGTGGTACCAGACATTGTCTTTCCTTCTCCCGTCACACCGGATGAAACCGGTGAGAGTGTCGAGGAGAATGCGCTTCCTTGGGATCGGATTGAAAAAGCAGATTATCAACCAAGATCGCTGCCTTCGTCGCTGGTAAGCACGCTGGGCGAAAGGCACAAAGCGCGGATCAAAGATGATCGTGAATTCGACTTCATTCGCCAAGATATTGCGCGTTACCAAGAAGAGAAAGATAAAAATACGATTTCTTTGAACGAACAAGAACGTCGTAAAGACATGGATCGGGAAGACGAAGCGCGTTTGGCGCGGTTGAATACGCGCCAGGAAGCATTGGGTGAGCCCCCCTTTAAAACGCTCGATGATGTGCCTAAAGACTACGAAGAGCCAGATGCATACTTAGATGAAGCCGCGAGCATCACAAAAGATTTGGCTAATCTTCTTTCTGCCAACCGTTAGGTAGCAGGTCGGCATTGTCCGAGTCACCCCAAGCCTAGGCCATTCGTCTAGGCTTTTTTTATGACATTATGGTGACGACGAGACGGTGTCAATCAACATAAAACGAGATCTTGCTCAAAAAACTGCATAAAACTGAGAAGTCCGTCTAACCTTATTGGTAGGGCATCACTGCCAATAAGGGGGAAGGTATGCGTTGCTTATTGGGTGCTTTTGTGGCCTTAGTGATGGCGTTGCCAGTACACGGTGACGACTTAGCGCGGTTTGACGTCCCGTTACTGCTTGGTCAATGGTATTGGTTTAGTGCTGAGGAAGAGTCAGAGGCTCGTCATCCTTATAAAGCCATTAACCTTTCGTTTAATTCTCATTATGAATTTCGTATTGATATGCTGCGTCGTGACGGGCAACTTGAAACGGCGGCCGGCAGATATACGGTGAACCATCAAGCATTGCGGTTGTACGATGGGCAGGGGGCGGATCAAGTGCATGCCTACCAGTTGAATCACAACCAGTTGCAGCTTCAGGGGGCGGTTTTTACCAAACTGCTGCCGGAGGATCTCTCCGGTGTATGGCGTTCAAACCGTATTGAAGGGGAAGATGTGAGTGAAGCGGTGGATGGTGTGTCGCTGAAACTTCGCCCAGACTTTCTGTTCGCGATGCAGGTGCGTGGCAACGATGGCCGCTCCATTACTCACCGCGGGGTGTATTTGGTTGAAGGTGACAACCTGATGCTTATTTATGAACAAGGACGCCATTCATCCCAGTATCAACTCGCCTCAGATACCTTACGCTTAACCAATGAGGTGTTTGGTATGGAGGCGGTGTTACAACGCCAACGTTAGCGGTGGTGGCTATATCAGTAGAAGAAGTCGAGATTAAAAAGGGCCGGTAATTAACCGGCCCTCTCTGTAGGTGTGAAGCGTCTCGTCCGACAACGGTTTAGTCCGTTAACTTGAACGCGGCTTTTAGTGCAGAGAGGTGCGCCTCATCTTTACAAATGGCTTTATTAGGTTCATCAGAAATTTTGGCGACAGGTTTCCCTTGGCAGGTGGTAAGTTTGATCACCACATTCAGGGTTTTCACATTGGGCAGATCACAGGTCAACTGCGTGCCAATACCAAATGAGGTCGTGGCTTTGTCGGCAAAGTATTGATAGATGTGCACAGCCTTCGCCAGCGTGAGGCTATCGGAGAAGACCAGCGTCTTATCTTTGGGATCAATGCCATGCTCCCGATAATGCGCGATCGCCTTTTCACCCCACGCAATCGGGTTACCACTGTCATGACGTAAGCCGCTAAAGGCATGGCAAAGTGAACGATCAAAGTCCTGTAAAAAGGCATCCATGTTGATGCAATCGGTTAACGCTATCCCGAGGCTATCGGGATATTCTTGTAGCCAGACTTGTAACGCAAGCTGCTGAGAGTCAGCTAACTGGCCGGCAAGCTGCTGATGGGCCTGAAACCACTCATGTGCTTGGGTGCCGACAGGCGGGAGCCCTAGCTGTTTCGCTAGCCACACGTTAGAGGTGCCTTTTAAAGGCGGATAGACGTCGTGCAGTCGTGTCACTACCGCTTGGTGCACCTCGCGTGAAAACCGTCGTCGTGTGCCAAAGTCCACCAGCTGAAACCCATCCGCAAAGCCATCTTTGGGCAGATGCGCAAGTTTATCATCAAGACGCGTGAGCGCGTCATTGAACGTGTGATGAGGGTAGCAGGCGCGATTTCTCAACTCACAAATAATCGCCAGTAGTGGTACTTCCCAGAGAATCACCTCGTGCCAGGGGCCGGCGATATGAATCGCCAATTGACCGTCTTCGATACCAACAGTGACCTGGTCAGGATCGAATTGAAAACCTGACAAAAAGGCGAGAAAGTCTGCTTGATACAGACCTAGCGAGTCCAGATAGCTGAGCTCGTCTTCACGAAACCGTAATGTCGCGAGATGGTGGATATGATCCACCACCTGTTCACATAGGTAGGAGAGGTCTTCATCACTGCGGCAGTAAAAGTCAGCGGTAACGTGGACATCAGGATAATGATGGAATACTGCTTGCTGCATATTGATTTTATAAGCATCAGTATCCAAAAGTGATGTAATGATCGGATTGTGCATGCGTGGTGAACGCCTTACGGGTTACAAAACGAAATGAGCGTCATAGTACCGCAATTTTTATAAAATTTAACCGTCGTCACATTATATTTCCGTTGGGATTGGCAGGCTTCGTTGACATTATGCGGCATTTATTGAATGTAAACGCAAACATTTGATAACAAACTGTTAAATCTATAGTCATCGATGCCAAGCCGCGGTAAGGTATGGCATGCAAAATCGCCCTTGGGCGAATGAATACAGTTCGTTGGCTGAGGTACACTCGATAAAAAGGAAACGACATGTCTCAACAACCCACCGCCAAATACCGTGATGATTACCGTGCACCGGATTTCACTATTACGGACATCAATCTTGAGTTTGATCTCCATCCGAACAACACCCTGGTCACTGCCGTCAGTCAGGTAAAACGCCTGAATAATGACGCGACGGATCTCGAACTAGACGGTGACGCATTGACGTTAGTGCGCCTAGACATCAACGGCGATCCTTGGACGGCTTATAGTCAAGAAGCGGGTAAATTGATTATCCGAGACGTTCCTGAAGCGTTTACGTTAACCGTACAAACTCAGCTTGACCCGGAAAACAATACTGCTTTAGAGGGGCTCTATATCTCAGGCGGGGCGTACTGCACCCAGTGTGAAGCGGAAGGGTTTCGCCGAATCACTTATTATCTCGACCGTCCCGATGTGTTAGCGCGCTTTACCACCAAAGTGATTGCGGATAAAGCAAATTATCCGTACTTACTCAGTAATGGTAATAAGATCGCGTCGGGTGAATTGGAAGGTGGCCGCCACTGGGTGGAATGGCATGACCCTTACGCCAAGCCCAGCTACCTATTTGCGCTGGTTGGTGGCGATTTTGATGTGTTACGCGATACGTTTGTCACACGATCTGGCCGAGATGTGGCGTTGGAGATTTTTGTTGATAAAGGCAACTTGGATCGTGCCGATCACGCGATGACTTCACTCAAAAACGCAATGAAATGGGACGAGGATCGCTTTGATCTTGAATACGATCTAGACATCTACATGATCGTCGCCGTTGATTTTTTCAACATGGGCGCCATGGAGAATAAAGGCTTAAATATCTTTAACTCCAAGTACGTATTGGCAAACGCAGAAACCGCCACCGATACCGATTATCTTGGCATCGAAGCGGTCATTGGTCATGAGTACTTCCATAACTGGACGGGGAACCGAGTGACATGCCGTGATTGGTTCCAACTGAGCCTCAAAGAAGGGCTAACGGTATTCCGAGACCAAGAGTTTTCGTCAGATTTAGGCTCGCGCTCGGTTAATCGTATCAATAACGCACGTATTATGCGTGGCCCGCAGTTTGCTGAAGATGCCAGCCCCATGTCTCATCCGATTCGGCCTGAGAAGGTGATCGAGATGAATAACTTTTACACCCTGACGGTGTATGAGAAGGGCAGCGAAGTTATCCGCATGATGCATACTATTTTGGGTGAAGCAGGCTTCCAAAAAGGGGTTAAGCTTTACTTTGAGCGCCATGATGGTACCGCGGCAACCTGTGATGATTTTGTTCAAGCGATGGAGGATGCCTCTGGGATTGATTTGACCCAGTTCCGTCGTTGGTATAGCCAGTCGGGAACGCCAGTGCTCAGCGTGTCGTCGACGTATGATCCTGATAGCAAACAATTAGCACTGCATGTTTCTCAGCACACCCCACCAACGGCGGATCAACAGGAGAAGTTGCCGCTTTACATCCCATTGGATATCGAGCTGTATCGTCGTGATGGCAGTGTGATTAAGTTACAGCGTCACGGTGAGAGCGTCTCCAATGTGCTCGCGGTAACGGAGACAGAGCAAACCTTTATTTTTGATGAGGTGGATGAGCAACCTGTGCTATCACTACTGCGCGAGTTCTCGGCGCCGGTGAAGCTTGATCACGATTACCAAGATGATGAATTAGCCTTCTTATTGCAACATGCGCGTAATGACTTTGCGCGGTGGGATGCGGGTCAGAGCCTACTGGCTAAGCATATTAAAGCGAACGTCGCACGGGTACAGAACGAGCAGCCTATTGATGTGCCTCTGTCTGTGATTGATGCGTTCCGTGGCGTACTCCTTAGTGACAACACGGATCCGGCTTTGATTGCAGAAGTACTTAATCTTCCAAGTGAAACCGAAGTGGCAGGGTGGTTTGATACCGTTGACGTTGATGCTATTCACCAGGTGATGGCGGCGTTCAAGCAGCAGTTTGCCGATCATATGGTTGATGAGTTTGATGCGGTATACCGCCAGTATGCGCAGCCTGAATATCAGATCACTCATAAAGCTATCGGTGAGCGCGCGTTGCGCAATACCTGCTTGAGCTATCTCGCCCATACGGAAAACGGCAATACGCATGTTGAGCGTCATTACCACGCTGCGAATAATATGACTGACACCATGGCAGCATTGAATGCCGCCAACAATGCGCAATTGCCGTGCCGTGAACCACTGATGAAAGATTTCAGTGATAAATGGCAGCATGATGGGCTGGTAATGGACAAATGGTTTATGCTGCAAGGGGCAAACCCAGCAGACAATGCGCTTGACCAAGTTAGAGTGCAAATGGACCATCCGGCCTTTACCCTTAAAAACCCCAACCGTGTTCGCAGCTTAGTGGGCGCTTTTTGCAACCGAAACCCTGCGCGTTTCCACGCTAAAGACGGTAGCGGCTATCGGTTTTTGAAAGAGATCTTAGTGATACTCAACCAATCTAACCCGCAGGTGGCGTCTCGATTGATTGATCCTATGCTCAAGCTTGCCCATTACGATCACGATCGCCAGCAGCAAATGCGCCAGATATTGCAAGAGTTGGCCGATATGGATAACTTAGCAGCGGATCTTTATGAAAAAGTAGAAAAAACACTTGAGCAGTAAGAAACGATTTGGGATAAAATCAGCCAAGCGTTAACAAGTGTGAAAAGCCGTCCACCTTGGGCGGCTTTTTGTTTTCGGTGGTTGATTGGTTTGCGGTGTCACGGTGATAGGTTGAGCGGAAGAGATGGAGTACTATTTTAACGTTTACATTGCTTACTCAGAGTATCAACACTACTACAGTGGTGCCGCGGCTAATGTGGTGGTGACATCCGATCAGGGGCTGCGTCTTCAGATCCCGGCTTCTCGTTTTCGTCCTTTCTTATCACACCTCGGTATACGCGGGCGTTTTAAACTGGTGACAGACGCCAACCACAAGTTCCAGTCGTTAATGCGGGTAGCCTAGTGGTGCGCGAGTAAAGCCTCATCAATTCTTCTGTTTAAATAGCCACACCAGTCACATTCTGGCGAAATTCGCGTAAATCCAGCCGTTTATCTATAACGTTTTTATCTGCCAAGCCTTACACTAGACAGTGCGTTTGTTAACGCAATGTTTACCTCTGAATACTCACAACGATAATGTTCTAAAAAGGACAACGGAGCTCCAGAATGACCTCGCGTGACCCTATAGTACCTGTGTTACTTGAGAAGGTTTATCAGTTGATTGCCGATAAACTCGATGAAACTCAACAACCACTTGTCGATGCATTAGCCAAAAGGATATTGGGTCAAATCTCTGATGATGATTTGCAGGAACGCAATGAGTCAGATCTCTACGGTGCTGTGATGAGTTTGTGGCACCACCTCAACACCTTTGAACAAGATCAAGTCTTTGTAAAAGTCTTTAACCCCAGCCTTAGTGGCAATGGGTGGCAGTCAACCCACACCATTGTCGAGATCTTGGCACCTGACGCCCCTTTCTTGGTTGATTCGGTGCGTATGGCGCTCAACCGTTTGGGGATCACCACCCACTTAATGCTTAACACCCCAATAAAATCACAAAAGAATGAGCAGGGTGATGTGATTGCCATTGGTGATGATAATGGCCAGTTCCAAAGCACGTTCCATATCGAAATTGACAAAATGTCCGATGAGTCAGAGATGGCGGCACTTGAGGCTGAGCTGTCTGAAACCTTAACGGATGTGGTGATGGTGGTGAACGATTGGAAGCCGATGCGTGAGCAGATGCTTGAGTTAGTGTCGGAATTGAAAGACACACCGTTGCCGATTGATGACGAGCGTCGGCAAGAAGCGATCGAGTTTTTGAGTTGGATTACTGACAACAACTTTACCTTTATGGGGTACAAGTGTTTTGATTTAGTGCCTGTTGAAGGGGATTATGAACTGCGAGCAAGCACAGACTGCAATGCGCTTGGCTTGGCGAAAAAACATAAATCACCCGCGGTACTCAGCTTGTCAGAAATGCCAGAGTCCGCGCGTGCTGAAGCGTTGAAAAAAGAGCTACTGGTGCTCACAAAAAGTAACGCCAAATCGCGAGTTCACCGTCCGGCTTATGTGGATTACATCGGTATTAAAAAGTTCGATAAACAAGGGAATGTGATTGGCGAACACCGTTTCACAGGCCTTTACGCATCATCTGCCTATAACCAATCCACGGCAAGTATTCCTGTCCTGCGAAATAAAGTACGCCGCATTCTCGATAACAGTGGTTTTTATCGTGAATCTCATTCGTGGAAAGCATTAGCGAATATTTTGGAAAACTATCCGCGTGATGAGTTGTTCCAAGCGACGGAAGACGAAATGCGCGACGTTGGGATGGGCGTGGTGCAGATGCAAGATCGCGACATGTTGCGAGTGTTTGTTCGTCGCGATCCATTTGGGCGTTTTTTCTCGTGCATGGTGTATATCACTCGTGAGCGCTACAACACCGAGTTCCGTCGTCAAACCCAGCGTATTCTCCAGCAATACTTTGGTTCCGATCAGACGGTAGAATTTACCACTTTCTTCTCGGAAAGCCCCTTGGCACGGACGCACTATATCGTCCGAGTAGAAAACAACAATTTCGATATTGATGTGAAGAAGATCGAACAAAACCTAACAGAGGCAGCGTCGTCGTGGGACGATCGCCTGCAAGAGGCGGTGATTGCTAACTTTGGTGAAAACCGAGGTACGCCAATCGCCAAACGCTATTTACGCGCGTTTCCACGTTCGTACAAGGAAGCCATGCTCCCTGGCTCAGCCGTTGCTGACATTGAGCGCCTTGAAGGTCTCAGTGATGATAATAAGCTAGACATGTTGCTTTACCGTCCTCAAGAGGTGAGCCATCAATCCAACGCGATTAGCCTCAAGTTGTTCCAAAAGGGCGAGCCTATTCATCTGTCTGATGTGATGCCGATGTTGGAAAACCTCGGGCTGAGAGTGATTGGTGAGTCGCCTTATGAGGTGGCAACTAGCCAAGGGGACACATACTGGATCCTTGATTTCTCCATGTTGCACAGTGCCGGTTCGGCGTTTGATCTTGGTAATGCCCGAGATCGTTTCCAACATGCCTTTGCCGATATTTGGCATGGCCGTTTGGACAACGATGGCTTTAACCGCTTGGTGCTCAATGCGGGGCTGTCGGGACGAGAAGTGACCATTTTACGTGCTTATGCGCGTTATATGCGTCAGATTGGCTTTCCATTTAGTCAAGCCTATATAGAAGAGACGTTGGCGTCACACTCTCAGCTTGCCAGCTTCTTGGTAAAACTGTTCAATACGCGCTTTGATCCGGCGGGTAAGCAAACCAAGCGCGCGCAGGACGCTATTATCAATGATATCGAAGAAGCGCTCGATAATGTTGAGAGCCTTGATGATGACCGTATTATTCGTCGCTACATGGACATCATGTTGGCGACCACACGGACCAACTTCTTCCAAAAAGATCCGGATAATGGCCAAGACAAGCCTTATCTCTCGTTAAAACTCGAGGCCTCTGAAATCCCGGATATGCCCAAGCCTGTTCCGGCCTTCGAGATCTTCGTGTATTCCCCTGATGTTGAAGGGGTGCATTTACGCGGTGGTAAGGTGGCTCGTGGCGGGCTACGTTGGTCGGATCGGCAAGAAGATTTCCGTACCGAGGTGCTTGGTCTTGTCAAAGCGCAGCAGGTGAAAAACACCGTGATTGTGCCTGTTGGGGCGAAAGGTGGATTTGTCTGTAAGCGACAGCACCAGCTCTCGGGTCGCGATGCGATTTTCGCGGAAGGGAAGCGCTGCTATCGGATCTTCATTCAAGGGTTGCTCGACATTACCGATAACATCGTGGAAGGTACCCTGACACCGCCGCGACACGTTGTCCGTCATGACGAAGACGATGCCTATCTGGTGGTTGCTGCAGATAAGGGGACGGCGACATTTTCCGATCTTGCTAACAGTGTTTCCGCACAATATGACTTTTGGCTAGGCGATGCGTTTGCGTCGGGTGGTTCCAACGGTTATGACCACAAGAAGATGGGGATTACCGCCTCCGGTGCGTGGGAGTCAGTGAAACGTCATTTCCGCGAAATTGATATCAACTGTCAAACCACAGATTTTACCTGTGTGGGGATTGGCGATATGGGCGGTGATGTGTTTGGTAACGGCATGTTGCTGTCTAAACATATTCGCTTGGTGGCTGCGTTTAACCACATGCATATCTTTATTGACCCTGAGCCAGATGCTGCAAAAAGTTGGAAAGAGCGACAGCGCCTTTTCAACCTGCCGCGCTCAAGCTGGGAAGACTATGACAGCAAGTTGATTTCCAAAGGTGGGGGGATATTCTCTCGCCGCGCCAAGTCGATTACTTTAACGCCAGAGATACAAAAACTGCTTGGGACACGCAAGCAGTCAATGGCACCGAATGATCTGATTAAGCAGATCTTAAAAGCCAAAGTTGATCTGCTTTGGAATGGTGGGATCGGCACCTATGTGAAGTCGTCTGATGAAACCCACACCTCTGTTGGTGATCGCGCCAATGACGGATTGCGTGTTAATGGTAACGAAATTGGCGCCCGCATTATCGGTGAGGGGGGCAACTTAGGAATGACGCAACTGGGGCGGATCGAATATGCGCTCAAAGGCGGTCGCGTCAATACCGACTTTATCGACAACGTTGGTGGGGTCGATTGTTCCGATAACGAAGTCAATATCAAGATCTTGCTCAATGGGCTGGTGGCCGCTGGCGACTTGACCATGAAAAAACGCAACGAGCTACTAGAGCGGATGGAAGATGAAGTGTCGGATATCGTGCTTGAAGATGCGTACAGTCAGAGTGAGTCGATTTCGGTTACTCACAATCAACAAGCTGCGTTATTAAAAGAGCAGATCCGCTTTATTCATTATCTTGAAAAAGAGGGCAAGCTGGATCGCGCACTTGAATATTTGCCGGATGATGAGACCTTGTCTGAGCGTAATCTACGTGGCACAGGCCTAACGCGCCCAGAAATTGCCGTGCTGGTGGCGTACGGGAAGATGGTGCTCAAAGAGCAGCTGGTGGTCGATGACGTGACGCAAGATGCACACTTTGGTCAGCTACTTCCCAGTTACTTCCCGAAAGAGTTACAACGTCACTATCGCCAAGAAATGGAATCCCATCCACTTCGCGGCGAAATCATTGCGACGGCGTTGGCAAACCAGATGTCGAATGACATGGGCTTTAATTTCATTACGCGTATGCAAGATGAAACCGGCGCAAGTGTCAGTGAGATTGCCAAATCGTATGCTATCGCGCGTGATGTGTTTGGCTTTGAACAATTATTTGACGATGTCCGAGCGCTAGATAATCAGGTCAGTGCTAAGGTGCAATACGATATCTTGTTCCGTTGCCGTCGGATGTTACGGCGCGCAACGCGATGGATGTTACGCAACAAACGTAAAGGGGAGAGCATCGAGGCACAAGTGGCCTTTTATCGCCCCGCGCTGCAAAACTTGGTTGAGCACTTGGACAAGTATCTAGTTGAGAGTGAAATCAAAGAGCATGACCAACAGGCGGAGACATTGCGACAAGCTGGGGTGCCGGATGCACTGGCCAATAGAGTCTGTCGTCTCACTAGCGTGTTCTCTGGCTTAGACTTAGCTCAGGTGTCAGAGCAGCTGAATAAGCCGTTTGAGCTGGTGGCGCGCTTGTATTACGTGCTAGGGGATAGCCTGTCACTGCACTGGTTCTTGAAACAAATCAACAATCAACCCGTGGATAACCACTGGCAAGCTTTGGCCCGTGCGTCTTTCCGTGAAGATCTGGATTGGCAACAACGCTTACTCACCGCTCATATTGTGTCTGAAATGGCGGATGATCAAGATGCTGAGACAGGATTAGCGCAATGGATGGATGAGCACGTGGTGATCCTCGGCCGCTGGCAGAGCATTGTTGATGAGTTCAAAGTGGGCTCAGTGCATGAGTTTGCCAAGTTCTCGGTGGCACTCCGTGAATTGTCGCTGTTAAATTTAAATTGAATTAGCGCGCCAATAACGCAATAATCTAGCCCCGTTTATACGGGGCTTTTTTTATTAGGAGGGATAATGCTTTACCGCCTCGCCAGACCGGCTATCTTTCAGTTAGATCCAGAAAAAGCACATGATCTAACCATCAACACCCTTTCTCGATATCACCACACCCCGCTTCGTTTTCTCTATTCCCAACAGCTTCCTCCTCGTCCAGTTACCGTGATGGGACTCAACTTCAATAATCCCGTTGGCTTAGCAGCAGGATTGGACAAAAACGGCGAGTGCATAGAAGCCTTTGGCGCGATGGGGTTTGGCTTTGTAGAAGTGGGGACAGTGACGCCCCGTCCGCAACCGGGTAACGATAAGCCTCGACTTTTTCGTATTATAGCTGCCGAGGGGATCATCAATCGAATGGGTTTCAATAACCAAGGCGTTGATGCATTGGTAGAAAACGTGAAACGTGCGAAAAACTTCGATGGTGTGTTGGGGATTAATATTGGTAAGAACAAAGATACACCCATCGAGCAGGGGACCGACGATTATCTCGCCTGCATGCGAAAAGTATACCCACACGCTGACTATATTGCCGTAAATATCTCGTCGCCTAACACGCCAGGATTACGTACCTTACAATATGGCGAGATGTTCGATGAACTCCTTAGCACACTGAAAGCGGAACAGGCACACTTGGCAGACACCCACGATAAATACGTGCCTTTGACAGTTAAGATTGCCCCAGACTTGAGTGAAGACGAAATTCAACAAGTGGCCCAAGCACTGATTCGTCATCAGATCGATGGCGTGATTGCGACCAATACGACGCTTGAGCGTTCATTGGTAGATGGTATGCCACATTATCGTGAAGCGGGTGGGCTGAGTGGCCGTCCTGTGCAACTAAAAAGCACCGAGGTCATTCGCCAACTACATCGTGCACTCGATGGTGCGATGCCCATCATTGGGGTAGGCGGCATTGACTCAGTCACCGCCGCGCGAGAAAAACTCGAAGCGGGGGCGGATCTGGTGCAAGTCTACTCTGGGTTAATTTACCAAGGTCCTGGGCTCATCAAACAAATCGTGCGTCATATTTAGCTTAGTAAATAAACGCTTAACGCATTAAAGGGGACGTTTTCTTCCCCTTTTTTTTTCGCTTCAGCCCATTACACTTCAGGCAATGGCAGTGTTGTTATCGCCAGACACCCAGTAAGTGAGTCATCGCGGGAGCTGAAGTATGTTAAAACCTAATGATGCATGGAGATGGTATTTCGATAATACGTCGAATTCACTGATGCTGGATTTAGGCGATGACATGGTTTTTCGCGTGGCGGTTAATGCCAAACACCTCATCCCCGATGCGTTCTCATCATCCCCATTTTCTGTTGAGGATGCATCACTCTTTCAACGTTTGACAGAGCCTCTGTCAAATCTTTCACTTTCCGGCCCTCGTCAGGCCGAACTCGCTTTGAACGCAGTGGCAGCCTATCGCTTCCACAAACCTGTCTTACCTAAAAGCTGGTTTTTCGAGCCACAACAAGACACTATTGCCACCCCTGAGTGGGGGCAAATAGTCGAGCTCACCAGCCAAACAGGGGATAGGGCGCCGTTTATTATCATAGAGAACGCCGGTTCCGCTTCACTGTGTATGCTCGCGCGCGAAGCAGATTTTGAACTGAGCGTGAATAAAAAAATGGCGTTTTGTGGTGCGATTAAAGTAATGAACGACCGGCTATCGCAACCAATATGTCAAACAAATAGCCAAAAAGGTCGCTTTGCGTTAGTGGGCTGAGTGGTTTTCACTCAGCCCACGCCTCCTTTCTCCCTCACTTTCCTTGTTCCGTAGACAGATGACAGCGCGATAGCTGTATCTTGACGTTTCTTATACCAAACAGACGTGCATAAAAAATGTGATATCAGTTCATTTTATGAACGAAAAGTGTGCGCATCTCTGATCATTTTTTCATTCATTTGGGGATATTTTCACCCTTATCACGGCAGTTATTGACTGCTTTCTTCCTATTTTATCCGGCAAAATGCTTGAGTAAATCTTTACTGGTATAGTCCAGTTTTGATGGTGTTGCATTCTTTCCCAAAGGGAAAATAAGTCCGTTTTTATTGTTATAAAGTGAGGTTTGATAGATATCATAGCAGCAGTGAATACTTACACGCGTCGGTTCAAACCGCATTCCGCGAGGCGATGTCAGTGTAGAAGCAAGATGGTTTCCGGGGAGAAACACGGGTGAGGGCCGGGGTAGAATAATTGATTCCATATAGAAACAAATCTTTCTTAGCATCTGTTTTTATATGGAAACAATAACCCGGCGATTTATTCATCATTCAATGGTGTTTGCTACCGCTTGGGTCAACGATAGGCGCAAGATTGATGTATAATCGCCGCCATGATGATAACGACGCCCAAAGGGTGTAGAGACTGAATGAAACACTATCTCGCAATAACCGCTCGAGGCCTCGAGCACATGCTAGCTCAAGAGCTTGAACAACTTGGCGTCTCTAGCGTCAAGCAAGTTCATGCAGGGGTTAAATTTAAAGCCGACGATTCAACACTGTATCAATGCTGTTTATGGAGTCGGATTGCATCACGGTTTGTCTTAGTGCTGGGCGAATTTGCGGTGCGCGATGATATGGATCTCTACCTCGGGGCAACGGCAATTAACTGGCCCGATTATTTTCACGCCAGTCAGCGGATTGCGGTGGACTTTAATGGGACCAATCGCGAGATACGCAATAGCCAGTACGGGGCGTTGAAAGTCAAAGACGCAATTGTAGACAAGTTTGAAAAGTCGAATTTGCCCCGCCCAAGCGTCGACCGCGAGCAGCCTGATTTACGTATCCATATGCGGTTATCGAAAGATCAAGGCCTGCTTGGGATTGATATGGTAGGGAGCGGCCTACATCAGCGCGGCTATCGTACCCAAGCAGGCGCTGCGCCCTTACGAGAGACCCATGCGGCAGCCTTAGTCGCAAGGAGTGGCTGGAAGATGGATCAGCCTTTGATGGATATCATGTGTGGCTCGGGCACCCTGCTGATAGAAGCGGCGATGATGGCAGCGAAAATCGCGCCTGGATTAAAGCGCAAGCGCTGGGGCTTTGAATCGTTGTTGGGCTTTGATGATGAAGCCTTTAAAGCGATCAAAGCGGAAGCGAGTGTCAAGGCCAAACGAGGTGTAAGTCAGTGCCAGACACGTTTTTATGGCACGGATAACGATGCCCGTATGATTGAGACAGCACGCGCGAATGCACGACGTGCTGGCGTGGGTGAATTGATTGATTTTGCAACGGGTGATGCCACGCAAGTGACGCCCCCTGAGGGATTCTCAGGGGGACATATTCTTTCTAATCCGCCGTACGGGGAGCGCTTGGGAACCACGCCTGGCTTGATCGCCCTCTACACGCAGCTCGGTGATCACCTTAAAGGGGCATTTGCGGGGAACACGGTTTCTTTGTATTCGGGATCGGAAGAGTTACTGAGTTGCTTGCGGATGCGCGCGGATGACAAATTTAAGTTACGCAACGGTGCGTTAGACTGTGTGATGAAAACCTATGCGATCACTGCGCGTGGTGAAAAACCGGAGAGTGAAGCGCCAAAGGCGGACGTCGCCCCAGATTTTGCTAACCGTTTGCGCAAGAATATGGCGAAGCTCGACAAATGGGCGAAGAAACAAACGTTAGAGTGTTATCGACTCTATGATGCCGACTTGCCTAACTATAAAGCCGCGATAGATCGCTATCGCGATTATTTGGTGATTCAAGAATACGCAGCGCCGAAAACCATTGAGCCTGAGAAAGCACGTCGTCGCTTGTTGGATATGGTGCGTGCTGCCATTGCAGTGACGGGTGTGGATGCCAATAAAGTGGTGTTAAAAACGCGCGAAAAGCAAAAGGGCAATAATCAGTATCAAAAGCTTGCTGGCGCGTCGCGTACTATGACGGTCCATGAATACGGCGTGGCGCTTGAGGTTAATCTCTATGATTATCTTGATACAGGGGTATTTCTTGACCATCGCAATACCCGTCGTTTAATCGGCGAGAAAGCGCAAGGGAAAGATTTCCTTAACCTTTTCGCCTATACGGGCAGTGCGTCGGTGCATGCTGCGGTCGGTGGCGCACGCTCTACCACGACTGTAGACATGTCAAAAACCTATATGGCGTGGGCGGAACGCAATATGGCGCTCAATGGTATTGTCGGGCGTCAACACCGTTTTGAGCAGGCAGACTGTCTGCAATGGATTCGCCAATCAGATCAGCAATTTGATTTAATCTTTATCGATCCGCCGACATTCTCTAACTCGAAAAGAATGCACAGCACTTTTGATGTGCAACGTGATCACTTGGATGTCCTTTTGGCACTAAAAGACCGTTTACGTCCCGATGGTGAAATTATTTTTTCCAATAACAAGCGACACTTTAAGATGGATTTGGAAGGTTTAGCGGCTGCAGGGCTCAGTGCAGAAAATATTAGCAAACGCTCGATTCCTGAAGATTTTGCCCGCAACCCACATATTCACAATTGCTGGATTATTCGTCATCAGGATATGTCCGCATGACACTCGTATTGTTTAGTACGGAAGGGTGCCACCTTTGTGAACAAGCGTGGGCACTCTATCAATCTCTCGGTTATCAAACGCCACTCAACAGTCAAGACATTGCCTTTGACGATGCGCTCTTTGAGCGTTACGGCGTCACTATCCCTGTGATCGCAATACGCGATCAGTCTGGAACGGTGAGGGCTGAATTAGGATGGCCGTTTGATCACACACAATTACAAGCTTGGTTAACGCAACATGGCATTGATTAAAATAACCTCCGCCCAGTTGGCGTATGGCGACAACCCATTACTGGACAAAACTGACTTTATTCTCCAGCCAGGTGAGCGCGTGTGTCTGGTAGGGCGCAATGGCGCCGGTAAGTCTACCTTGATGAAGGTGCTTGATGGTCAGGTACAGCTCGATGATGGCAGTATTCAAAGTCAGTCTGAACTCAAAGTCTCCCGGCTTGAACAAGATCCCCCCCGCGATAGCCAAGGAACTGTGTTCGATTATGTGGCCGAAGGTCTCGCGGAAGCAGGGGACAAACTCAAGCAGTATCATCAGCTGATCGCGACGATCGAAACCGATCCTAGTGATCGCAATATTGCCGAGCTGGCCAAAGTGCAAGAAGCGCTCGACCACGCTGACGCTTGGCGCTTTGATAATCAGATTATGGTGGTGTTAGGGGCGTTAGGCCTAGAGGGCAATACCGCGCTTAAAGCCTTATCTGGCGGTTGGCAGCGCAAAGCCGCTTTAGCGCGCGCTCTGGTTTGTGAGCCGGATGTGTTGCTTCTTGATGAGCCCACTAACCACTTGGATGTCTCGACCATTTTGTGGTTAGAGCAATTCTTAAAAGATTTTAAAGGCGCGATCGTTTTTATCTCGCATGACCGCTCGTTTATTGGCGCGATGGCCACACGTATCGTTGATCTTGATCGCGGTAAGCTGACCTCATGGCCAGGCGACTATCAAACCTACCTCGACGGTAAAGAAGAAGCGCTGCGAGTGGAAGCTGAGCAGAACGCTGAATTTGATAAAAAACTGGCTCAAGAAGAAGCCTGGATTCGTCAAGGTATCAAAGCACGTCGTACCCGTAACGAGGGGCGAGTGCGCGCACTGAAAGCGCTACGCCAAGAGCGTGCGAGCCGCGTTGAGTTACAGGGTAACGCTAACTTGCAGCTCGACGATGCCAGCCGCTCCGGCAAAATTGTGTTTGAAGCGGAAAACGTCGCCTTTAGCTATCAAGACAAGCCGCTGATTAAGCCATTTAGTTTCACGGTGATGCGCGGCGATCGCATTGCGCTGATTGGCCCGAACGGATGTGGCAAAAGTACGCTATTAAAGCTGATGCTTGAAACACTCACCCCGGACAGTGGCACTTTGCATGTAGGCACAAAACTGGATGTGGCCTATTTTGATCAATACCGGGAGAAGCTAGATCCAGAAAAAACGGTTATCGATAACTTGGCGGGAGGCAAAACCGAGGTTGAAGTCGGTGGTCGTAAGCGTCACGTGATGGGATATTTGCAGGATTTCTTATTCCATCCTCGCCGCGCTCAAACCCCGGTTAAGGCACTGTCTGGGGGCGAGAAAAACCGTCTGCTGTTGGCTAAGTTGTTCCTCAAGCCAGCGAATCTATTGGTTCTTGATGAGCCAACCAACGATCTCGATATCGAAACGCTGGAACTATTGGAAGACTTGCTTTCGCAATTCCAAGGCACTTTGTTGCTGGTCAGCCACGATCGTCAATTCGTCGACAACACGGTCACTCATAGCTGGATATTTGAGGGCGACGGTACCATTAATAAGTTTGTTGGGGGATATCACGATGCCCAACAACAGCGTGAGCAGTATCTTAAAGCCATCACACCCAATAGCCGCACGCATTCAACGCGTGGTGAGGCTGATACGGAACAAAAGACGGCAAAACCTAAGAGTAAGCCACGCAAGCTCTCTTATAAACTGCAACGTGAGCTAGAAGCCCTGCCAGCGCGGCTTGAGGCGCTAGAAGAAGAGATTGAAGCATTACAATCAGAAATGAACGATCCTGACTTTTTCTCGAAAAGTCAGGATGTTACCCAACCTAAACTGACTCGATTAGCAGAGGCTGAACAGGAACTAGAGCAAGCCTTTGAACGCTGGGAAGAATTGGAAGCGATGCAATAATTGCGCTAGTGACGTTGTCACATATGAGAGGGATATGACTCACATTTTGTTTAGTTGTTGCGCGATAGTGCTTGCTTAAAAAATAATCATGATCGAAGCTGTAGAAGGTGCTTCATAAAAACGTCACAGACGGAAGCATCCTTGCAAATAGCAAGCAGCATTGAACAAAATGGAATAAAGAGGGCGACCCTATGAAAAGACAGAAGCGAGATCGTTTGGAACGCGCACAGTCAAAGGGCTTTCAAGCAGGTATAAACGGTCGATCGTCTGAACTATGTCCTTACCAACAAACGGATGCTAGAAGTAGCTGGCTTGGCGGATGGCGCGAAGGCAGAACCAGTAAATCGGAAATGATGAAGTAGTCTCTTTCTAATCTTCTACGGCCTTACCATTTTGGTAAGGCCTTTTTAATTAGCACTTAATGCACTATAACTTTATATCTTTATCGCCAAATAAAGATAGGTACAAAGATAAAATTAACAACCACTAAAAAATTGAACCATTAGTCGAGCAAAGCGCGAGGGAAAATATGGTGGGTCAAGAAGGCGGGCGGTAAAAAGCCGGCGATAGTCACCGGCTAGACAGCGAGGATTAGAATGCTGAGGTATCTTGGAAAAGCCCCACTTTCAGATCTTTCGCGACGTAAATCTCTTTGTCATCAACGTAGACGTGGCCATCACCGACACCCATCACGAGTTTGCGGTTAATCACGCGTTTCATGTGAATTTCATAGCGAACACGCTTAGCCGTTGGCAATACTTGTCCGGTAAACTTCACTTCACCCACTCCTAGGGCGCGGCCTTTTCCTTCGCCGCCAACCCAGCCGAGAAAAAAGCCGACTAGCTGCCACATGGCATCTAGACCAAGACAACCTGGCATCACGGGATCACCAGGGAAGTGACAGTCGAAAAACCATAAGTCTGGGTTGATATCCAACTCTGCGACAATCACGCCTTTATCAAAGTCACCACCTTGATCGGTAATGTTGGTGATGCGGTCCATCATCAGCATGTTTGGTGCCGGAAGCTGTGGACGTCCCGGGCCAAAGAGCTCACCTTGGCTAGATGCGAGTAAATCGTCGCGATTATAGGAATTTTGGCGTTTCATTATATCTAAACTGCTCCTTATTCAATTGCGAGCAGATTAGCGTACACGTGTACGCCAAACAACTCGGATCAGTACTGGCCAAACCAGTTTTTTAAGCGTTTAAACAAACTGTTGCAGCTTTGTTTGTCATCAGTATGAAAATGATTTATTCGATTAGATATTTTTCTGAGCAATGTCTCCTCATCATCTCCGGAGAATGGGAGACCTGTCACAAGCGGCAAGGCTTGTTCGACATCATCCACCGCCCAAATATGAAACTGGCCGGCTTTAATCGCATCAACCACGTCGTTACGTAGACACAGAGAAGAGAGGTTGGTTTTGGGTAACACCACGCCTTGTTGACCGGTTAAACCACGGTGCGCGCAGACTTGATAATAGCCTTCAATTTTTTCATTAATCCCGCCGACCGCTTGTACGCGACCAAATTGGTCAACGGCGCCGGTGATGGCGATAGCTTGATTAATCGGTTGTTGAGATAACGCGCTCACAAAGGCACATAATTCAGCCAAGGATGCACTGTCACCATCCACTTCGCTATACGATTGTTCGAATACAATGGAGGCGGAATACGGTAAAGGGTCATCGAGGTTTAGCGCCACGCTCACAAAGGCCTGCATAATCATCATGCCTTTGGCGTGAATGTTGCCCGCAAGCTCGGCTTTACGCTCAACATCAGCAATATCACCATCACCGGAATGAACGACACAAGAAATTCTCGCTGGCTCACCGTAACTCATCGGATGCCCAGGCACTTCGATCACCGTTAATCCGTTTATTTGACCGATATGCTCGCCGCGGGTATCAATAAAAACTTGCCCTTTGTGGATATCTTCAATCGCACGTTCGGGGAGGTAGGCAGCACGTTGGTAACGCTGAGAGATAGCAGCATCAATGGCAGCTTTGTCGAGGGCATCCGACGCCGTTATGACAGATTCAGCCAGTAGTTGATGATACCAAACCGGACACAAGGGCATCCGCCATTGATCTTCGCTCTCACGTGCCCCGGCTTGCAACAAACGCACTAAGCCTGATTCTGTCATGGGTAAGTGAGTCTGTGCGGTAACCAAGCCTTTTAGCCAAGCAAAGTAGGGCACAATGGTGGTCGCGTCGAGCGCAATGTCTTGCTCATATTCGGCATAAGCTGACAGGCCGTCGTAGAGATCAGGCTCATTGGTTTCAAAGTCGGCCAGCCACTGTCTGTCGCCGACTAACACCAGGCGTACGTTCACTGCCTCATCGGGTAACTCCGTCACTTGATCGGCGCGAGCGGTTTGCCAGGCGAGCTTGCCCGTTGATAAGCACTGCTTGAGACGCACCCAAATCCGCGGCTGCTGCAGTATATCCGCGACTTTTAAAATCAATACGCCATCGTGAGCTTGATGTAGCAAACCGTACTTTTTTTGTGACGCTGTCACATTTTTATTCGCATCATAAGCGAAGCCAAACAGTGTTGATTCGGTAATCGCATCACCGATCACAACCGGCACCTCTGGGTACTGTGTCGCTAATTCTGCTTGATAGGCATTCAGATATTGAGGTAAGTCAGCGGACATCACGGTAAGACAAGCCGTTGGACACGAAGGTGACATTAACCAAGTCAGAGCCTTTTTTAAGCGTGATTGCAGTGATAACAGTGAGGCCGCCTCTAAATGCGCAAATTGTGCAGTGTCGAGAGAAAACTGAGAATAATGTGGTTTGGCATCACGCCAATCAACTTCATGCATGTCTATGATTACTGACTAAGATTAGAATGGATAGAGTATAAAGGATAACACACTGTGGTAATAGGATAGTGGGGCCATTGGATCAACCATTGGCGCACGGTGGCATCGTTGCGGTGTGTGATAATTGAACAGACAGCGCGTTAGTGTTACGCTGTCACCACTTGGCGTGACAAAAGCTTGGCATATGAAATATCAACAACTCGAGAACCTTGAGGCAGGCTGGAAATGGGCCTACCTGGTGAAAAAGTGGAAAGACGGTGACGCTGTCACAAAATACATTGATAGCGATGAGGCTAAAACAGCTGTTGATGCCTTGTTAGCCTTAGAGCATGAACCCACGCGGGTGCATCAATGGATTGAAAAGCACATGGCGCCGTCGCTGGAGAAAAAACTAAAACAAGCGATTCGCGCCAAGCGTAAGCGTCACTTTAACGCCGAGCAAGAGCAAACGCGGAAAAAATCCATCGATTTGGATTACCGGGTGTGGGAGAAGCTCTCGCAAAAAGCAAATGAGCTTGACGCGACCTTATCCGATACTATTGAGTATTTATTATCTGAGGCCAATCGTTCAGAAAGTGCCAACAAGCAAGTAGACACCTTAAAGCAAGATCTGAGTAACTTGCTAGGAATGTGAAACCTGTTAACCGATAAGCGAGCATTGCAGTATGGGCTACTTTTTACTGATCTCTTTTGCCATTTTTCTCGCATTTATGTTGATTGACCGGCCACTGATCGTGATTGCATTTAAAGATGGTCAGTTAGTGCGTCACAAAGGAAAAGTGCCGAAAGGTTTCTTACATGACTGCCAAGACATCGCGAAGCGCCATCCGTTTACGGGCACTGTGAAAGTGTATAGCAATCGCTTTAAACCCGCGAAGGTGGTGATGTCGCGCAGCATCGATAACCGTATTCAACAACGTATCAAAAACGTATTTCCACATCAGTCATTCAAATAGCATCAGATTACACGCCGTGCTGGACAAGGAGCGATGTGATAAGCGAAAAACGCCATATCGCTCCTATCTTAACGCACACCTACAAGTGCGCATTATATTTATTATGTTAAATAAAGGTTTGAGGTCTGACGTTGGACACTGTTTCTGCTCGCCCAGCACTACTCGCTTGCTGCCATTAAACGTAATTATCTATTTACCATAAAATAGCTAATTACTACTTCCTTTAATCTTGATTATTCCAAATGAATTGGCCTAAATCGATTCAAGTCAGCGGTAATTAGTGGACAGATCTAATGGCTGATGGACATGCAGTACGGCGGTAAGGCTCGCGGCTCTAATAGGTTTAGTCACAAAGTCGTCCATACCGGCACGGACACACCGTTGTTTGTCTTCATCCATCGCATTAGCCGTTAACGCAACAATTGGACGTTTAAATCCAGACGCGCGCAGTGCTTTGGTGGCTGCTATGCCATCCATTACGGGCATCGACATGTCCATGAGCACAAGATCGAATTCTGTTTGTTCTACCCGTGCCAGAGCCTCTTCGCCATTGGATGCAAGCGTCACGGTATGGCCTTGTTTTTCAAGCATTAACCTCACCACCATTTGATTAGCGCGGCTATCTTCGGCGACCAATATCGACATAGGCTGCACGGCATCAGGCGGGACATTGGGCGGTGCTTGGTACTTTTCTGCATCTTGAGGTGTTTCGACAATCGGCAAGCGAACGCAGAAGTCAGTTCCCTGATAAGGCTCACTTTCTACGTGGATACTGCCTCCCATCATCTCTACCAGTTTTTTGCAAATGGATAATCCGAGGCCGGTACCACCAAAGCGGCGAGTAATGCTGCCATCCGCTTGAGTAAAAGGCTCAAAGATTCGATCAATCTGCTTTTCGTCGATACCGATTCCTGAATCTCTCACCCATAGCTCAAGGTGCTCACCATGAGCGTCAAGTGACACTGTCACCCCACCACGGTCCGTGAATTTTAAAGCATTGGCCACCAAGTTAAGCAGTATTTGCGTAAAGCGGTTCTCGTCCATAAACAAGGTGTTAGGCACAGAAAGAGAGACACTGACAGAGAGGTTAATGCGCTTTTTATCAGCCCGCTCAATCAACTGTTGATAGACATTCGACACACTATCGCTGGGCTTCATCAATGAGGGAGAAAGTGAAAAGCGGTTAGATTCAATTTTAGACAAATCTAGCACATCGCTGATCAATGTCAGCAATAACTGAGCAGATTTATCCATTTGCCCTACCCACTGCGTTTGCTCTTGCGTCAATGAAGAGTGTTGCAACGCATCGATCAATCCCAAAACAGCATTAAGTGGTGTGCGGATCTCGTGACTCATGACCGCAAGGAATTGCGACTTGGCATTATTCGCCAACTCAGCTTGCTGACGCGCCTGCTGCAATTCAACGACGCGACGTTTGGTCGCGGTGATATCTTTAGCCGTCCCCCGATAACCTGCAAGTTCACCGCGTTTATTGTAGCAAGGACGGCCTGATAGACTGACCCAATAATCATGGTGACGAGATGCTATATGCCACTCAATATCGCTAAAGGCTTTTTCTGCGTATATGTACTCTTCTAGCGTCGTTTTTAATTCGGCATCTGATTTGAGTTTTGCCAGCAGGGCTTCAGCATCAATGTCGGTATCAGTATTGGGTGACGACAGGTAAGTCAGTTGAAATTGGTTATCGAGCTCCCAAAACCAATCACTGGCTGTTTGGGCAAAGTCTTGAAAGCGCTGGCGGCTAGCATTCAGTTCCTGGGTGCGACTCCCCACTAATGCATGGAGGCGATGGCGGTAGTCGATATCCATAATGGTCCGCTCAATCAAGGGGCGAAACCGGTCGATTACTTGCTGAGCTTCGTTATTAAATGCATCACGGCGGTGTGACAGTAAAATAAGCATGACTTCACTGTCATTGACCGTCAGCCCGCTAATCAGCGCAGTGCCTTGTAAATAACTGGCATATTGATGCGTTAAGCAATGCAGCTCTTTCACCATGCCAGGTTTATAGATAGCAACCGTTTCGCCACTCACACAGCGGCGAAACACATCCCCTGTTTGCCAAGTGACGGTTTCGAGCAAGCGTTCAGTCGAGACTAAACAGCGAAACGCATCTTCTGTTTCTCGGTTACGGCTTAGCGCCACGGCGCTATCAAAGCTGACATACCGGCGGATCACATCAAGTAAGGAAGCAAAAATATCGGTTTTTGACGTCGCTTCCGTCATGGCTGAGATCGCCGATAAAATTGCGTCGTTTTCTTCCCTTAAACGCTTTTCTCTTGCTTCAACACGACTGAGTTCAAATAAGGTTTCTTGTAAAGAGTCAGAGTCTGAACGTTCAAAGGTCGATACGCGTTTCGACGTCATGATTAATCCTTATGAAATAACACAGCCGAGATCATTAAATTACCATGGGACAATTCCCCACCCTTAAACAGGCCTTGTTCACCAAAGGTAAACGGGCACACAAACGGCGCAGTGTATAAGGCCGTGTTGATATTGTCGGCGACTTGATCCAGGCGATCTTTGACGTGAAGCATACACCCTGCACAATAAATCGCCAGCCCACCAAGAGGTTGAGGTGTCCGCAATGCATGATCGTTTGCCGATTCCACGACTCGACTTGCACGGGCGATTAACCCTTCACTGGTGCCTGTCATAAAGTGTGCGGTTTGCCCAACGGCGATTTGCGAGAAGAGCTCCATGTGTCCGTCTTGGTTCACAAACATGGGGTGTGACAAGGTGTAATAGGGTAAGCCGTGTATCTTGCCTGTTTGTGTCCCGAGCGGATACAAGGTTGATCGCGCAAATAACGAATCATCTAAGTCTAGCGTCTGCCCGGTTTCTTCTTCGTACCAGTCTCTATAAACCACCGATGCGGGTTTGTGATCCAAACTCACTAAGGTGCGACCACGTACCTCTGTAACGATGGCCTTCTTCGTTGTGGCGGCATAACCGGAGTGGAATGAATAGCTCACCCGTGCGGTTGGATAAAAAACACTGATTGCGATGCCAGATTGCGCGGTTTGCTTGTTATCGAAAATGGCCCATCGTCCGCCGACGGTATCGGCCGCCGCTGAGCCACCTATCACCGGAACCGATACGCCCAACTCTTCGCGAATGGCAGCTAACGTCGTCTCCTCATCCCCTGGTGTACTGTGTAAAGCGATGAGTTTGGGAAGTTCACCACAACGGCCGCTCTCTTCTATGGCTTGATTAAGCGCAATACGTGCTGAATCGCGTATTGGGCGATGGGCTTGATGTGGCACAAGGGATGTACCGTAACTCCCCTTTTCATCATTGCAAGCCCACACTGCGGCTGTTGGCCCTTCGATGTAACCGGCTTGCGTCATGACACCACCGCAGGTCGTACAACCTATCAATGGCACGCTAGGAAAGAGTGCAACCATTGCTCGCTGAAGTGCATCAACATCGTATTGCTCCGTGCAGTAGACCATTAAAAGCCTCGGTGCGCTTAAGCGGCTCAATAAAGTGCGCGCCAGTGTTTGCGCGGCGTCCACTGCGTCTGGTTGTTGTGTGCATGCTGTGGCTATTTTCATTTTAACGTTCGTTATTGTTTTCGCTATTTATCACGATTTTAATGATACTTGTATCAGGCAATCAAATCATTGCGCTACCCACTGAAATCGCGCTTGAAATCACGTATTCTATCACTTCATTTATATCGCTAGAGCGCTCAACATGGATTGTCGACCCGTTGCGTTATTCGGTGGGGCCTGCACCTTAGGTGCCACTATCGCCTATCAATTAGCTGCGAAAGGCTATACCCCTGTTATTATCGATCATAATCAAACGACAGCGCTCGACATTGTCGCTCATGATCCCCGAGTCAGGTTTAAAGAAGCCCCTGCGCTCACGCAAGATACGCTCCAAGTCACGCTTGATCAGTGTACTGCGCAACTCTCCCCTTTTATCGGTGCCGTTATCGTCTCTGAGCTCGGGCATGCCTATATACAATCGCTGGGGATTGATGGGTTAGATGCGTTTTGTCAGGTGGAGGCTCGTTGTGTCGTTATTGCTACAAACAGGCACCTGGGTAGCGTGTCTCTCAATGACAAGCCGGCTACAAATCGCCTGCAACGGATTAACAGTATAAGTTTCTGGTCGGATCACAATATTAACACTGATGTAGAAACATTACCGTCGCGTAAAAAGAGCGAAGTTTTATCTCCTTTGGTATGCTTTCTTTTGAGTGATGAGTCAAATAGCATTAATGATCAAGAGTTTAAAATTAAGCTGTAACAAGATAAAAAAGGAAACACTCATAAATAAGCATTTTCTTTTATAATCGTCATAAACGAGAAAAAATAAGCTTTAAACCGCAGTTTTTCACTCGCTTTTGGGGTAATTAAATTTAAATTGATATCGATCAAAGACAAGGTTAAACCTCATCGGATTGCGAGGTAAATCTTGGGTTTTCCACTGCCAAGTTAGCGTGATCTTCTCCCCATTTCGGTCTAGCTGATCGCTAATTTCGATCTGCTTATTCCCTTCCTCTCCCCAATAAGCCAAGTGTGGCTTTTGGTATGAAGTGGCTGAAAAAGTTACATTATCTTGCTCTTTTCTCCACGAGAACGCTATCGCTTGCTGAGATTGTGACGTGCCACAAAATCCACGCCCCCCTTCACAGTCTATAATGGTCAATCCGGGTGTATAGACCAGCGTCCTCCAGAAGAAAGCAACCACTAAAAGTGTAAGCATAACGATAATTTGCGCGAGTCGTCCTCGAGTGAGTTTTTCTGCTGCCATGAGTCGCTTTCTCCGTGTTACAGAGGTCAAAGTTTTATAAGAAAGGTAGGTAAGCCGCACTAAGTGTGTGGGTTAGACCCTGTTTTTTAACCAGTATCTACAGTATGATTCTGGTCGAAAATGCCATTTTTACAAAGAAATAGCAACGGAGTGTGCAAAGTGGTTAAAAACCATACGCAACGGGGCGTTTTCTTAAAAATGGTATGTTAACAGGCGAAGCGGAGGCTTCGTCCGTATCAAACGTGAGTGTAGTTAACTAAAAGTGGAAGCATGCAATATGAGCCAAGTTAAGCAGCTTGAACAAGACTACAACTACCGCGTTGTCCGCTTATTTACCCTAACAACTATTTTGTGGGGTATTGTGGGCATGGCTGTAGGTGTACTTATTGCCGCCCAGTTAGTGTGGCCTGCACTGAACTTTGATATTCCGTATTTGACGTATAGCCGTTTGCGGCCACTGCATACTAACGCAGTGATCTTCGCATTCGGCGCTAGTGCGCTGATTGCAACGTCGTATTATGTTGCACAACGTACGTGTCAAACACGGTTATTCGGAGGGAAGTTAGCAGAGTTCACCTTCTGGGGTTGGCAAGCCATTATCCTTTCTGCAGCCATCTCGCTGCCAATGGGATACACCACCTCTAAAGAGTACGCGGAACTAGAGTGGCCAATTGATATCGCCATCGCGGTGGTATGGGTCGCATACGCTATCGTGTTCTTTGGCACGCTTATCAAGCGTAAGACGTCACATATTTATGTGGCCAACTGGTTCTTCGGTGCCTTTATTCTGACCATCGCGGTGTTGCACATCGTTAACAGCATGGCAATCCCTGTTTCACCGATGAAGTCTTACTCCATCTATGCTGGCGCAGTTGATGCGATGGTACAGTGGTGGTACGGACATAACGCGGTTGGCTTCCTGCTAACAGCAGGCTTTCTGGGTATGATGTATTACTTCGTTCCCAAGCAAGCGGGACGCCCTGTTTACTCTTATCGACTCTCCATCGTCCACTTCTGGGCATTGATTTCTCTCTATATCTGGGCGGGACCTCACCACCTTCATTACACGGCTTTGCCTGATTGGACTCAGTCTGTAGGTATGGTTATGTCGCTGATCTTATTTGCGCCTTCTTGGGGCGGGATGATTAACGGTATTATGACCCTCTCTGGCGCATGGCATAAACTGCGTTATGATCCGATTCTGCGTTTCTTAATCGTATCTCTGTCCTTCTATGGTATGTCGACGTTTGAAGGGCCGATGATGTCAATCAAAACGGTGAATGCGTTATCGCACTATACCGACTGGACGATTGGACACGTGCACTCTGGTGCTTTGGGCTGGGTGGCGATGGTAACGATCGGTTCCATTTATCACCTCATTCCAAAGCTGTTTGGTCAAGAGCGTATGTACTCGGTGTCTTTGGTGAACGTACACTTCTGGCTTGCCACGATTGGTACTGTGCTGTATATCGTTGCCATGTGGATTTCTGGTGTGATGCAAGGTCTGATGTGGCGCGCAGTGAATACGGATGGCACATTGACGTACAGCTTTGTGGAGTCATTGGAAGCCTCTTACCCGTTCTACTTTGTCCGCTTTATCGGCGGTGTAATTTTCCTATCAGGCATGTTCTTGATGGCTTACAACGCATATAAAACAATTCGTGCGCCGGAAGCTAGCTTGAAATCGCTTGAGCCTGCGGTGTAAGGAGGACGATTAAATGAGTTCAAATCGCCACGAGATAGTAGAAAAAAATACAGGCTTGCTCGCGATTTTAATTATCGTTGCAATCAGTTTTGGTGCGCTGGTGGAGATAACACCACTGATTTACCAAAAGCAAACCACTGAACCGGTAGATAACCTTCGCCCGTATACGGCCTTAGAGATGGAAGGACGCGATATTTATGTGCGTGAAGGATGTACTGTTTGCCATAGTCAAATGGTGCGCCCTTTCCGGGCCGAAACCGAGCGTTATGGCCACTACGGCGTTGCAGGCGAAAGCGTGTGGGAGCATCCTTTCTTATGGGGCTCTAAACGTACAGGTCCTGACCTATCTCGTGTTGGGGATCGGTATTCTGACGAATGGCACCGCGTTCACTTGATTAACCCTCGCGACGTAGTACCTGAATCGAATATGCCAGGCTTCCCTTGGTTAGCAGAAAACAAGCTAGATGGGGAAACAACGGCCGCGAAGCTGAAGTTATTCCGTGACCAATTCGGTGTGCCATACACTGATGAGGACATCGCGAATGCGAAGGCATCAGTTGAAGGGAAAACAGAGATCGAAGCACTGATTGCATATCTTCAGTCACTCGGTCACGCAATGAAGCAATAAAGGAGGGCCTATGGATATCGGTACCTTTCATAGTATCTGGACAGTGGTCATATTTGTGAGCTTCATTGGAATCGTGGTGTGGGCTTATAGCAAGCGTCAAAAGAAAAGCTTTGACGAAGCGGCCAACCTGATCTTCGCCGATGAAGAGCAGGATAAGTCCGATCATAAGACAGGAGATAATCGCTAATGAGTACGTTTTGGAGTATCTTCGTAACAGTCATCGTACTCGGCACGATTGCTGGCTGTGCTGCTCTTATCATTTGGACAACCAAAGATAAAATGGGCGTCGCAGAGGGCGATGACATGGGTCACGACTACGATGGTATTCGTGAACTCAATAATCCACTACCTCGGTGGTGGTCATATATGTTCTGGGCCACATTAGTATTCAGTTTGGGATATCTGATTCTCTACCCGGGATTAGGTAATTTCACTGGTCTACTGGGCTGGAAAAGCTCTTACCAAGATGTCCACAGTGTCGAGGAGTCGCGTGAGTTAATGGCAAAAGCGCAAGAAGCGCAGCACATTAACCAATATGCGATGGAGCTCGAGGCAGCTGACAAGGTGTTTGGTGAAGCGTTCCGCAAACTCGCCTACCAAGAAGATGGCAAATCATTGCGTCCGATTACTCAAATCGCGCGTAATGAAGAAGCTTTGAAAGTGGGTCAACGTTTGTTTAGCCAAAACTGTGCGGCCTGCCATGGGTCGGATGCGCGCGGTCAGGCTGGTTTCCCGAATCTCACCGACGACGCGTGGTTGTATGGCGGTGAGCCTGAAACCATTAAAGCCACCCTTCTCCATGGCCGAAAAGGCAACATGCCGGCTTGGTTGGACACCATGGGTGAAGAAGGCGTGAAAGAAGTCACTGCTTATGCACTGAGCTTGTCAGGTCGTAAAGTGGATCCGCAAATGGCTGCCAAGGGTAAATCTCGCTTTGTTGTATGTGCCGCATGTCACGGCACGGATGGCAAAGGTAACCCTGCCTTTGGTGCGCCGGATTTAACTGACAATGTCTGGCTATATGGTGGCTCTCGTCGTGCCGTCGAGCAAACCATTCGTGGTGGTCGTCAAGGCGTGATGCCCGCATGGGAAGCTCACCTTGGCGAAGAAAAAATCCAGATACTCTCTGCCTATGTATGGCGTTTGAGTAATCCTGAAGTAGAATAGAGACTTACGTATAAACTGGCCCCTGCTTGCAGGGGCTTCCTAATGCTCATCCCAAGGAGCTTCAGATGATAACCCCCTGGTACAAGCAGTTTTGGCCTTGGTTCCTTATCGCCCTACCAGCGACTGTCGTCGTCGCGAGTCTATCTACCTTTGCGTTATTTCAAAAAAATGCGGTTTCTCTTGTTGCGGAAGACTATTACAAGAAAGGAAAAGCCATTAACCTTGATTTATCGAAGTTGAAAGTCGCAGACCAACTTGGTATTTCAGCGCAACTGTCAGCGACTGAAGACGCAATTGCCATCGCACTTGATAAAGGGCAACTTGACACATTTCCGACGCTGAAAGTTCACATACAACATCGTACCTTAGAGCGTAAGGACGTGAATGTCATGGTAAACCCAAATCAAGCTGGTATTTATCATATCGATTTGGCCGAGCCTATGTTAGGCCCTTGGTTTATAGAACTGGCGTCGTTTGACAAACAGTGGAAGGTCAACGGTCGTATTAATTTCCCTCTCTCGAATACCCTGACGTTAAGCGGTAAACAATAACCATGACGACTCCCTGTTATCACTGTGGTGATCCTGTTTTAACAGGCGACACCTTCCAAGTCGTGATCTTCGATAAACCCCGCCTTATGTGTTGCCCTGGCTGCCAAGCCGTGGCAACCACGATCGTAGACAGTGGTTTGAGTTCTTATTATCAGTATCGTACAGAGAACGCCGATAAGGCCGACCTCGTCCCCGAAGAGCTCAAATCACTGACGCTATACGATAATCAAGATGTACAACAAGAGTTTGTCCGCGATGTGGCAGACCAAAAAGAGGTGACGTTGTCACTTGACGGTGTCTCTTGCGCTGCGTGTGCGTGGCTGATTGAAAAGCAGTTACAACGCACAACAGGCGTCACACATATTCAGGTCAACACCACTACTAACCGCGCCCAGGTGCGTTGGGATGAGAGTGAAACTTCCCTGAGTACAATACTCACACGCATTCATCACCTAGGTTATAAAGCGGCACCTTTTGAGGCTGACAGACAAGAGCAACAATACCATCGCAACATGAAGCAGTACTTATACCGATTGGGGATTGCTGGCTTGGCCACCATGCAGGTCATGATGTTAGCCGTGGCGATGTACTTCGAAGTGTTTGGCGATATGGACGAAACCTTTCGGAATTACTTCCGTTGGATAAGTTTAATCTTCGCGACGCCTGTCTTGCTTTACTCTGCGTTGCCCTTTTATACCAATGCTTGGCGGAACCTTAAGGCACGCACACTGGGAATGGATGTCCCCGTTTCTATTGCCCTGTTATTTGCCTACTTCTCAAGCCTGTACGCGACTGTCACTGGAAAGGGCGAAGTCTTTTTTGAATCGGTGGCAATGTTTACCTTCTTCTTATTGCTCGGGCGTTTTCTGGAAATGCGCGCACGCCGCACGGCTGCAGCAGCCAGCGCCAACTTGTTAAAACTGGTTCCCAAAATGGCGCGCCGTCTTAACGGTGAAGCCGTGCCAGCTAACAGTCTGAAAGTAGGCGATAACATTCGCGTATTGCCCGGGGAGCCCTTTCCTGCCGATGGAAAAATATTGTCTGGCACGACGTCCGTCGATGAAGCCATGCTGACAGGCGAGTCACTACCACAAACTAAGCGACTGGGTGATGCCGTTTATGCCGGCACCATGAATGTGGAAGGGAATGTCGATATTTGTGTGACGAGTAATCACAAAGAGTCTCTCGTGGCTCATATTGTGCGTTTGCAAGATGAAGCTCAAATGGCAAAACCCAAGGTGGCGGTGCTGGCAGACCATATCGCGCGTTACTTTGTCGCCGCCATCTTAATTATTTCCGCATCGACTTGGCTCTATTGGCATTTTGTTCAACCTGAGGATGCCTTTTGGATCATGCTATCCGTGCTTGTTGCCACCTGCCCTTGCGCATTGTCACTCGCCACACCCACGGCCCTTACTTGCTCAACATCGACCTTTGGCCAGCTCGGTATCATGTTACGCCGAGGCCACGTTTTGGAAACCTTAACCAAGGTGAATCGATTGGTGGTTGATAAAACAGGTACACTGACCGAGGGTGAGGTGAAAATTGATTCAGTCCACGTGTTTGCTGCTGACATTAGCGAACAATCGGCCTTGAACATTGCGGCCAGCTTAGAAGGGTTTGCCAATCATCCTATCGCCAACGCGTTCCAATCAAAAGCGACTGAGTCTCTGACAGTCAAAGCGGCGGACAACCATATTGGTCAAGGGGTAAGCGGCGAGATCAATGGCCAGCATTGGCGTATTGGCAAGGCGGCGTTTGCTCTATCCTCGCCTAAAACTCACTATGATTCCTATCCCGTCGTGCTCAGTTGCGAGGGGCAAGCGGTGGCCGCGTTTTCACTGACCGATCCGATTCGTCCCAGTAGCGCACGCTTGATAGCCGCATTTAAACAAGCTGGGATCCAAACCACCATGCTAACCGGTGATCAATCGCGAAATGTTGAACAGGTCTCTAACCAGCTCGGCATTGATTCTGTGATTTCAGGGGTATCTCCTCAAGGAAAATTGGCGTACCTTCAAAGCCTTGATGATGATACCGTGACCCTGATGGTGGGTGATGGCGTCAATGATGCCCCCGTTTTAGCCGGTGCCCACTTGTCGGTTGCGATGGGAGGAGGCACTGATATCGCTAAATCGTCCGCCGATATGGTGTTGCTGAGTGACGATTTGGAAAAACTACTGACCGCCAGGCAGCTTGCCCAGCAAACTCGCCGTATTATCCGCGAAAACTTAATTTGGGCTTTAGGCTACAACATCACCATTCTGCCTTTGGCGGTTATGGGCTATGTCGCCCCTTACATTGCGGTGGTAGGTATGTCAGCAAGCTCAATCATTGTCGTGTCTAACTCGCTGCGCCTACTTAACAAAAAAGAGGATTAGCGTTATGGCTAGTTTGTATATTTTGATCCCCATCGCCATTATGCTGGTTTGCGTGGCGGCCGTCGTGTTTATCTGGGCCGTCAAATCCGATCAATTCGAGGATCTAGAACGACAAGGCTCTTCGATCCTTTTTGATGAAGAAGAACCGGAGAAAGACGCCGGATCACAATCAAGCCAACCAACCGAACCTCACGCGTCGACGCAAGATGACAAACATTGATTTTATTGGTGCCCTCGTCATTGGCTTGTTGGGGGCGGGCCACTGCCTAGGGATGTGTGGTGGGGTCGCAGCGGCTATGTCGCTTGGCATTCCGCCACAAAAAGCCAAGTGGCCGTATCTTGTCTTGTATAACTTGGGGCGTATCAGCTCGTATACCCTTGCCGGCGCAATGATTGGTGGTACCGTGGCTTCATTGCTTGCTTTGTCTGATTTAACACAGCATCTTGCGGTATTGCGGCTGTTTGCGGCCATTATGATGTTGCTATTGGCAGCCTATATGGCTCAAGTATGGAATGGCCTTAGCTATATTGAACGGCTGGGTAGCAAACTCTGGCGATTTATTTCTCCGCTAACGTCCAAGCTAATGCCACTGCGTTCGCCATTATATGCCTATCCTTTTGGCCTTGTGTGGGGCTGGCTCCCCTGTGGGCTCGTTTACTCCGCGCTGAGTTGGGCCGCCGTTGCTGGCAGCGCATCCGGGGGCGGCCTTGTGATGCTTGGGTTTGGATTAGGGACGCTACCGGCGATGTTAACCGTTGGTGCCCTTGCCGAGCGGATAAAGCCCATTCTTAACAACCACGCACTGCGTTTGGTATGTGCCACAATGTTGGCGCTTTATGGTTTTTATACGGCTTACTCCGCCCTCAAACTCCTGATATAAGGTCGACCTGGCACACAATCATGGTGTAATATGTATATTGACGTTTATCAATTTTAGGCAGGTGTATGGTGTCTAATAAGATCATCACTCGGCGGGTTCAGTCAGGCGGCTGCGCAATTCATTGTCAAGATTGCAGCATTAGCCAACTGTGTATCCCTTATACGTTAAATGAGCAAGAGTTGGATCAACTGGATAGCATCATTGAGCGAAAAAAACCTATTCAGAAAGGCCAAGAGTTGTTCAAAGCCGGTGATAGTCTACGAGCGCTATATGCGATTCGTTCAGGTACAGTTAAGACCTACACAATCACAGAACAAGGGGATGAGCAGATAACTGCCTTCCACCTTGCCGGCGATTTGGTAGGCTTTGATGCTATTAACGATAGTGAGCACCCGAGCTTTGCTCAAGCGCTAGAAACGTCAATGATTTGTGAGATCCCCTATGACACGCTTGATGACCTCTCTGGGAAGGTGCCTAAGCTTCGCCAGCAAATCATGCGACTAATGAGCAATGAGATAAAAGGCGATCAGGATATGATTTTGCTTTTATCGAAGAAAACGGCTGAAGAACGCTTGGCCGCTTTCCTCTATAGCCTCTCGAAGCGCTTTTCTCAGCGTGGGTTCTCTCCGCGTGAGTTCCGCCTTACTATGACACGAGGTGATATTGGTAACTACCTTGGCCTGACCGTTGAAACGATCAGTCGTTTATTAGGTCGCTTCCAAAAGTCAGAAATCTTGGCGGTCAAAGGGAAATATATCACGGTTCTAGACTTAGAAGAGCTTGCTCGTCTTGCGGATGAAGAATGCGTTGTTTAGCAGACAGAAGTAAATAAGTTGTTAATAAATGGCGCTTTATGCGCCATTTCTCTTTTTTGCTCTATGGTAAGCAATTTCTTTCGCGTGAACGGGCGAAGTAGGTTAAAGTGAAATTAACCGATGCATCTGTGCAAAGGAGGCAGATATGTCTAGGTACACGAACCTGCTCGTCGTCATTGATCCTTCCCAAGAACAACAGCCTGCACTTTCGCGTGCGGTCACGCTTAGCCAGCGAAGTGATGCAAAGGTTAAGCTCACCCTCTTTCTTGCTATTTATGATTTCTCTTACGAAATGACATCCATGCTCTCATCGGATGAGCGGCAAGCGATGCGCCAAGGTGTGATGCACCAACGTGAAGAGTGGATGAATGAGATTATTCAAACGCATCAAGCTCAAGAATGTGAAATCGAAAAAGTCGTGGTGTGGCATAATCGTCCTTACGAGGCGATCGTTGAACGCGTGCTGAGCCACCACCACGATTTGGTGGTTAAAGCAACACACCAGCACGACACACTAGGCTCGGTCATATTTACACCCACCGATTGGCACTTGTTACGCAAATGCCCAAGTTCAGTATTATTAGTTAAAGACCATGGTTGGCCGGATAAAGGCAAGATCGTTGCCTCTGTGCATGTGGCATCTGAAACCGAAACCCACGCTGAGCTCAACGACAAATTAGTCGATGAGGGGAATATCATGAGTGCTATGCTAGGGGCTGAGTTGCACCTGGCTAATGCCTACCCCGCCACCCCGGTGAATATTACTATCGAGCTGCCTGACTTTGATCCGACATCCTATACCGATGCGGTGAGAGGTCATCATCTCACCGCCATGAAAGCCTTGCGTCAGCGCCATCATATCGAAGAAACACGCACGCATGTCCAAGAAGGGTTGCCGGAAGATGTTATCCCCAACATTGCCCGAGAGTTGGATGCGGAGCTTGTTATTCTCGGTACCACAGGACGCACTGGCTTATCCGCGGTGTTCATTGGCAATACCGCAGAGCACATGATTGATCAACTCGACTGTGACTTACTTGCCATTAAACCTGATGGCTACATTAGCCCACTCGATCCTCGCGCTAACGATTAACCTTTCTCATTCCTTCATACAGCAGGCAGTGGCATTCACTGCCTGCGGGTGACTGGCATTTGTGGTCAAAATCCGTATCATACCCGCCATTCATGCACACTGGCAGTGTAATGCGTTTACCTTGCCTGACAACGCGATAGTACTTATGAGCACCGAAGAGCTGAGCAAAGCACAAAAATACGGATTTAATAAACTGCAAAAGCGCATTCGTCGCAACACCGGACAAGCGATTGCCGACTTTAATATGATTGAAGACGGCGATCGCATCATGGTTTGTTTATCAGGCGGCAAAGACAGCTATACCTTGCTTGATATGCTGCAAAGCCTGCAAAAGAGCGCGCCAGTTTCATTCCAACTCATTGTGGTCAATTTAGATCAAAAGCAACCTGGGTTTCCTGAGCACATTTTGCCAGCGTATTTAGAGGGCTTGGGCGTCGAGTACAAAATTGTTGAAGAAGACACTTACTCTATCGTCAAAGAGAAAGTGCCTGAGGGCAAGACAACCTGTTCCCTATGCTCGCGACTTCGCCGCGGTATCTTATATCGCACAGCGAAAGAGCTGGGGGCGACCAAAATTGCATTAGGTCACCATCGAGACGACATATTAGAGACCTTGCTCTTAAACATGTTCTACGGCGGCAAGATGAAAGGCATGCCACCGAAGCTCGTCTCTGATAACGGCGAACATGTGGTGATCCGTCCACTGGCCTATTGCCGAGAAAAAGACATTGAGCGTTACTCAGAGCAAAAGGCTTTCCCGATCATTCCGTGTAACCTTTGTGGCTCACAGCCCAACCTACAACGCCAAGTGATCAAAGATATGCTCCGAGATTGGGACAAGCGGTATCCAGGCCGTATTGAGACGATGTTCCGAGCCATGCAAAATATCGTCCCTTCCCATATGGCCGATATCGAGCTGTTTGATTTTAAATCCGTCGCAGCGGGGATGGCGTTTGAGGGAGACGGCGATACTGCATTCGATAAAGAAAACTTTACCGATCCGGCGCCCGTTTCAGAAAGCCCTGTGGAAGTTGACCCCAATTTATCACTCGACGTGGTCAATGTCGGCACATAGTGTTTGAAGCATGACAGAATCATAGTTGGCGCTAAATGGCCTGCTAATAAAAACGCCCAATTCAGACAGTGGGCGTTTTTTGTCGTTTCAATCTTCTACATCATAGTGCGCATTGTATCTTTGAAGCTCAGTACAGACTTGAAGCCTCTACCCGTTTATCCGTTTTTAGGCAACCAAGGCGACACTTTGATGGGGGCATCTGGCAGCGTTAACGTGGTGCTATCGCCAAGACGATTAACATCGATAATGGCTTGGTGAGCATCGATGGGATATTTATTCCCCTCACTGCTGGTCACCGCGCCGGTCACCGAGGGCGCAAAATGCAGAACCACGCCCTGTGCCTTAGGCATAAACCAAGACGCAAACATCCCGCCTAAGTTTTCCATCATGGTGTCCATCTGAGGCAACCAGCCCTGGATCTGCTGGCTAGTTAATTGCTTTCCTACGGGCTTATCCACCAACACTTGGAACGAGATATCACAGTTTCGATCGGCGGGCGTTTCAACAAAAACATCCGGATTCACTTTGCGGAGCTGGTTATCAAGAGGAAGCGGTAACGCTTGAGAGGCTGGGATATCAAACGCTTCATAATGTTCTTCCTTGCTCATCCATGCGCGAGAAATCGGACAAACCTCTCCCGACTCGGCGGAGACCATAAAGTACGCCACGCCAATATCAGGGTGCCCTTCCTCTACGTTATGTTTAAGCTGAGTAAATAGCTTGCTGTAGCTAAAGCGGTATGTATCGGCACTGGCCGGGACACTCACCATTCCCAGCATAACCAGTACACTGGCTAGTTTTTTCATCGGAACTCCAGTTGCAGGCTTAAAGCGGAATTAGGCGTCAAAGGTGTCTTGGTCAGGTGACGACGAGTTAGTCGTACTATGTGACGCCCCTTCTTTATTCTCATTTTGTGACACTGTCACCTCGACACCAACGCCAAACATTTCTCGGTAAATCACACCTTTAACGTTGAAGAGAAAGGGTAACGCCCAAACCAAGGCAAAGCCAGCAGTGGCAAAAGAAATGAGAAATAGCACGCCTACAACCGCATAGATGGTTGCCATTTGGAACAATTTCTTGTTTACCGCTCGAAAGGATACGGTAAGTGCTTTAACTGGCGTGAGACGCTTTTCACAAATCAATAACGGCGACATGGAAAATGCCATCGCAACATACAGGCTCAGCAATGGAAAAATCATACTCGCCACACTTTGCAGTGTCGCTGACAGGCAGATCACCACCGTCACTGGCAACGCAAATACCAACCCTTTTAGCAAGTGGCGTGGTTTAGAACGAAACCCTATAGCGTGACTCAAGCCCATTAAGCTCGCCCCCGCATATAATGGCGCAATCAGAACCTCAGAAGTAAAATTCGCCAACCACACAGATGAAATCATATCTGTGGTCAGCTCACGTTGACCGACCAATGCCTCAAATAAATGCGACGGTGCCCCCAACAACAAGGTCAGCATCAGCATTAAAATACCTATTTGAGCCGCGAATAGGCACAAGGTGGCGGGCAAAAACGACCAGAAGTGCTTGAAGGTCTGAGAGAAGGCTTCTTTGATTATCTCAAATGGATCGAGCCGGTAGCGACCGTTTAGCGCCGTTTCTACCGACCCACCGATATGTAAAGCATTATTGTATTCTTGTTGACTCATAATCGTTATCTATCATGACTAATGCACCCAGTATATCTGACTGTAACCCATAGCCAAAAACCATTCTGACAAATAAGGAAAAATAACCAGATTGGCTTTGCGTAGATAATGGTCTGGTTTAGGCTGGATACCTTAATGGACAACAGAGACACAAGTGCCAACACGCGCGAAAAACTGCTTTAACTTCGATTGCCACGCGTCTATTATGCGCCGTCTGTTTTATGGGTACGAATGTACAAGACAATTTGCCAGGTAGAGAGAGAACGAACCATTGAAGCACGCAAATGTATCTCACAAACCGGTTGTCGAGCTCGCGTCACTAACCAAAAGTTTCGACGGCAAAGAAATCATCTCCCGTTTCAACCTAACGGTCAATAACGGAGAATTCCTAACTATCCTTGGCCCTTCAGGCTGTGGCAAAACAACAGTGCTCCGTTTGATTGCGGGGCTGGAAGATGCCGACAGTGGCGCTGTCGTTATCGATGGTAAAGATGTCACTAACCTGCCAGCAGAAAAACGCAATGTAAACACTGTCTTTCAAAGCTATGCCCTTTTCCCACACATGACAGTGTTTGAAAACGTCGCTTTTGGCCTACGCATGCAGGGCGTGGATCATCACCAGATTGAACCTCGAGTGATGGAAGCGCTGCGAATGGTACAACTTGACCATTATGCCTCTCGTAAACCTCATCAATTGTCTGGCGGACAGCAGCAACGTATCGCAATCGCACGTGCCGTGGTGAATAAACCGAGCGTGCTCTTGCTGGATGAATCCCTTTCTGCACTCGATTACAAACTGCGCAAACAAATGCAGATGGAGCTGAAACAGCTGCAGCGCAAGCTTGGGATTACCTTTATCTTCGTCACCCACGACCAAGAAGAAGCCCTCTCGATGTCAGATCGTATTATCGTTATGCGTGATGGCGAAATCGAGCAAGACGGCTCACCGCGTGAGATTTATGAAGAGCCTAAGAATTTATTCGTGGCACGCTTTATTGGCGAAATCAATGTGTTTGATGCCACTGTCATCAAACACATTGATGACAAGCGTATTTGGGCCCGGGTTGAATCTCGTGAGTGTGAGGTTTATTGCAAGCTCGATGTGCATCCGGGTGACGCGATCAAGGTATTGCTTCGCCCTGAAGACATCCGCTTAGAAGAAATTCATGGCAATGCCGAACCCAATGGTATTGTGGGCTACGTACGCGAGCGAAATTACAAGGGCATGACCCTCGACTCGGTACTCGAGTTGCCATCAGGGCAAACCGTGATGGTGAGCGAGTTCTTTAATGAAGACGATCCTGACGTTGATCACTCCATCGATCAGAAAGTCGCTCTGACCTGGGTAGAAAGCTGGGAGGTGGTATTGGCCGATGAAAAAGCTTAATCTGCAAACCGCCATCGTAGGCTTGGTCGTGGGTTGGTTGCTGGTCTTTGTTTTTTTACCCAACCTAATGATTATCGCGACCAGCTTTTTAACCCGCGATGACGCTGATCTCATCGAGATGACCTTTACGCTGAGCAATTATGCAAAACTGCTCGATCCGCTTTATGCCAAAGTGGTCTGGCACTCTTTCTACATGGCGGCCTTGGCGACCCTGATTTGCCTACTAATTGGCTATCCATTCGCGTTTATTATCGCCAAAATGCCGAAAAGCACACGACCTTTGATGCTATTTTTAGTGATTGTCCCCTTTTGGACCAACTCTTTGATCCGCACGTACGGGCTAAAAATCTTTCTTGGCACTCGAGGGCTGCTCAATGAAAGTATGATGTGGCTTGGCTTAATAGAACGCCCCGTTCGTATCATGTATACCGAATATGCGGTGATGGTGGGCCTTGTCTATATTTTGCTGCCATTTATGATCCTGCCCTTGTATTCGAGCATCGAGAAACTCGATCGTAGCTACTTGGAGGCGGCGCGTGATTTAGGTGCCAATAAACTCCAATGCTTTTTGCGGGTGATCCTGCCACTGACCACACCCGGCATTATTGCCGGCAGCTTGCTCGTGATTCTCCCTGCGCTAGGCATGTTCTACGTCTCGGATTTGCTCGGAGGCGCAAAAAACCTACTGATTGGTAACGTGATTAAAAGTCAGATTTTGAACGTTCGCGATTGGCCGTTTGGCTCAGCGGCCAGTATTTCTCTGACAGTGTTAATGGGGCTGTTGCTGTTTGCGTATTGGCGTGTGGGTAAGTGGATGAATCGCAAGGAGGCATTATGAACCGGTGGCTTAGAAACAGCTTTCTCTCCTTGGTTTACGCCTTTCTCTACATCCCTATCCTGGTTCTGATCGTTAACTCGTTCAATGCCAGCAAATTCGGCATGAGTTGGAAAGGCTTTACCTGGGAGTGGTATGGGCAGCTGATCAATAATCATAGCCTGATGCAAGCGGCGGGTAACTCATTAACCATTGCGGTCTTTTCTGCTAGTGCTGCCGCCATTATTGGTAGCTTGACTGCCGTCGCCCTCTTTCGCTACCGCTTTCGTGGCAAACAATTTGTCAATGGCATGCTCTTTGTGGTGATGATGTCCCCGGACATTGTGATGGCTATTTCGTTATTGGCGCTATTTGTGTTGATGGGCGCACAACTGGGCTTTTTGACCCTACTGCTTTCTCATATCACCTTCTGCTTACCATTCGTAGTGGTCACTGTTTATAGCCGCTTAAATGGCTTTGACGTTAAAATGCTTGAAGCGGCGCGTGATTTAGGCGCGAGCGAATGGGTGATCCTTAGCAAGATTATTTTGCCACTGGCGGCACCGGCGGTCGGTGCCGGTTGGCTACTAAGTTTTACCCTTTCGCTGGACGACGTCATCGTTAGCTCGTTTGTGACAGGGCCAAGCTATGAAATTTTGCCATTAAAGATCTATTCGATGGTAAAAGTGGGCGTGTCACCAGAAGTGAATGCGCTTGCCACCATCATGCTGTTGGTGTCATTGGTGTTGGTTATGTGCTCGCAGTGGCTCGCGAAAGACAGGTTAAAGTAACCCGTGCGCTAGGGCTGCTATTCCACCAGCAGCCCTTTTCTATCTGTATCCTCTTGCGTTACTGCTCCAGTGCCAGAATTTCGTCCACCAGCTCAGGCACGAGTGTGCTCGCCTTCCCGTAACGCCGCTCATTAAATTCACTTTCCACGGCGCTGGGCTCCAAGTTTATTTCAATAGTGTGCGCACCATGCATTGCCGCTTCGTGCACAAACCCTGCCGCGGGATACACCGCCCCAGAGGTGCCAATAGAAATAAACAAATCCGCTTGATTAAGGGCATCATGAATTTTCCCCATTCCCAGAGGCATTTCTCCGAACCACACCACGTGTGGTCTCAGCGGAGCGGGCATCTGGCAACAATGGCAGTGATCGGACACCTGAATATCGCCGGTCCAATCGATGGTTTGCTGCGAGTGGCTACAACGCGCCTTTAACAGCTCACCGTGCATATGAATGATATTGTGCGTGCCGGCGCGCTCGTGAAGATTATCAATGTTTTGGGTCACAACCAGCACACTGGCCTCGGTTTCCTGCTCTAGGCGTGCCAGTGCCTCATGGGCCGGATTGGGGATGATCTCTCCTTGTAACTGGCGCCGACGATCATTATAAAACTGTTGAACAAGGGTCGGGTTTCTCTCAAAGCCCTCAGGCGTTGCAACGTCTTCAATATGATGCTCTTCCCAAAGGCCATCTTGATCTCGAAAGGTTCTAATCCCTGACTCTGCAGATATGCCCGCGCCTGTCAAAACTACGATGTGTCGATAAGGGAATGCCATACGCCGTTCCTATGCAAGTGACCTGTTTATTTATTTTATAACACTCTCACGCTTACCATTGAAGTAGTAAGGGTTTAGACCTTAGTCGTTGACTCTAATCACAAAAAGATAATGCAACGACTGGCTAGACCAATGCCGCGCTTCGCTTGGGTTACAATGTCGGCTTATTTCTCGCATCTGTTATCCATTATGAAATTAGAACATTATTACACTGAGCAAGATGGCAAACTGATTTTTACTCGCCAGCAAGCAAGTGACTTTGCTAAACGTATCGCCGGCGACTTTAACCCGATTCATGACACAGACGCTTCACGGTTCTGTGTGCCCGGGGATTTGCTGCTTTCTATCTTATTGGCCAAAACAGGGATCAGCGAGCAAATCGAGATTCAGTTCAATGGCATGATCAGTGCCAACACGCCCTTGTCGATTATCGAAACAGACGATGGCGTTACCGTCGTCGACGATAATCAAAAGCTTTATCTCACCATGACACGCCATGGACAAACGCGTCACGATAAAGCATTAGCAACAGAGATCGCCGAGCACTACGTGCAGTTTTCCGGTAAGAACTTCCCGCATATCATGGTGCCGCTAATGCGGGAGCAACAAATGATGATTAACACTGAACGTCCACTCGTCATGTACGAGAAAATGAGCTTGGCGTTTGATGATCTCTCAATCAACTCTGCCGATGTCGCTTTATCGGATTCGGTGATGCAAGTGAGCGGCAAACGCGGAAAAGTCGATCTTGCCTTTGATTTTATTGTCAATGGGCAGCGTGTGGGACATGGATGCAAAACCATGGTGGCCAGTGGTTTGCGCCCCTACTGCGAAGAGGCCATTCAAAACCTGGTAGACCGATTTAATGCCAGAAAACAGGCTTACTGCGCCACCCCCGCCACAGAGTAATTTTCTTCCCTAAAGCCTTTGGCTCTGATCTATAGTTAAATCAGAGCCAACGCTGAAGGAAGTTGTTATGGAATCCAGTCGCTTAGTCGAGCTTATCGATCGTCTCCCCAAGATCCCCAAAGTCGTGCAAGAGTTGATTGAGTTGGTCAACAGCCATGACGCTGAGCTTAATCAAATCGCCGAAAAAATCGCCTACGACCAGGTCATCTCCGCGCGTGTGCTTCGCTTGTCTAATTCAGCCTATTTTGGTCGCGCCCGAAACGTGGGCTCTGTCAACGAGGCGGTTATCCGGCTTGGTTTGGGCCCTGTTAGAACCCTGGTGGTGTCTAGCGCACTGATGAGTGCTTTTGACGTCGATGACGAAGTGGATATGGATGCCTTTTGGCAACACACGTTCGAAATTGCAACCTTGAGTAAAGCCCTGGCACATGCATTAAGAATGGACGGTAACGAGGCATTCACTGCAGGGATGCTCCATAATCTCGGTGAGTTGCTGATCATGACCACCGCTTACGACAAGTTAGACCGCATTAATCTCCATATGGAAGCGGGTAAGCCCAAGCAAGAGGCACAGCAGCTTATTTTGGGGATCACCAGCGCCGAGTTAGGTGGCGAGCTTGCACAAACTTGGAATTTCCCTCAAGGGCTAAGCGATGCGATTCGTTATCAGTTTTCTCCCGTACACGATGAGCAGTTTTCGCCATTGGCGGGCATACTTCGCTTAGCCAATAAAATCGACGTCGCTTGGGGGGAGTTTGTTACCACCGACTCCAAGCTCGATTGGCTCGAACAGCAGCTCGAGTACAACATTCTCGGTTTGCCTAAAACCGTGGTCGCGAATATCGACGATGTCATTGGCTCAGGGCGTGAAATGGCCAAAATGCTTAAATAGCGCTTCTAACAGCTATCGCATGGGCTCAATCTATGAGCCCACGGCGCGCTGCTTCCTAAAAGCAATGCTGAATGGCAAGGTATTTATTGCGGATGTGCTCTATCAGCAAACGCACTTTTTTAGGCGGCTGGCGAGTGAATGGATATACCGCATAAATCCCGAGCTTTTTGCCTACTTGGTCAGGAAAAAGATCAACCAATACGCCCTGCATCAAGTCGTCATAGACTAAACACCGCGGTACATACGCGATGCCATGACCACTTAGCGCGCCTTGTCGCAAGGCGATGGGGTTGTCGGTCGAAAAATTACCGGCCACTTTAATGACTTGGTTTTTGTGCTCGCCTTTAAACTCCCAGTCACTGGCCCCCGTGGTTTGGTAGGCATATTGCAAGCAATTATGTTGTTTTAACTCAATCGGATGTTGCGGCCGGCCATGACGCGCAATATAGCTGGGTGCCGCACACACTACCCATTGTGAGTCGATAATATGGCGTGCAATTAAGCTAGAGTCCTCGAGGTAACCGGTGCGGATAACCAAATCAAAGCCTTCATCAATTAAATCAACAAAGCGATTGTCCAGCGACATATCAATGTTAAGGCCCGGATATTGCCCACAAAACGCTGCCACCGCTTCAGCGAGTAATAGCTCGCCAGAAATGGTCGGCACTGAAATTTTAATCTGGCCGGTTATTGACTCCCCGAGCCCTGCGACCGCATCAAAGGCCTCATCAGCGGCCTGCTTCACATTTTTTGCACCTTGATACAAGGTACGCCCGGCATCGGTCAGTGTCAGTTTGCGCGTGGTGCGATACAAAAGCTGCACACCTAAGCCTTCTTCGAGTTTTTTAATCCGCTTGCTAACTACGGAATTTGTCAGCGAATTTATTTCCGCTACCTTGCTAAAAGAGCCACATTCGGCGACTTGAGCAAAGAGGACGAGATCATCTGTTTTCGGCATATTATGTCAATTATGGAAGTAATTATTTTCATTATTTCCATATATCAGAAAAATGCAAACGCGTAATGTCACATACGGTTAACATCGAGTCACCGAGCTGTCAGCAAAATAACAACACATCGGTGACTTGTTTATTCAACGTGATTCAACGGAAGAGACACCTAATAAGGAACACCTATGACAGATACCCTATACGCCCTCATCGCGTTTTCACCCATCGTGGTCGCGGCGATCTTACTGGTCGGCTTGAATTGGCCAGCTAAAAAGGCGATGCCCGTTGCCTTTATCATGACAGTCTTAATCGCACTCTTCCAGTGGCAGATGAGTGCTGCACGTGTGTCGGCCTCCATCGCACAAGGCTTGATCATTACGGCAGCCGTCCTTTGGATCGTGTTTGGTGCCATCCTTTTGCTCAACACTTTAAAACACACCGGCGCGATTACTGTAATACGTAACGGCTTTACCAACATCTCCGATGACAGACGCATTCAGGCCATCATCATTGCATGGTGCTTTGGATCTTTCATCGAGGGCGCATCAGGTTTCGGTACGCCCGCCGCCATTGCCGCGCCGTTGTTGGTCGCCATCGGCTTCCCTGCTCTCGCCGCAGTTGTCGTCGGTATGATGATCCAATCGACGCCGGTCTCCTTTGGTGCGGTCGGCACGCCTATTATTGTGGGCGTCAACAAAGGGTTAGACAGCCATGCGATTGGGCAAACGCTCACCGCTAATGGCAGTGATTGGGCGACCTACCTGCAATCTATTACCACGCAAGTATCCTTTATTCACGCGGTGATTGGCACACTGATGCCTTTGCTAATGGCAATGATGTTGACCCGCTTTTTCGGCAAGAATAAGAGCTGGAAAGAAGGCTTAGAGGTGGCGCCGTTTGCGATTTTCGCCGGGTTAGCCTTCACCGTTCCTTATGCCCTCACCGGCTGGTTGTTAGGACCTGAATTCCCTTCATTACTCGGTGGTCTGGCAGGGATCGTGTTGGTCACAACTGCCGCACGTAAAGGCTTTTTAGTCCCGAAAAATCAGTGGGATTTTGATGATGAGTCGACCTGGCCGAGCCATTGGTTAGGCTCGCTGAAAATGGATCTCAAGGTTCAAGAAAAACCGATGAGCATGGCCATGGCCTGGACGCCCTATGTGTTGTTGGCGGTTTTCTTGGTGATCAGCCGCGTCAGCCCGACGGTCAAAACGGCACTGACCGATGTCAGCCTTGGTTTCTCCGCGTTGTTTGGTGAAACTGGGGTCAACGCTGCCATTCAGCCGCTTTATCTGCCAGGCGGCATCCTTGCGTTCGTGGCTTTGTTAGCCGTGTTGCTTCAGGCGCGTCAATTGTCGCCGCTGTTAACCGCGGCGCGTGAATCGAGTAAAACATTAATTGGTGCCGGGTTTGTGTTGGTGTTTACCATCCCTATGGTACGTATTTTTATTAACTCAGGCGTGAATGGTGCCGATTTGGTGAGTATGCCGGTCATGACCGCACGCTTTGCGGCCGATTTAGTGGGAGATGGCTTCCCAGCGTTGAGCGCCACCATTGGCGCATTGGGCGCTTTTATTGCAGGCTCCAATACGGTGTCCAATATGATGTTTAGCCAGTTTCAGTTTGAAGTGGCACAAACCTTAGGCGCATCGACCGTAGTGGTGATTGCCCTGCAAGCCGTCGGTGCGGCAGCCGGCAATATGATCGCTATCCATAACGTGGTCGCCGCATCCGCGACGGTCGGCTTACTCGGCCGTGAGGGCGTGACCCTGCGTAAAACCGTCTTACCCACGCTTTATTACCTGATTGCCGCCGCTGTCATCGGCATTGTCTTGGTCAATGTGTTGCAGTTTGCCGATGTCCTCTCCGGGGCGTAATCTTACATGTTATTGGCCGAGCCACCTCTCGGCCTTTCTCTCCACAAGCGGGCCAGCTAGGCTGACCCCAGCCTTTGTCGTAACGTAAAGGAAAGGAACGCTTATGAACACCCCATCACGTTTGTCGTCATCACAGCAACAAGCATTTATTTCCACCTTAACCGACATCGTAGGCAAGAATAACTTACTCACTGAGACAAACCAGACCCAGCATTATCGGACTGGCTTTCGCTCGGGAGGTGGTCCTGCGCTCGCCGTTATTTTTCCCACCTCTTTAGTGATGCAATGGCGGGTGCTCCAAGCCTGTGTCGACGCGGATGTGGTGATGATCATGCAAGCCGCGAATACGGGCTTAACCGAAGGCTCAACCCCCAAAGGCAGCGACTACGATCGTGATGTGGTAATAATCAACACCACACGCTTAGACGGATTACAGCTTATCGATAACGGTAAGCAGGTACTGAGTTTTCCCGGCACAACATTGCATCAGCTAGAGCAGACGCTCAGGCCTCTTAAGCGCGCGCCGCATTCGGTCATCGGTTCGTCGTGCATTGGCGCATCGATTGTTGGTGGTGTGGCCAATAATTCCGGTGGTGCATTGGTTAAACGCGGCCCGGCTTATACCGAATATTCATTATTTGCACAGTTAAATGAGGATGGTGAGCTAACGCTGGTGAATCATTTAGGCATTGCCCTGGGTGATGACCCAGAAACCATTCTTTCGCGCGTTGAGCGTGGTGATTACACACCCCGTGATATCACCTATGACGCGCGTAAAGCGTCTGCAGATGACTACGAGCAAATCTTGCGTGATGTCGATGCTGACAGCCCCGCGCGCTATAACGCCGACAAACACCGCTTACATGAAGTGAGCGGCTGTGCAGGGAAACTGGCTGTCTTTGCCGTGCGCCTTGATACCTACCCGATCCCTGAACGTGAGCAAGTCTTTTACATTGGCACTAACAACCCAGATGTGCTCAATACATTGCGCCGCCGTGTGCTTACCGAGCTTTCACACTTGCCTGAAGTGGCGGAATATATGCACCGTGACGCCTTTGATATCGCTGAGCGTTACGGAAAAGATGTGTTTTTAGCGATTGGTCGACTGGGCACGGATTCAATCTCGAAAATGTTTGCCTTGAAAGCAAAAATAACAAATTGGTTAGATAAGGTGCCGTTACTGCCTAACGCATTACCCGATAAAGTGATGCAATATGCCAGTCAGCTTTTTCCGCAGCACTTACCCAAACGTATGCTCGCGTTTCGCGATAGGTTTGAGCACCACCTAATATTCAAAGCCTCAGAGGAAGGAATCGAGGAGGCTTCGGCGTTTTTAAGCCGTTTTTTTGCCGAACACGCAGACAGTGATTACTTTGCCTGCAGTGAGGATGAAGCGAAAAAAGCCATGCTTCACCGCTTTGCCGCGGCCGGTGCGGCGATTCGCTACCACACCATGCACAGTCGCGATGTGGAAGACATTCTCGCGTTAGATATAGCCCTTAAGCGCAACGAGACCGAGTGGGAAGAACACCTACCCGTCGAGATAGAACAAGAGATGGTGGCCAAGCTTTATTATGGGCACTTTTTCTGCCACGTCTTCCATCAAGACTATGTGGTGAGAAAAGGCGCGGATGTGTCAGCGATTAAGGCGAAAATGCTGGCGCTACTCAACGAACGCGGCGCCAAATACCCAGCCGAGCATAATGTGGGACACCTTTATGCCGCGGAGCCGGATTTGGCTAATTTCTATCACCAGTTAGATCCTACCAACAGTTTTAACCCTGGGATTGGAAAGACCGGGAAGAAAAAATACAGTGTTGATTGCCAGTGCTTAGACCACCAACTGCGCCCTCGCGCAAGTCAGGACTCGTCACCCGCCACGCACGAGCACTAAATGGACCCACAACCCCGCCAACCGTTTGGCGGGTTCTTTTTTAACGCGTTGGTTTCTCGTGAATAAAACGCGCAAAGCGTGGGATGCCTTTTTGAGTGACACCGTTGTGGCGTACCAAGATAGTACTACCAATCTGTGGTGGATCAGCCCGTTGCGCATCACTAAAGCCCGATCCCACGCTAAACTCGGTGCCGTCAGCCAGGCGTACTACCAGAGAGCCCATCAAGCCTTGTAACCGCCCTTTTCCCGGATTCACTCCTACCACAGTCACTTCTTTTTCTTGGTAGGTTTTCAACTTAACGACGCTGTCTACGCGCTGCCCCACATACACACTATCAGGATGATGCAGCATCAAGCCTTCACCGCCCGATTCATCAATAGCAGAAAGCTGTGCCTCGAGTTCATCATTGTCAGTCACCGGCGTTTGCTTTACCAAGGCTAAGAACGGCGATGCGCTATTTGTGACTATCTTTTTCAGTGCTGCATAGCGAGCAAAAAAAGGGCCGGGTTGATCCGGTAAATCAAACGCATAAAAACGAACGCTCTGCCACGCGTCAGGATCCGGTTTATCGTCCAACACGGTACGCAACACGGTTTGAAACCCACCTCTTCCGGCCCATAGCTCACCATCTAAAGGCGTGGTTGGCAGCGATTGAATCAATCTATCCGGTGCGTGAATGAGATTTCCTTGTCGCGTTAAGAGTTGCGTGCCGGTCCAATAGGCGCGGATCCCATCCAGTTTTTCACTGACCCAATAGCCACGATAGTCGTGTTCGGCAATCTGTCCGTCAATACCATGCATCAGCGCTGGTGCAGACGGTGCAGCATCAACATCACTGGTGGGAAACAGGGTAAATGCGGAGAGTAAGCACAAAGTAAAAGGATTTAGGCGTGCCATGGCATTCCTCCTTAGTGGTAAGGAGCATACGCTAGCGCGATAAAAGGCGTATCAACATGCCTTTATTTTTTCGTGGTAGAGAATTAGCGTTCACCGTGAACAATGCGCAGGTGTTACATCACCCACCGTGAAATAACTCGTGAAACCTCGTCTAATACGACGTCTTCGTACCATTAAGCTTGGCTGGTAAACGCATAGATAAAGGTGCCGTTTTTGATCGCATCAATCACGCGGGCCGATAAATAGCTAGGTAACGCCGGACAGCCCCAGCTTCGGCCTAATTGGCCGCTTTGTTTAATCACCTTAGGGTGCGCATAATCGGCACCGTGGATCACAATCGCCCTTGCGCGCGCATTATCGTTTAATCCCTTGGAAAGGCCATCTAAACGCAGTGAGTAGCCGTGCTTACCATGATAGGTTTCCGCCGCACGATAGACCCCCAATGATGTTTGCAAGGAATTAATCTGATTCGAAAAACGCTTTGCGTAAAGGGAGCCACTGTTTTTGCCGTGTGACACGTAGGAACGAAATAACACTTGACGCTTTTTCACATTGATCACCCAAAATCGCTTTTCTGACGAAGGCTTGCCATAGTCAATTAGCGTCATTACAGGTTTGCGGCTACGGTTATGGGCAAAGTGGCGATACGCATCTGCGAAGGCCTGGTATGACACCTCCCCAGCGAGATTGAGAGATTGGTACAACCCACTGACCTCATCTTTAAAACTGGCCCAAACCGAGGTTGGCATGCTGATCGCCAATACATACAAAACGACCCGATACCAAGGGGCCACACCTGCTTGTTTCATTTTTTGCTCCTTTCTTGCCACGGCAACACGAACTACCGAGCGGTCTGTCGTTCGTATTGACAAAAACAAAAACCGTGCCATATGACACGGTTTTGATTACTTATTGATATTTATATAAATTATTTCACGTCGACACTTTGCCCGTCTTCATCTAATCCGCAGCGGCATAAGCTTGCCGGGTTATATCGCCGCAATGGCGTTTTTAATCCGCTTATCCGAGACGGGGTAAGGCGTGCCGAGTTGTTGCGCGAAATAGCTCACGCGCAGCTCTTCAATCATCCAACGAATCGCTTTTACTTCATCAGGTATGGGCTTGCCTTTAGGGATCTTATTTAGCAATGCTTTATACTCGTTCATCACAGACTCTATCTTGAGCATGTGGTTGCGATCGCGGGTAGGATCCACGGGGAGCTTTTCCAATCGACGCTCGATCGCTTTCATATAGCGCAGAATATCGGGTAAGCGTTGCCAGCCTGATTCGGTGGCAAAGCCCTTGTAAATCAGCCCTTCTAGTTGGGCTTTGATATCCGACATCGCAAACGCCATCGAGAGATCCACTTTACCTTTGAGCTTTTTGTTGATATTGAACGCGTGCGTCAATATTTGTTCGACCTGTTGCGCGATATCCACGACGGTATCGCCTAGCTCCGCACGCACCGTCTCTTTAAGCGCCTCAAATGCTTGCGCCTCCCAGGTTAAGCCGCCGTGTTGCGCAATGAGCTTATCTACGCCACAGGCGATGCAATCATCGATCAAATCCAACACACGGCCATATGGATTAAAATACAGACCGAGTTTCGACTTGTTGGGCAAATGCGCATGTAGATATTTAATTGGCGATGGCACATTGAGCAAGATCAGCCGACGTTGACCCGCTTGCATGGCTTTTTGTTGCTGGTATTCGGTTTCGAACAGACGAATCGCCACACTGTCTTTTTCATCCACCAAGGCCGGATAGGCTTTGACTTCAAAGCCATGCTTTTTCTGCTGATAACGCTGAGGCAATGCCCCAAAGCTCCATTGGGTGATCCCTTGCTGCTCAATATCATCGTCCGCGACATCCGATAAGGTCGCTTGTACTTTGTCTTTTAGCGAGACTTTGAGTGTGTTTAAGTCTTCGCTTTCAGCCAAGATGCGGTTTTTATCATCCACAACGCGGAACTGGATACGCAAATGCTCGGGGAGCTGACTGAAGCTCCAACTGTCACGGTCAATGGTGACACCTGACATCTGCTTTAAGGCTTTTTCCATGCTATCGAGCAAGGGCGCTTCCATGGGCGTCACCCGCTGTAAGATCGCATCGGCATAGTTTGGTGCGGGTACAAAGTTACGGCGTAACGGTTTGGGTAGCGATTTAATCAGCGCGACAATCAGCTCGTGACGTAGCCCGGGGACGTGCCAGTCAAACCCTTCTTCTGATACCTGATTGAGGATCGGCAACGGGATATGCACCGTCACCCCATCGTGGTCTTGGCCGGGTTCAAATTGGTAGCTCAGTTTGAGTTTCAAGTTGCCTTGATACCAAAAGTTGGGGTAATCCAGCTCCGTGACATGGCTGGCGTCGCCTTGCAATAGCGTGGCTTTTTCAAAGTTGAGCAGGTCGGGATTGTCTTGACGTGCCTTTTTCCACCAGGTATCGAAGTGACGCCCACTGACCACACTGTGATCGAGGCGCTGATCGTAAAAGTCGAACAAGGTATCGTCGTCTGCCAAAATATCGCGCCGGCGAGATTTGAGCTCGAGCTCTTCCACTTCCGCCAACAGCTTTTTGTTTTGGTGGAAAAAGGCATGCTTGGTTTGCCAATCTCCCTCAACCAATGCCGAACGAATAAACAGTTCACGGCTGAGCACCGGATCGATGGCGCCATAATTGACTTTACGGCTCGCCACAATCGGGATCCCATATAGCGTCACTTTCTCACTGGCCATCACCGCCGCTTGCTTGCGTGACCAATGTGGCTCACTGTAGCTGCGCTTAATCAAATGCTGCGCCAGTGGCTCCACCCATTCGGGTTGGATACGCGCGACAATTCGCCCCCAAAGTTTGGAGGTTTCAACCAGCTCGGCCACCATCACCCATTTAGGCTGCTTTTTGAAAAGCCCAGAGCCGGGGAAAATATGGAACCGTGCATTCCGAGCGCCTTGGTATTCATTCTTTTCTTGGTCTTTCAGGCCAATGTGGCTCAATAGCCCGGCAAGCAGTGCCATATGAATGGCCTGATAACTGGCGGGCTCTTGGTTAAATTGCACCTTCTGCTCTTTCATCACCTGGGTGATTTGATAGTGGACGTCTTGCCACTCTCTTACGCGCAAGTAATTGAGGTAGTCTTTTTTACACTGCTTACGGAACTGGTTGTTCGATAGCGCTTTTTGCTGCTCTTTGACGTAATCCCAAAGGTTTACATAGGCCAAAAAGTCCGATTCTTTATCGGCAAAACGACGATGTTTTTCATCCGCTTGTTGCTGCTTATCCGCAGGTCGTTCACGCGGATCTTGGATTGCCAAGGCCGCGGCAATCACCATCACCTCATGTAAGGCACCATGCTTAGGTGCCTCAATCACCATGCGTGCCAAACGCGGGTCAATCGGCAGTTTGGCCAAGGTCTTACCGATGGCGGTCAGTTTACGTTTGTCGGTGGCTTGGCCGGGCTTAATCGCGCCCAGCTCTTCAAGCAAGCGGACACCATCTTTAATATGACGGCTGTCAGGCGGTTGAACGAACGGAAAGGCTTGAATATCACCGAGCCCTAGTGCCGTCATTTGCAAGATAACGGAGGCTAGATTCGTCCGCAAAATTTCTGGATCGGTAAATTCCGGACGGCCTAAAAAGTCCTCTTCGCTATACAGACGCACACAAATGCCTTCCGACACACGGCCACAGCGTCCTTTACGCTGATTAGCACTGGCCTGTGAAATCGGCTCAATCGGCAGTCGCTGCACCTTGGTCCGGTAGCTATAGCGAGAAATCCGCGCCGTGCCGGGATCAATCACATACTTAATGCCCGGTACGGTTAGTGAGGTCTCGGCGACGTTGGTGGCCAATACAATCCGGCGCCCCGAGTGAGATTGGAATACACGGTTTTGCTCGCCAGCAGAAAGCCTTGCGTACAAGGGCAAAATCTCGGTATCGCGCAGTTGACGGCGCTGAAGGTGCTCAGCGGTGTCGCGAATTTCACGCTCACCGTTCATAAAAATCAGGATATCACCCGGCCCTTCCTGACACAGTTCATCGACCGCATCGCTGATCGCTTCCAGCTGGTCACGATCGCTATCGTCCTCTTCCACTAATGGACGGTAGCGCACTTCCACCGGATACGTTCGGCCAGACACCTCAATCATGGGGGCATTATTGAAATGCTTAGAAAAACGCTCAGGATCGATGGTTGCCGAGGTAATGATAACTTTGAGATCGGGGCGCTTAGGCAATAAATCGCGCAAATAGCCGAGAATAAAATCGATGTTTAGGCTGCGCTCGTGGGCTTCGTCGATAATGATGCAGTCGTACTGATTCAGATACCGATCGTGCTGAATTTCGGCCAGCAAGATCCCGTCCGTCATCAGTTTGACTTGCGTCGACTCTGAGACTTTGTCGTTGAAGCGCACTTTATAGCCCACGCTGCTGCCTAACTCGACGTCAAGCTCTTCAGCAATCCGTGAGGCGACCGAGCGCGCAGCCAAGCGACGTGGCTGAGTGTGACCTATGGTACCGGCGACACCTAGCCCAAGTTCCATACAAATTTTGGGCAGCTGAGTGGTTTTACCTGAGCCCGTTTCCCCCGCGATGATCACCACTTGGTTATTCGCGATTGCCTCGGCAATGTCATCTTTCTTTTGGCTGACTGGCAATGCTTCTGGATAGCGAACGGTTGGCGCATTGGCACGACGGGCAAGCACACGCTGCATACTCTGCGCCATTTCCGCGGCGATTTGGTCGTACACCGCCTGTTTGGCGTCGTCTTTTTTGATTTTTTGCGCGCCGTGGATGCGCTTTTTAAAACGAAAACGGTCTTGCAGCATACAATCGTTTAGCGCTGCAAACAGTGTCTCTGGCGTGTTGTGATGACGTGAACTCAAGGCGATTCCTGCTTACTGCTTAATCTTTTAAGGCGTTTATCAGTGTCACAGCCGATAAATAAGGTTGATTGGTGTCGCATCCTATCACAAAGTAAAAAGAATCAAAGCGGGATGGGTGAGGCTGCGTGTCATTGAGTGACCCACCCTCTATACCATGCCGGTAATAAGTAAACGCTGAGCGCATTTGCGACGTATTGTCTAGCAAATGGCCAAACCGCGACAGTGTCTGAATAAAACAATCACAATTTCGCTCCGCAGTGAGGAGAGTGACCATGCTTAAACAACTACTGAATAAGTTAGAGTCGGCGCTGAACGCTGATATAGGACAATCGGGTCAGCAAGCGGGGCTATCCCTCCACCAAGCGATGGCGGGGCTATTAAGTGAAGTGGCGATGGCCGATCACGATATCGACGAGCGCGAGAAGGCAACGAAACGTGATCGAATATGCCAGCTCCTTTCCCTGGACACCGCACAAGCTGAGCAATTGTTGGACGATGCAAGGCAACACAGTGAGCATGCGACCTCGCTGTATGAATATACGGATAAACTGCGCGATCTTGACCCACAAGCGCGGATAGCCCTAATCGAGGCGATGTGGTCGGTGGCATATGCTGACGAGAACATTGATCCGCTCGAGGAAGCGGTGATCCGTAAAACCGCTGAGCTACTTTATGTGGATCATGCCGAGTTTATTCGCGCCAAGCTTAATGTGATTGAAAACGACGACGAAAGCTAGTTTTTAAGATATTCACACTCATGCCGAAGACGCGCGCATGATCACCGGGCCATTGGCGGTCGATACTTGCTCTAGCGGGGTGGCAAAAACATCTGAAAGCAGCTGATCGGTCAATACTGCCTTCGGTGGGCCAAGCGAAACAATACGCCCTTGTTGAAGCACCACCACCGTATCCGCGTGCTCAAGGGTACGGTTTAAGTCGTGATTGGCCATGATAATCGCAATCTCCTGCTCTCGCGCCAAGGCGGTTATTTCTTGATAAATCACCGCCTGTTGCGCGACATCGAGCCCAGTTGACGGCTCATCTAGCAACAGTAAACACGCATGTGGATTTAACGCTTTTGAGACTTGCAATAAAACGCCCGCCAAACGCACCCGCTGCCACTCACCGCCCGATAAGCTGTCTATTCTTCGGTGGAGCTTGTCGCTGATGGCCAAGCGAGACACCACGTCAGCGACGGCCTTGTCGCGAATCTCACCGGTTGCCAATTGCACACTATCGAGCACTAGGTTGAGATATTCAAATACCGCCATGACAAACGCGGGGCGCTGTTGTTGCATCAGGTATCCCCGCACTTGCGCCAAATCGTATCGGGTTTGTCCTGATACCGGTTGCCCTTGCAGCCAAACACTCCCCGATTGCGGCACTTCCAAGCCCGACAAGAGTTCCAGTAACGTGCTTTTACCACTTCCGTTGGGGCCGATAAGGTGTACCACTTGCCCGGCCTCAACCGATAAAGATATCGGCAGCAGACGTGGTGCTAAGCTTAAGTCTTTAGCGTCAACGATCATCCCGCCCTCACCAACATCCAAATAAATAATGGCGCACCAAGCACACTGGTCACTACCCCCACCGGCAGTTCCGCTGAGGGAAGAATAAGTCGGCCAACGGTATCGGCGCTGACCAATAATAGCGCCCCTACCAACGCAGACATGGGTAATAAGGTACGATTACGGCTACCGAGCCAAAGGCGTAAGTAGTGCGGAACAATGAGGCCAATAAAGCCAATAACACCCGCCACAGCCACAGACACCCCGACTAAAACGCTAATTAAGGCGATCAATTGCCAACGTAGTTGATGTGTGTCTAGCCCTAATTGCTGCGCCTGAGACTCGCCGAGCATAAGCTGGTCAAGCTTATGCCCGTATCGCCACAATAGTGCAATACAAGGTAAGGTCATTGTCAGTATACCCACATGCTCCAATCGCATGCCGGACAGCGATCCCATTAACCAAACCATTAATTGGCGCAAATTAAAGTCAGTGCTGAAGTAAAACGCCAAGGTGACGCCTGCCCCCGCCAAAATGCTAAGCGCAACACCGACCAATAAAATGCGAGCCGTCGCTAGAGCGCGACGGGCTAATATCACTAATATAAAGGTAAACAAGCTCGCGCCCAACATGGCAGCGACGGCCATACTGCCACTCGACGCCCAAGCCGGCGCGAGCAACAACAGTAAGACCACGGCGATGCTTGCGCCGCCGGAAATGCCTAAGACACCTGGCTCCGCCAGTGGGTTACCCAATAGCACTTGTAGACTTGCCCCAGCCATCGCCAGTGAGGCGCCTATCATCACACTGACTAGCACACGAGGGAGGCGAAGTTGTAGGAGTAACTGCTGCTCTAATGTTGAGCCGGGCGCAAAAGGATTGATCCACATTTCGCCCACACTCAGTGCAAGCCCACACACCAACAAAAGCAAAGCCGAGAAAGTAAGTAACGCGCGCCGCCAACGGCTCTGTTGGCGGGCGGTAAGTTCTGACACTCGCATGCGTCATCCATTAAACCAATACTGCGACGCACTTTACCGACTGATTCCCCGCTTGAAAAGCGCTACGCCGAGGCTTTTTGTGGTGCGTGCACATAGATCGGTTGATTGACAGTGGGCTCAAAGGGGGTGGCGAGTAACCCAGCCCGATGACCAACGTGGACATTGGCATTGGGAAAGATCACCACTTCTCCCTCATGCTCGGCATAGACTTCTTGTCCCTTGTCGGTGGCCAATAATGCCCCCTGCTCGAACGGTGTAAAGTTTTTAGCCGACGAGGGAAAAGTGAGCGCGAACTGATCGGTGTGCTTGGTCAAGGTTCGCGTCACACGGTAAAAGCCCATCGGCGCTAATTCAGTCGGTAATGTGGCGGCTTTGAGTAAGCCTCGTAAGGTGCGATCAAGCGGCTCGTACTCACGCATATCATTTTCAAACAATGGCGCGACCCGGCCCATTTCTAAGGTGGCAGCCAGCGCACCGTGGTGGTTGGCGCTATACCAACTAAAGGTGGGTGATGGCGATTGGGAAAGGACAGTGGCATCCATTTTGGCGTCATTGAGTAATGCGGCCAGTGGACGTACATCTCTCGCGGTCGGCGTGGTTGGGATCACGCCAAACATATAATGGTAGGACTCGCGAATCGCACTGTGTAAATCAAGATGCCAACGGGTCATGTCGTCTGACTGGGCGGTAAAAAAGTCACTCACTGCTTTTTGCAACTGGTTAGCAAGATAGTGCTCTTCATTCTTTTCTTCATTCCAGCCACCAAAGAGACGATTAAGGTTATCTTCAATAAAGCGAGTGTGCGCTTTAATCGCTTCGGCATGACCAATAATCAGTAATAGCGGCACATTGGGGATAAATTGCTCTGACAAGATATCGGCGAGTAGCCGGTCAATAAGCTCGATGGGCGCGGTTTCGTCACCATGAATGCCTGATGACAATACGACGCAACGCGAAACCTTGGCGACGTCGGGCTGTATCGAAATAATACCGGGAGCACTGTGATTGACGGTGAGCGAGCCCACTCGCCATGAGTCTGGCGTAAAGGCATGGGGGGCGGTGAGTGCGGCATCAATAAAGGCACCTGGGCGTGCTGTCAGCATAATGCTTCCTTTTATTACAACTAGACAACAAAACGTTACAGCGAGATAACCAATAAACCCAGTGTTTTCCCTTCACAATGTGATCATGTATAGACAAATTAAAAAGCCGTGGCACATCGGCACACGACTTTCTAGTGTGGTATCGTCACCACTGTCGGGGTCACGCAGCGTTATTGTTCAACGTCTGCATTTTCAACTCGCGCTTTGAGTTTCTGGCCAGGTCGAAATGTCACGACGCGGCGCGCCGTGATCGGAATATCTTCCCCTGTTTTGGGATTTCGACCGGGACGTTCATTCTTGTCTCGCAAGTCGAAGTTACCAAACCCTGATAACTTGACCTGTTCGCCACTTTCGAGCGCTTTCCGAACTTCTTCGAAAAACACCTCGACTGTCTCCTTGGCGTCCCGTTTGCTAATCCCGATATTTTCAAACAGGTTCTCAGCCAAATCGGCCTTAGTGAGCGCCATAGGTTTTTCCCTCAAGAATTGTTGAACACATATGCAATACCGCAGTATCGACACCACCATTCTACACTTGACCCATACGTCTTTAGCCCTTGTATTTTAGGGATATTTGCAGGCCAGCTCAAAACAAGTGTAAGCCAACTGGCTGATTTGCGCCAACTTTTTTACATTAAAAAATCACGAGCAATGTCCAAAAAATTGACCTTTTAAACCAAGGTGTTACAAGCGTTTTCTTAACCAGCATAGGTCATAGACTACTAAGCCGCTTAATATTAGGCTTTTTTATCAATATTTGAACACTTACTCATCAAATATAGTGAATTTATTTAGTTTTTCAAATGGATAGATGTTAGGCCATTTAGGCATAAAAAAAGCAGCATTTCCGCTGCTTTTTGGGATGACGTTAGCTTAATCACGCAAGGTAACGCCTAATTTCTCTGATAAATGGCTAACAACACCAGACACGGCATCATTGATATCGGCTTCCTCAAGCGTGCGCGCATCAGATTGCAAGGTCAGTGCGATTGCCAAGCTCTTCTTGCCCTCTTCCACACCTTTGCCAGTGTAAAGGTCGAAAAGCTGTGCGTCCTTAAGCAATGGGTTGCCGCTTTGCAAACACGCGTCTACCACATCGCCCGAAGCAAGCGATTGATCGGCAATCACCGCAATATCACGGCGGTTGGCAGGGAATTTCGACAGCCCTGCCGCTTCGGGAATAAAGCGTTCGTCAATGGCTTGCCACTCCAGCTCAAACACCACCGTTCGGCCATTTAAGCCAAACTCACGCTCAAGCTCAGGATGCAAGGTACCAATGTGACCCACTACTTTGCCGTCAAACTCGATCGCGGCAGTTTGACCTGGGTGCATCGCAGGATGGGATGCTGACACGAAACGGAAGTCTTTCAACTTACCGGTGAGTTCCAGTACCGCTTCTAGGTCGCCTTTCAAATCAAAAAAGTCAACGGTTGCGCTTGCCAGATCCCAATGCTCTTCACTACCAGGGCCTGCAATCACACCCGCAAGCATGCTCTCTTGGCGAATGCTCGATTGACGAACGGTCCCACCGGTGTCACCTTCCGGGGTAAAGCGTAAGCCAAATTCAAACAAGCGCACACGAGGCTGCTGACGTTTTTGGTTATAAGCCACCGTGTTTAAAAGCCCAGGAAGCAAGCTCAGGCGCATGGCTGACATGTCCGCAGAGATTGGGCTTGGCAGGATCAGTGGCTCAACATCGGGAACAATCAGCGCTTGCTGTTTAGGTTCAACAAAGCTGTAGGTAATCGCCTCGTGGAAGCCACGGTCAACCAATAAGTCGCGGACACGTTTCAGTGGCATCGCTGCCTCTTTGTATTCGCGCATAGCCAGTGCCGCTTTAGGCGCACGGGTTGGAATGTTGTCGTAGCCGTAAATACGCCCGACTTCCTCAATCAAATCCTGCTCAATGGCAATATCAAAACGCCAGCTAGGTGCCGTTGCTTGCCAGCCCTTCTCCGTTTCTGTTACCGCACACCCTAGACGGGACAAAATAGCTTGTACATCACTGTTATCGATAGAATGACCCAACAGGCCATCTAACTTTTCACGGCGGAGGGTGACAGTGTCACGAGTTGGCAGTGTTTCTGTTGACTCAGCGGTAATAATCTCTCCCGCTTCACCACCACAAATCGCTAAAAGCAGTTCAGTCGCCCGCTCCATCGCCGCCGCTTGTAACGCTGGGTCGACGCCACGTTCAAAACGGTGGGAAGAGTCGGTGTGCAAACCATAGCTACGCGCACGGCCGCGGATCACGTCAGGGGCAAAAAACGCCGACTCGAGCAAGATATCTTGGGTGTCGGTGGTGACGCCAGAGTCTTGCCCGCCAAAGATCCCGGCCATCGCCAAGGCTTTTTTCTCATCCGCGATCACCAATGTCTGGGCGTTAAGGGTTGCTTCGTTGCCATCCAGCAGTGTGAGGGTTTCACCCTCTTCTGCCATGCGTACCACAATGCCACCCTCAAGCTTGCTAAGATCAAAGGCGTGCATCGGCTGACCTTGCTCAAGCATCACATAGTTAGTGACATCCACCACAGGGTCGATAGCGCGAATGCCACTGCGGCGCAGTTTCTCTTGCATCCACAACGGGGTCTGTGCATTAAGATCGACGTTTTTTACCACACGCCCTAAATAACGTGGGCACGCTTGCGGCGCATCAATGCGCACCGATACCTTGTCTTCAATGCTGGCCGCAACCGGTGTGATGCTCGGTTCAGTGACATCAGCGCGGTTCAATACGCCGACTTCACGTGCCAAACCATGCAGGCTTAAACAATCAGCACGGTTCGGGGTCAAATCAACATCGATGGTGACATCGTTTAGCGCGAGGTAATCACGAATGTCGGTACCAATTGGCGCGTCGGCAGGCAGCTCGATAATGCCGTCTGATTCCACATCAATACCCAGCTCAGTAAAGGAGCACAGCATACCGAAGGATGGTTGACCACGCAGCTTCGCTTTTTTGATTTTGAAGTCACCGGGTAATACGGCGCCCACCATCGCGACCGCGACTTTCAAGCCTTGACGACAGTTAGGTGCCCCACAAACGATATCAAGCAATTCATCGTCGCCGACATTGATTTTGGTAACACGCAGTTTGTCTGCATCTGGGTGTTGGCCACACTCAACCACTTCACCCACAACGACACCGCTAAAGTCGCCAGCAACGGGTGCAATTTCATCGACTTCAAGGCCGGCCATGGTGATCTGATGGGCCAGCGCGTCGGTGTCGTTTGCTGGATTTACCCACTCTCTCAACCAAGATTCACTGAATTTCATTATTACCTTGCCCCACTGATTACTTAAATTGTTTCAAAAAGCGCAGATCGTTCTCAAAGAACGCACGGAGATCATTCACGCCATAACGCAACATAGTCAGGCGCTCTACGCCAATACCAAAGGCAAAGCCTTGATATTCCTCTGGATCGATATTCACCGCACGTAGTACATTCGGGTGAACCATGCCGCAGCCTAAGATCTCCAGCCATTTTCCGCCTTTGCGGCGCACATCAACTTCGGCAGAAGGCTCAGTGAATGGGAAGTAAGAGGGACGGAAACGCACTTCTAGATCTTCCTCGAAAAAGTTGCGCAAGAAGTCATTGAGGATCCCTTTGAGATCAGCAAAGGTGATGTCTTTATCGACCAATAATCCTTCCACTTGGTGGAACATCGGGGTATGCGTTTGGTCGTAGTCATTACGATAAACGCGACCGGGGGCAATAATACGGAATGGAGGTTTACCCGCTTCCATGGTACGGATCTGCACGCCAGAGGTGTGCGTACGCAACATCAAATCAGGGTTAAAGAAGAAAGTATCGTGGTCGGTACGCGCAGGATGATCAGGGGCGATATTCAGCGCATCAAAGTTATGAAAACCATCTTCAATCTCTGGCCCGGACGCAACAGAGAAACCCAACTCACCGAAAAATTGCTCAATACGTTCAATGGTGCGCGTCACGGGGTGAATACCACCGTTTTCAATACGACGGCCCGGCAAGCTTACGTCAATGGTTTCTGCGGCAAGCTTCGCTTCCAACTCGGCGCGCTCAAGTGCGTTTTTACGCTCAGCAATCGCTTGTTGTACGGTTTGCTTGGCTTGGTTAATCGTTTGACCCGCTTCGCGGCGCTCTTCCGGTGGCAGTTTGCCCAACGCCTGTAATTGTGCGGTTAGCTCGCCTTTCTTTCCTAGGAATTTAACCCGGACTTCATCCAATGCAGCCACAGAGGCGGCATCGGCCACCGCACTGGTTGCATTCGCAAGAATTTCTTCTAATTGTTGCATTGTTTCCTCGTCGACCCGTTGGGCAGTCCAAATCAGGTAGGTGCGTGACAATACCTGCTGACATCATGGTTTCACCCATTGTCTGAGCAAACTGACAGAGTCGCCTCAATAATACGCCTCAATGCCAATTGACTGAGAGAACAGGTAATAAATTGACCTTACATACTAATTAATGCCACGACTAATGCCAAACGCTAAACAGCATTTACGCTATTTTTCCTCGCCATCCGGTCACGTGTGGCGTCATTTTGATGGCAGATTGGTCATTCAGCGCGTTAATGCGGTAAAAATCGAGCCTGTTAGCGCTGATTGAATAACTCGCTAAGCATTGTTTGATATTCTAGCGTCTATATTGATTGCCGAACGAGCTTGTGTGGCAACAATCCAGTTGGTCCGCGCTCGCGTTTGCCGAATAATTTGTTTACCGAATACTTGGAGCCAGTATGCAAGACACTAGTCGCCCTTTACGTGTGTTTGTTTCGACGTCCACTCACCCTTGGTTCAATCTGGCCGTGGAAGACACCATATTTCGTACGATGTCGGCACAGCAGAACGTCCTGTTCCTATGGCGTAATGACAATACGGTGGTTATTGGACGCGGTCAAAACCCATGGCGCGAGTGTAATACGCGCAAAATGGAGCAAGATGCTGTGGTGTTGGCGAGACGCCAAAGCGGTGGAGGCGCGGTGTTTCATGACTTGGGCAACACCAATTTTACCTTTATGGCAGGTAAGCCGGGCTATGATAAGTCAGTGTCCACCCAAATCGTCCTTGATGCGCTGAAAACGCTCGGGATCAGTGCCTCAGCCAGTGGCCGAAATGATCTCACCATGGACACGCCCGACGGCCCAAGAAAAGTATCGGGCTCTGCCTACAAAGAGGCTAAAGATCGCGGCTTTCACCACGGTACGCTCTTGATTAATGCCAACTTGTCGCGACTGGGTGACTACCTCAACCCTGATCCTAAAAAACTCCAAGCTAAGGGGATTTCATCTGTGCGTGCGCGCGTGGCCAATATCGCTGACTTTGTCCCAGACGTTGATCACCAACGCGTGTGTGACGCGATTAAAACCGCTTTTTTCCGCCATTACGGCCATACCACTGAGGTTGAGTACATTTCCCCCGACGCCAAGCCCGATGTCGAAGGGTTTGACGCTATTTATGAAAAACAGTGCAGTTGGACATGGAATTTTGGTAACAGCCCGCAGTTCATGCATACCTTTGATGAGCGTTTTGAATGGGGAGGGGTTGAGCTGCATTTGGATGTGAAAAATGGAGAAATCATCGATTGCCAGTTATTCACTGACAGTTTAACGCCAGGACCGCTAGAAACCCTGGCCAATCAATTGATCGGACAAGCCTACCATCCAGAAAAACTTTACCAGTTTGTGATGAGCTGGGCTGATGCCGATCAAAGTCACCAAGTTATGTACGAAGATATAGCCCTGTGGTTACGTCAAGCCATCGCCTGATCGCTGAACACCTCTAAAGTGACCTCTATCACATAATCCCCTCTCCTTTGATCCCACGCAAAGACGTTAACGCCTGTCACGTCACTATAGGTGGCAGGTCTACTTTGGTTATATATCCCACAAATAATAGATAGAATATTATTATCCACGCACAAGCGACTTGAATAATAGTTTTTAATTTTGGTAAAAAACCATTACGCTAGTTTTACATATTTTGTTACAAAATACAGGAGACCATTTTACAAAGGCGTTAAGGCCAACACCCTGCACCCGGCTAGCCCCATGCAGACCCAACAATCATTCAACGAATAATTAGATAGTTATGGAAAACCAAAAAACAATACTCGGTCACCCTCGGGGACTGTTCTTACTTTTTGGCACTGAGCTTTGGGAGCGCTTTTCCTACTACGCCATGCGTGCCATCCTCGTCCTTTACTTGACCGATCAAACCATTAACGGTGGTTTAGGCTGGTCAACCAAAGACGCGCTAGAGCTGTATGGCTACTACACTGGCCTCGTCTATATCACGCCACTGATTGGTGGCTGGATTGCCGATAACTTTATTGGCCAACGTCGCGCTGTCGTTGTCGGTGGTGCACTGATGGCAATTGGACAATTCACCTTAGCTTTCCCTGCTCAACAATACGGTTTAGACATTGTCCACACGCTATACGCCGGTCTCGCGTTGCTCATCACCGGTTGCGGCCTGTTAAAACCCAACATTTCGACGATGGTCGGTGACCTTTATGATGAAGGCGATCATCGTCGTGATGGTGCGTTTACCATATTTTATATGGGCATCAACATTGGCTCATTGTTAGCAGGCTTCGTCTCTGGCTCTGTGACCAGCGCTTACGGCTGGCAATATGGCTTCTTTGCCGCCGGTGTGGGTATGGTGTTCAGCTTGCTGATCCAGCTAACCATGGCTAATTCTTGGTTAGGTGAAATAGGCCGAGTCCCAGCCGCACAGCAAGCGCGAGACGCCAATCATTCCAAGACCAATGCCCCACTGACTAAGCAAGAAATCGATCGCCTTAAAGTCATCTTATTGATGGGGTTATTCGTGATTATTTTCTGGGCCGGCTTTGAACAAGCTGGTGGCTTGATGAATATTTATACTCAAGAGTATACGGATCGTATGGTCGGTGGGTTTGAGATACCGGCGGCGTGGTTCCAATCGCTTAATCCTTTTTTCATCATTATTTGTGCACCCATCGCAGCCTCGCTGTGGGTACGCCTTGGCCCTAAAGAGCCCAGTTCGCCTGTGAAGTTTGCGATGGCTTTATTTATGTTGGCGCTTGGGTTCGTGTGCATGATTGGCGCGGTGTTAGAGCAAGGCGGTGATACCGCAGTGAAGACGTCGATGTTTTGGCTAGTGGGCGCGTTCTTCTTCCACACGTTAGGCGAACTTTGCCTCTCGCCGATCGGTTTATCCTTGGTTACTAAGCTCGCGCCGCTACGCTTGGCCTCATTGATGATGGGCGCCTGGTTCGGCTTTAACGCGATTGCCAACTATGTGGCGGGCATCATAGGTTCGCATGTGGGTGATTATGGTGCCTTGGCCATCTTCGGTGGTATCGCGGCAACCGCTGCTATTTCCGGTGTGATCTTACTCGCGCTATCCGGCACGCTGATTCGTTGGATGCACGGCGCTGAGTCTGGTGCCACGCCAAGTGAAGAAATCGAACAACAACAAGTGCAAGTGGCTTAACACGCCCACTTCACCACTGAAAAAGAGGCCGTTTGGCCTCTTTTTTAGTTGCGCTGATTATTGCTAGGTCTTACTTAAATCCAGCCTTCCGCTAAATACGGTTACTGCTTGGCCTTGTAGCAACACATGGTCTTCGCTAAGCGTCATCTCGATATGCCCACCGCGCGCGGACGCTTGATAACCGATAAGCTGCTTTTTACTCAATGCTTGTGACCAATACGCTGCCAGCGCGCAATGCGCCGAACCCGTCACGGGATCTTCATTCACCCCTACCCAAGGGGCGAAGTAGCGAGAGACAATATCGATCGTGTTATCAGAGCTTGCTGCAGTCACCACCACGCCACGTCCAGGCTGCGTAGTTAGCGCAGCAAAATCAGGAGACAGCGCTTTTACATCGTCTTCAAAATTAATCACCAATAGCTCTTTTTCGCCAAAGCAATAACTCGCGCGGATAACAGAGCCATGTATACCTAAACCTTCTAGCCGCGATGGATTTGGCGTTACCTCTACCAGCTCTGGAACAGGAAATGCCATCGCGATCCCCTCGCGTTGTATCGTCACCTCAAGCGGTCCAGACTGGGTATAAAAAGTGACATTGTCACCCATTTTAACATCACCGCGCTCAGCTAAAATATGTGCTGTTGCAAGTGTGCCATGACCGCAGAGTGCGACTTCTACTTTCGGTGTAAACCAGCGTAAGGACATGGTATCTAAGGCAAGAAACGCCGTTTCAGAGACAGCCATTTCCTCGGCAATGGATAACATAGTTGCTTCATCCAACATAGACGTCGAGATACACACCCCTGCCGGGTTTCCCTGAAACAATGACGCGCTAAAGGCATCAACCTGATAAATATCAACAATCATGATTTCATTCCAAGCCGGCGACGCAGCGAATAATACATTTCCACGATAAAAGTCGTAAAGCCAACGGTAGGATCGTGCTGAATGTAATCCTCGATTGCATTGAGATTAATCTGGCGGAATTTTTCAATCGCAGTCTCCGCACAATCAGCAACAATCACATCCCCTTCGATGATCAACCCCTGCTCTAACAATGCTTCTTTTTCGGCAAGGTAGTTGGGGGATTCCTTGATCAAGTAAGTAAACTGGTCACAATTGTTAGGCTGACAAAAAAAGACGTATTGGTTCATCGTATATCCTTATCGTTTTTTAGGTGGTAAGCGACGCGACACCACTGCTGAGAAAAAGGCAGAAAATCTTGATGAGGAATAAAGCGCTTTGCAGCAACATTATTATGTAAGTACACCTGCTCTAGCGGCCAAATATGGTGATCCGCATACATACCCCAAGCTCTGGCTCCATCTATTAGCTCCTCGGCAGTCAGTGGTAATTGCGACGTATAGCCACTAATAAAGGCACTTGATAGCAGAGGATCCATTTGAAACATATATGCACATGCCCGAATCACATCATAGGCACGTGGCATATTCTGCAATAAATCCCAATCAATCAGCCCTGACACTGCATTATGCCTATCGAAAAAGAGGTTAGCCTGATGGTAGTCGCCGTGGATTAGCTGACGCTGAGTGACTATCTTATATTGGTGCTCACTGTTGTTATTCGCTAAGTACTCTTGCTGTTGTTCAACACGCCGCATTGCTCAGTAGCTGTCATCACTGGTAGGTGCTTGACGAATTTGTTTAATGATCGTTTCTAGTTTGCGTAACCAAACCTCTTTTTCCCAACTAAGGGTAATAGTTGGAAAGGCGCTACCATCATGCTGAACTAGCGCGCTATGCACTAGTGCGAGAGCAAAACCCGCCGATTGAGCCTGAACTGACGAGAGTTTACTCACGGATTTTCCATGAGCAGCAGGGTACAAAGCGTAAGATGCACCATTAAATTTGATCAACGTTAGCGCTTTTTCCGTGAAGCAAGGGGCAATCACAAATGGCAGCTGGGTTGCTAGCGAGCGCTGAATCTGATGAGACTGTAAGATTTGCGCGTCCGTTAACGTTTGATAACCGCGTAAAAAGTAAGTGTGTCTAGCATGAACCTTGTACGTAACATTCACTGCCCCGCATTCGATTTCTTCAATAGACGAGCACTGACCGATGTAAGGCCAATGCATTAACAGTCTATGTAAATCTTTAGTATTGATGAGTGGCCCCCCTAGCGCCAAGAACCTGTTGTTAACGGCGCGCTTTCACTGCTTCTGCATACAACGCTTTTACTCCATTTCCTAGAACTTCGATTTGAACATCCTCAAACATCGCCGCATCAAGATAATGCTGTGTTCTTTTAGGAGTGAGCTTAATCGCACCGGCAGGCTTGCTACCGTACATTTTGATATAACGATATATGAGCCCAAACTGCTGGAAGAACCCCATACTGTATTGAGTCATACTCATCACAATCAATCGGCCACCAGGTTTTAATACTCGCTTTGCTTCAAGTAATGCTGCATGTCGACAGGGAATGATGTGCAAGAGGTTAGCCATCAAGACTGTATCAAACTGATCATCTGAATATGGTAACTGCGTACAATTAGCGACATCTGTGTGGACATTTGCATGACCTTGAAAACGCTGCTTTGTGGTTTCGACCATTTTCTCTGATAAATCAGTCGCTAGGATCGATGTAGCATTATGGAGAAGGCTGCTCGTATACGTACCATTTCCACAACCAAGCTCAAGTACTACCCCGAGGTTCTGTAATCCAGCAAGCCTCGATTTGACTGTGTCTATAATGGCCTGCCCAACAACGTAGGTATTTCTCTGCTCGAAGCTATCAGAAAATGCTTCCCACTTATTTACAGTTATCATGCTATTACCCTTCTAACTAAGGCCGGAGGCAGATGAAGATTTAATAGCTCAACAAAGCATCAGTGACACTGTGCCTGCTTAAAGTGCGAAGGCATTATGCATCTTATTATGTAAGCAATATAACACGGTATTTTAGTTAAATGGTATAATGCACCACTCACTTTCATATGCACAAAGTGCAATTATCTAGACACCAACAAATAACAAAAAAGGAGAGCCGAAGCTCTCCTTTCTCAGCAATTCTTTACTGTAAAAATTACAGTGAAGCTTTCGCTTTTTCTACCAGCACAGAGAATGCTGCTTTGTCATATACCGCGATGTCGGCAAGGATCTTACGATCGATTTCGATAGATGCCTTTTTAAGACCGTTAATCAGACGGCTGTATGACATACCGTTTTGGCGAGCCGCAGCGTTGATACGTGCGATCCACAGTTGACGGAATTGGCGTTTCTTGTTGCGACGGTCACGGTAAGCATATTGACCTGCTTTCGTTACCGCCTGAAAAGCTACGCGGTATACGCGTGAACGCGCACCATAGTAGCCTTTCGCTTGCTTCATTACACTCTTGTGACGTGCACGAGCTTGTACACCACGTTTTACGCGAGCCATTGTCTCTCTCCTAAACTAAATTATAAAACTAAAAACTTATGCGTATGGCAGCATGCGAGCTACTTGCGCGTTTTCGCACGCAGGCAGAACCGCATTTGGACGAAGCTGACGCTTGTTCTTAGTAGTACGTTTAGTCAGGATATGACGCTTGGTTGCACGCTTGTACTTGAAGCCACCAGCTGTTTTCTTGAAACGCTTAGCAGCACCTTTGTTGGATTTCATCTTAGACATGATGAATAACTCCGCATTGTGTTAATAACATAGCAATTTGGCGAACAAAGCGGCTGCACCCAACGGGCGCAGCCGCATGTTACTTGGAAGCCAGAATTACTTCTTCTTTGGGGCTAGAACCATGATCATCTGACGGCCTTCGATGCGTGAAGGGAAGCTTTCTACTGAAGCAATTTCAGCAGTATCTTCTTTCAAGCGGTTCAGCACGTCAACACCGATGCTTTGGTGCGCCATTTCGCGACCGCGGAATCGGATAGTGACCTTGACCTTGTTGCCCTCTTCAATGAAGCGAACCAGGTTGCGTAGTTTTACCTGATAGTCGCCTACATCTGTGCCAGGACGGAATTTAACTTCCTTAACCTGAATAGTCTTTTGTTTTTTCTTCTGCTCTTTCGCAGCTTTACTCTTCTCGTAAAGGAATTTGCCGTAATCCATGATACGACAAACCGGCGGCTCAGCGTTCGGACTGATCTCTACCAAGTCAAGAGTCGCCTCTTCTGCTTTGGCGAGTGCTTCATCAAATGGGACAATACCCACTTGTTCACCGTCGGCGTCAGTAAGACGGACTTCCTTAACACCACGAATTTCGTTGTTTAGACGATGAGCGTTCTTCTTTGCCGGGGCTTTTCTTGCGCCTTTAATACCTTATTCCTCCACAATATTGAGTGTTCGATCTTGCACTTCTTGCTGCAACTGCGCTAAGAAGTCATCAATCTTAATTTTACCCAAATCTTTACCTTTACGGGTCCGTATAGCGACTTCGCCAGCTTCCATTTCCTGGTCACCACAAACCAACATATACGGAACACGCTTCAAAGTGTGTTCGCGGATTTTAAAGCCAATCTTCTCGTTTCTCAAGTCCGCAGAGGCTCTAAATCCAGCTTTTTGCAGTTTTTTCGCAATCTCTTGTGCGTAATCTGCTTGTTTATCCGTGATATTCATCACAACCGCTTGTTGTGGTGATAACCACGCAGGGAAGTGTCCCGCGTATTCTTCGATAAGAATCCCGATGAAACGTTCCAACGAGCCCAGAATAGCGCGGTGAATCATCACCGGCGTATGGCGTTCGTTGTCTTCCCCTACATAGGTCGCGCTTAAGCGCTCGGGCAACGCGAAATCAAGTTGTACTGTACCACACTGCCATGCACGATCGAGACAATCATGTAGCGTAAACTCAATCTTAGGCCCGTAGAATGCACCTTCACCCTCTTGAATTTCAAATGGAATATCCATTGCCGTTAGGGCTTCATTCAAGGCTTGCTCGGCTTTATCCCACATTTCGTCGGAGCCGACACGTGTTTCTGGACGGGTAGAGAGCTTGACTTCAATGTTGTTAAAGCCAAAGGTCTGATAGGTCTCATAGACCATCTCGATACACGCACTGACTTCCTGCTGCACCTGTTCTGGAGTACAGAAAATGTGCGCATCGTCTTGGGTAAAGCCACGAACACGCATCAAACCATGCAATGCACCTGAGGGTTCATTACGGTGACAGCTACCAAATTCCGCCATACGCAACGGTAGATCACGGTACGACTTAAGGCCTTGGTTAAAGATCTGAACATGCCCAGGACAGTTCATCGGCTTAAGGGCGTATTCACGGTTCTCTGAATTGGTGGTGAACATGTAGTCCGCATACTTATCCCAATGGCCCGAACGTTCCCAAAGCACGCGGTCCATGATAAGCGGCCCTTTCACCTCTTGGTAATCATACTCAGTGAGCTTGTCGCGAATAAATTGCTCAAGCTCACGGAAAATCGTCCAACCGTTATGATGCCAAAATACCATCCCAGGCGCTTCTTGCTGCATATGGTACAGATCAAGCTGCTTACCTAGTTTACGATGGTCACGTTTAGCGGCTTCTTCCAAGCGTACCAAATGCGCTTTGAGTTGCTTTTTATCCGCAAACGCTGTGCCATAGATTCGCTGCAACATTTTGTTGTCGCTATTGCCACGCCAGTAAGCACCCGCCACATTCAAAATTTTGAAGTTCTGACAAAAACTCATGTTTGGCACGTGTGGGCCACGACACATATCAACGTATTCTTCGTGGTGGTACAAGCCCGGACGGTCATCACGAGAGACATTTTCGTCTAAGATTTCTATCTTGTACGGTTCGCCGCGAGACTCAAACGTGTCGCGCGCCTCTTGCCAGCTCACGTTTTTCTTAACCACTTGATACTTGGTTTTCACCAACTCTTTCATGCGTTTTTCAATCGCATCCAGATCGTCCTGGGTGAGCGAGCGGTCCATATCTACGTCGTAGTAGAAACCATTGTCGATGGTTGGGCCAATAGCCATCTTTGTGTCAGGGAAAAGCTGCTTAATCGCATGGCCTAAAAGGTGCGCACAAGAGTGGCGAATGATTTCTAACCCGTCTTCGTCTTTCGCAGTGATGATTTCCAGTTGCGCGTCTTGCTCGATAAGATCACACGCGTCAACACGCTCACCGTTTACCCGACCGGCAATGCAAGCTTTAGCGAGACCTGGGCCGATATCATTGGCAACATCATACGTTGAAACAGGGTGGTCAAATGAACGCTGACTGCCGTCAGGGAGAGTAATTAGAGGCATTGGTAACAATCCTTCTCAGTGGTGCCACACACCAAGTGGCACATGAAGTGTATTTTGGCGGTTAGTGTATAACCGCGCAGTGCGAATAGAATCTCGATTATGAAGATCCCGCATTTGTGATGCAAGTCATCCTAGTAATAATTTCTACGCGGGAATCAGCGTGATAAACAATCAAGTTTCCTATCATTCACTTGATTTTGTACGTCACTTCATGAATGCTGATTTGTATACACAATATTGAAGAGGAAACAGTATGGCCAACGCGCCTCGTTATCAACAAATCAAAGACTACATCCAAGATAAAATTGAGACGCGAGTTTGGCCAGTTGGCACACGTATCCCTACCGAATACGAACTGTGCGGTTTGTTCAACGTCAGCCGGATGACAGTGAATAAAGCTGTCCGTGATCTGGTCGCAGAAGGGTTACTGGAGCGTACGCCTCGGCTAGGCACCTTTGTGACTGAGCCAAAAGCGGAGTCCCCCTTAATGGATATTCGCAACATTGCTAACGAAGTCACCGCACGTGGTCAGCACTACCACAGCGTTATTCATGCGCTAAAGCGTATTTCTGCCCCTGTCGATGTAGCGATGCGCCTAGGCGTGATGCTAGGAACAGATGTGTATTACAGTGAAATTGTCCATTACGGTGACAGTATTCCCCTTCAACTCGAACAGCGCTGGGTTAACCCGGCACTTGCACCTGCTTATCTTGAGCAAGACTTTAATCACACCACCCCCAATGAATATTTGTCCTCTGTGTGTCCGGTCAACACCATTGAACACAGTGTCGAAGCGATTAATCCATCAGCGGTAGTCAAAGAAGCATTGACGATGAAGTCTGATGAGCCCTGCCTTTTACTTCACCGCCGCACCTGGAGTCAGCAAACATTGGTCAGTGCCGCATTACTCTACCACCCTGGTTCACGTTATAAACTCACGTCACGCACAGACAGATAGCCTAGCGCTCTCGTTAGGCGATGCTTGTTGGATGAATACCTCTCAGCGCTAAATCAAGGTTTACAACAATTGCGTCAATCCGGTCGCTATGATGAACGGGTTTCAGACTTTAAAGTGGGCCTTTATGATTAAGGCTCGTCCTCCCCTTCTACGTTAAACCTCTCGCTTCTCGCCGAAAAACGATCGAGTTGATCACAAAACCTTTACACTTTCTCTTGTGTTTGCTCTCTTATTTGTCTATACATTTGTATAGACATTTATGGAATAGCAAGGTATTCACCATGAAAAAGGTCTTTACCGAGGCAAACGTCATCAGTATGGCGAGCACGATGAGTGAAGCGTCAGGCTATCAATGCCAGTCTGGCTCTGCGATCGCCGTCGAGAACGGAAAAATCGTTGCGCTAGGGGAGCAAGCCAAGCAGCTTGATTGGCCTAAGCAGTCGTTAAATGGTGCCCTAGTGACACCAGGGCTTATCGATAGTCACACACACTTGGTATTTGCCGGCAATCGCGCCGGTGAATTTGAGCAGCGCCTTAACGGGGTGCCTTACCAAACCATCGCTGAGCAAGGCGGTGGGATCTTGTCCACTGTCAACGCCACTCGCGCAGCCAGCGAGGACGAGTTACTGGCGCTTGCACTACCACGTGCTGAAGCACTCATGCGAGACGGTGTAACAACCCTCGAAATAAAATCAGGGTATGGCCTCACTTTTGAGGACGAGCTAAAAATGCTGCGCGTCGCACGCGCCATTGAGCAGCATTTGCCGATTAATGTCTCCACCACCTTGTTAGCCGCGCATGCACTCCCACCTGAGTATCAACATGATGCCGATCACTACATTGACTTTGTTTGTCATACACTGATCCCTGCCGCGGCAGAACAACAACTGGCCGATGCGGTAGACGTCTTTTGTGAAAAAATAGCCTTTAGCGTCGACCAAGCAGAAAAAGTCTATGCCGCAGCCAATGCGCATGGATTAAAGATTAAAGCGCACACCGAACAGCTCAGCGATCTCGGTGGCAGTGTGGCAGCCGCAAAAGCAGGCGCCTTGTCGGTGGATCATATTGAATACTTATCAGAAGCCGACGCTCAGCTTTTGGCAGAGTGCGGCACGGTTGCGACCTTGCTTCCTGGTGCGTTTTACTTTCTCCGTGAAACTCAACATCCTCCGATTCAAGCATTGCGTGACAACCAAGTACCCATGGCACTCGCGACGGACTTTAACCCAGGGACGTCACCCTTTGCCTCGTTAACCCTGATGATGAACATGGCCTCAACCTTTTTTAAATTGACGCCTAAAGAGAACCTCTACGGTGTCACCCGCCATGCTGCACAAGCCATGGGGCTAGACAACAAAGGGCAAATCGCTGTCGGATTTGATGCGGATTTGGCGGTTTGGCATTGCCAATCCCCGGCTGAGCTTAGTTACATGGTGGGCACTGCGCCACTGGCTGGGCGCATCGTTGGCGGAACATGGTATGACAACCAGGGGAGCCGCGGATGAAACACTTACCGGCTGATATGACGCTTTGGCAAGGGCGCGTTGACCCAGAGGACGGCGAGCGCGGACTGCGCTTGCACCAAACGGTGACCTCGTACACCCCTTCGTGTGAACAAGGCGGTGTGGTGATCTACGGTTTTGCTTGCGATGAAGGTGTCGCCCGCAACAAAGGTCGTCAAGGTGCGGCGCTGGCACCGGATACGATTCGGCAGGCATTAGCGAACTTCGCCTGGCACAACGCCCCTGCCCTCTACGATGGTGGCAATATCGTCTGTGATGACACCGACCTTGTCCTAGCACAACAAGGGCTAAGTCAACACATTCACCAAACACTATCACAGCATAATGTTTTGGTGCTGGGGGGCGGACATGAAACCGCGTGGGCCAGCTTTCAAGGCTTATCCGGCTACCTGTCACGCCATGCTTCACCCCTGCAGACACCCAAGATCGGTATCATTAATTTTGATGCGCACTTTGACTTGCGCACACCACAAGGGCTCAGCAAAGCCGGCAGCTCAGGCACACCCTTCGCGCAAATCGCCCAGCTTTGTCAGCAAAAAGGCTGGCCATTTCACTATGCCTGCTTAGGCGTAAGCCGAACCAGCAACACCCAAGCGCTATTTGATAAAGCCGAGCAACTTGGATGCTGGGTAGAAGAAGATACTGAGATGCATGTGGCGGCAATCCCTGCGCTGAAGGAGAAGTTAGGCAAATTTATCCAAGGGTGTGATTACTTATACCTGACGCTCGATATGGATGTTTTTCCCGCCAGTGTCGCGCCGGGTGTGAGCGCACCAGCGACAATCGGCGTGCCAGTACAGGTCATTGAACCACTGATTCAGTTTATTTTTGGTGAAGCCGACCAGCAGCGCATTCGTGTCCCCGTGTGCGACATCACTGAAGTTAATCCCAACTACGACCGCGACCAGCAAACCAGTCGATTAGCGGCTCGAATGGCTTGGACCATGCTACACGCGATGTCGCACCACATTGATTCACAAGGAGAGTAACCATGACGGATCCACGTTTTGATTCACGCACGGTTAAAGCCCCAACCGGGCCAGAGCTAAATACTAAAAGCTGGCTAACCGAAGGCCCCCTTCGCATGCTAATGAATAACCTACATCCAGACGTGGCCGAACACCCTAATGGCTTAGTTGTCTATGGAGGTATTGGTCGGGCCGCCCGTAATTGGCAATGTTTCGATAAAATTGTCGAGGTGCTTAAACGTCTTGATGACGACCAAACCTTGTTGGTGCAATCCGGTAAGCCTGTCGGGGTATTCCCGACCCACAAAGATGCGCCCCGTGTGCTTATTGCCAACTCAAACTTGGTGCCGCACTGGGCAAACTGGGAACATTTCAATGAGCTCGATAAGCAAGGGTTAATGATGTATGGCCAAATGACCGCGGGGAGCTGGATTTATATCGGCTCACAGGGCATTGTTCAAGGCACTTACGAAACCTTTGTTGCCGTCGCTAAGAAGCATTTCGATGGTGAAGCCAAGGGACGTTGGATCTTGACCGGTGGTCTGGGTGGTATGGGTGGCGCTCAGCCACTGGCAGCCACCATGGCTGGCTTTTCAATGATTGCGGTTGAGTGTGATGAAAGCCGTATCGATTATCGCTTGCGCACTGGCTATGTCGATCGCAAAGCAACGTCACTTGATGAAGCGCTTGGGATGATTGAAGACGCCAAGCAGTCTGGTAAGCCCGTTTCCATTGGGTTACTGGCCAATGCGGCTGATATTTTCCCTGAACTAGTTAAGCGCAATATCACCCCGGACGTGGTCACCGACCAAACCTCAGCCCACGACCCTCTCAATGGTTACTTGCCACAGGGCTGGACCATGGAGCAAGCCGCCGCTCAGCGCAAAGAAAACGAAGCAGAGGTCGTGAAAGCCGCGAAAGCATCAATGGCCGTACAAGTAAAAGCGATGCTTGATTTGCAAACGCGCGGCGCGGCGACCTTGGATTACGGCAACAACATTCGCCAGATGGCCCTCGAAGTAGGGGTCGACAATGCCTTTGATTTCCCAGGATTTGTCCCTGCCTATATTCGTCCGTTATTCTGCCAAGGAATTGGTCCGTTCCGCTGGGCGGCCCTGTCAGGCGATCCGGAAGATATCTATAAAACCGATCAGAAAGTCAAAGAGCTAATCCCGGATGACCCGCACCTGCACAACTGGCTTGATATGGCCAAAGAACGCATTCAGTTCCAAGGCTTACCGGCTCGTATTTGTTGGGTGGGTGTCAAAGACCGTGCCCGCTTGGCTCTTGCCTTTAACGAAATGGTGAAAAATGGCGAACTCAAAGCGCCCGTGGTGATTGGCCGTGACCACTTAGACTCAGGCTCAGTCGCGAGCCCGAACCGTGAAACCGAGGGCATGCTTGACGGCTCGGACGCGGTGTCTGATTGGCCATTACTCAACGCGATGTTAAACACAGCATCAGGAGCCACCTGGGTATCATTACACCATGGTGGCGGTGTTGGAATGGGCTTCTCACAACACTCAGGCGTGGTGATTGTCTGTGACGGCACCGATGATGCCCACCAGCGTGTGGCACGTGTGCTGCGAAACGACCCTGCCACCGGCGTCATGCGCCATGCCGATGCCGGCTACGACATTGCTATTGATTGCGCCAAAGAAGAACAACTCGATCTGCCGCTGTTGGACTTACCTAACCAACCGCTGCGCTAAGGAGAGCAAGATGTACACATTAACGCTACAACCTGGTGAGCTCACCCTGGACCAACTACGACAAGTCAGCCGAGAGCCCGTGCAACTGGCGTTTGCTGACGGTATTGAAGCCACCATGAAAACCAGCACGGATACTGTCACTAACGTCCTTGAGCAAGGGCGGGTGGTCTACGGCATCAATACGGGCTTTGGCTTATTGGCCAATACCCGCATTGAGCTTGACGATCTGGAAACGCTCCAGCGCTCGATTGTGCTGTCTCACGCGGCGGGGATCGGTGAGTTTATGGACGATGCCACCGTGCGCCTGATGATGGTGCTCAAAATTGCTAGCTTGGCGCGTGGTTATTCAGGGATCCGCTTTGAGGTCGTCAAAGCGCTGGCAGAGTTGGTCAACCGCGAGGTGTATCCCTGCATCCCCAAAAAAGGCTCCGTGGGCGCTTCAGGCGACCTTGCACCTCTCGCGCATATGAGCACGGTGTTACTGGGTGAAGGCCAAGCGCGTTATAAAGGCGAAGTGATTTCTGGTGAAGCCGCGTTAAAGATCGCCGGGTTATCGCCTATTACACTGGGGCCAAAAGAAGGGCTGGCGCTTCTTAATGGTACACAGGCGTCCACGGCCTTTGCCCTCGAGGGTCTGTTTGAGGCCGAAGATCTCTACGCCGCCGCCACGGTTTGTGGCGCATTGTCAGTGGAAGCAGCCCTCGGCAGCCGACGCCCCTTCGACCCGCGCATTCACGCAGTACGCGGCCACCAAACCCAAATGGATGCCGCTGCCGCCTACCGCCATCTGTTGGATGAGTCCAGTGAAATTGGTGATAGCCACCAAAACTGTGAAAAAGTGCAAGACCCTTACTCTCTGCGCTGCCAGCCACAGGTGATGGGCGCTTGCTTGCAGCAAATTCGCCAAGCAGCCGACGTGCTTATCACTGAAGCCAATGCGGTATCCGATAACCCACTGGTGTTCCCAGAAGATGGCGACATCATTTCTGGGGGCAATTTCCACGCCGAGCCCGTTGCCATGGCTGCAGACAACCTCGCATTAGCGATTGCAGAAATGGGTAGCTTGTCGGAACGTCGGATGGCACTACTCATCGACACTAACCTCAGCAAACTCCCGGCATTTTTGGTGAACAACGGTGGCGTTAACTCAGGGTTTATGATCGCACAGGTCACTGCTGCCGCGTTGGCCAGTGAAAACAAAACCCTGGCCCACCCAGCGTCGATTGACAGCCTGCCTACCTCAGCAAACCAAGAGGATCATGTCTCGATGGCGACCTTCGCTGCTCGCCGCCTACACGATATGAGCAGCAACACACGCGGTATTTTGGCCGTTGAACTGCTTTCAGCCAGTCAAGGCATTGACTTTCGTGCTCCCCATAAAAGCTCTGAGCGCTTGGAGCAAGCCAAAGCGGAACTACGCGGCGTCGTGCCGTTTTATGATAAAGACCGCTACTTTGCCCCTGATATTGAAAAGGCCAACGCACTGCTTAAAACCGGCACCTATAACCGCTTAATGCCAAATAGTCTCTTGCCGAGCTTATCTTCCGCCTCTTAACCGCGGCAATAAGTACCAAACCTGACCGTTAAACGGCTCTTCGTGAGCCGTTTTTTATTCAAACTGTCGCCATAGCCACAGATATTAGGCGAAATCCTAGGCTACTATATAACCAGTTGCTGTTACTTCCCCCTTTACCTCGATGTAACGGAGTCGCTTATGTGGCATGCCCTGTCTGTACACCTATCCGAACAACTCGGGATCGATTTCCAAATCACCGAAAAACACGCTCTCAGTGGTGGCGACATCCATGATGCCTATTGCGTTAGCGATGGCGATGATCAACGTTTTTTCGTCAAGGTGAACGAGCGTGCCCTACTCCCCGCCTTTGAAGCCGAAGCAGAAGGGTTGCGTCAACTCGCGATGAGCGGCCATATTCATGTACCTCAGGTGTATTTTGTCGGCCCCGTGAAAGACAGTGCTGTCTTGGTGCTCAACTACCTGCCCATCAAACCGATAGATGACACGCAGGCTTATTTGTTGGGGCAACACTTAGCGCGTCATCATCGCTGGGGGGAGCAAGCAGAGTACGGCTTCGATGACGATAATTTCATCGGCACCACGGAGCAGAGAAACTGTTGGCACCGCAAATGGTGTCGTTTTTTTGCTGAACAACGTATTGGTTGGCAATTGCAATTGGCGGCTGAGCGCTCGCTGCATTTTGGCGACATCGATACCATTACCGAAAATGTTAAAGCCCAACTTGTCGGCCACACGCCCAAGCCTTCCTTGCTTCACGGGGATCTTTGGTCGGGCAACATGGGGCTGTCGGTCAATGGCCCTGTGGTGTTTGACCCTGCCTGTTATTGGGGCGATCGAGAAGCCGATATCGCCATGACAGAGCTCTTTGGCGGTTTTCCGTCAAGCTTTTACAACGGCTATCAAGCCGAGTGGCCGTTAGATGAGGGTTATCAAAATCGCAAAGACATTTACAACCTTTATCACGTGCTTAACCACGTCAACTTATTCGGCGGGCCATACCTCACACAAGCAGAACAATTGCTGACAAAACTCACACTCACGGTGTAGGATGCGATGCACACAAACTGAGAATGAGGTTGGCAATGTTATCTGCCGCGATATTTGATATGGACGGCCTGTTGGTTGACTCAGAGCCGTTTTGGCAACGTGCACAAATTGACGTATTGAGCGAGCTGGGTGTTTCCATCAGTTTGCAAGACACGCGTGACACCACAGGCGTTCGAATTGACGAGATAGTCAAATACTACGCACGCACTCAGCCTTGGCAGGGCTCCTCCAATGCCGATGTACAAGCGCGGATCGTCGACCGTGTGGTGGAGTTAGTGAAAGACGAGAAGCCGATGATGCCGGGCGTTAAAGAAGCGTTAGCGATTTGCCATCAAGCTGGGCTAAAAGTGGGCTTAGCATCGTCATCGCCCCTTACACTTATTCATCCAACCCTTGATGCATTAGGACTCAGTGAGCAATTTGCCATCGTAGAGTCAGCCGGTGCACTTAAACACGGCAAACCTCACCCAGAGGTCTATCTTAACGCCGCCAATGCCTTGGGTGTGGAGCCCGATCACTGTGTAGCTTTTGAAGATTCATTTACTGGCCTACTTGCTGCCAAAGCGGCCTCGATGAAAACCATTGTCGTGCCTTCAGCCCATGAGTGGGAGGATCCTCGCTTTGTGATTGCCGACCAAAAGCTTGCGAGCCTTCGCGCATTTAGCGCAGATAATCTCGAATCGCTCTCGCCGTCGACGTGACGTCATAATAGCAATATAAATGGCATTCACCGTCATCAAGGTGATATGCCATTTGTCGCGACGCAAAGCCCAGTTTATCGATCATATTCTTCCCTACGTTTATCCCCTTACCATCCTCATCTATACTGACCTTAAGTACAGAGAACCGAAAAGAGGTGTGTAACCATGGACGATATGACTGACCGGATCGTTAATTGCCCGCACTGTGGCCATCGCTTTGATATCACATTGGATCTGAGTGGTGGTAACCAAGAGTTTTATGAAGATTGCCCAAACTGTTGCAATGCCATTCATTACGATATGCAGATTGATGAATCTCATCGAACCATTAATCTGTTTATTGATGCAGACGATGAGCAAATTTTCTAGTCGTTAGGCTCGCGGCCACCGCCACTCGCTATCTTAAAAACATTGCATCGTCGCAGGTGCGAAATTGATAGTGCTTTTGCTTCCTTTTCGCGTCCCCTGGCACGTATAATTGCGCGCAATCGATTCCTCCCTCCCTTTCACTTAAACATGTTGAGGCCAACGTGCAGCAATACCATGATGAAGCAAGAGCCATTATTCGGCTCAGTGTGCCTGTTTTTATTGCCCAAATAGCGCAAACCTCAATGGGGTTTGTCGATACCGTAATGGCAGGTGGCTACAGTGCCACTGATATGGCTGCCGTGGCGGTTGCCTCAAGCATATGGATGCCCGCGATTTTATTTGGCATCGGCTTGCTAATGGCGATGGTCCCCGTGATTGCCCAGCTCAACGGGGCTGGTAAAGCAAACCAGATCCCTTTTCAATTTCAGCAGGGCGTGTACATGGCACTGCTATTAAGCGTGCCGATTGGGCTCATTTTGTATAAAGCTGGCTTTATTATTGACTTGATGGATGTCGAAGCGGCGCTCACGGTAAAAACCATTGGTTACTTGCATGCGGTGATTTGGGCAGTGCCGGCTTTTTTGCTTTTCCAAGCGATTCGTAACTTGTGCGAAGGCATGTCACTCACGGTTCCAGCAATGGTAATAGGTTTTATCGGCCTGGCCGCTAACGTGCCGCTTAACTGGATGTTCGTCTACGGTAAGCTAGGGGCACCAGAACTTGGCGGCGTCGGATGTGGTGTCGCCACGGCGCTGGTGTACTGGCTAATGGCGGGACTGATGGCCGTGTATGTCATGATCAGCAAAAAGCTCAGTGGCCTACACTTATTCGCCACACTTTATTCGCCGATCATCAAAGAGCAGATTCGCTTGTTTAAACTCGGCTTCCCCGTGGCGGCCTCGCTCTTCTTCGAGGTGACCTTGTTTGCGGCGATTGCGATTTTAATCGCCCCACTTGGGCCGATAACCGTGGCCGCGCATCAGGTGGCGATCAACTTCTCCACTATGATCTTTATGTTGCCGATGAGCCTTGGCGTGGCAGTCAGCATTCGTGTCGGCCACCTATTGGGCAAACGCACCACCGAAGGCGCGGCCAATTCCGCTAAAATTGGTATTTGGCTTGGTGTCAGCACGGCCGTAATCACTGCTCTACTCACCGTATGGCTACGCGATCTCATTATCGCCCTGTATTCGGATAACCCCGACGTCGCCACGCTGGCCTCATCATTGATGTTATTAGCGGCTATCTATCAGATCACCGATGCCATTCAAGTGGTCGCCGCCGGTGCCCTGCGTGGCTACAAAGACATGCGCGCGATTTTCCAACGCACCCTAATCGCCTACTGGGGGCTGGGCTTGCCGCTCGGTTATGTGCTTGGTATGACAGACTGGCTGGTGCCGGCCATGGGCGCACATGGTTTCTGGGTTGGCATTATTATCGGCCTATCCAGTGCGGCTGTATTGTTGGGTCTACGCTTACGCTGGATGCGCCAACAATCCCCCGAGTTCCAACTAGCCATGGCAGAGCGGTAAAAGGGCTCTTTACCCTGTCAAGTAATTTGACAGGGTGATTGCGGTCACAGGTTTACCAAAACAGATTTAAAAGTTTATAAAACAGCGTGATAGATCATAACTCACAGCTACGTTACTAAGGGTAAACCACGTATAGTTTGTCAATAACCCCATACAAACCATGTGGCAACCCGGTCACTTTGTCGTAGAGTTGTTTATGTTTGAATTCTTAAAATCTCGCTCGTTGTCAAGTAAAACCTTACATGAATCTCCCAACCATCCACCGTTTGTTTATTCACTGTGTATTCGTAGCCGCGATGTCAATCAAAGCACGTTATCGGCTTTATCTTTCTCAGAAGGGAAAACACCCCTGGTGCTGGCTTTTATCTCACCCCATTTACCCTTTGAAGCAACAACCCAAAAACTCCAAGCCGCGATGCCTTTTTGTCAAACTCTGATAACCATAATGACAGCTGGCGAACTTGGTGGTGGGCATACCTCGCTGTATCACACCACAGAGGGCGAATGGGATAACATTGTTTTACAGAGTTATGGCGACAATGTCATTGAATCTGTCAGCGCAGCGACCGTGCCTTTACATTGTGAAGACATCAAAAGCGGTACGCCGACATTATCGCCCGTGACACGCATTGAAAAAATCACCCGTTCGTTGCAACAGCTCAGAGTGCCTTTTACTATCGACGCGCAAGATACAGTCGCACTCACCTTTTTTGATGGATTAAGTGGCTCAGAAAACTTTTTTATGCAGGCCCTTTATGCAACCCGCCGTTTCCCTTGCTATTTCGTGGGAGGCTCAGCAGGTGGCACTCTAAATTTCCGCGAAGCTAAGTTGGCGCTCAATGGGAAGCTACTCGACAATTATGCCGCGCTCGCTTTTATCAAGTTTGCGCCCGGCATTCGCTATGGCATCATGAACAGCCATAACTTCAAACCAACAAACTTTCATTTAGATATAGCCAAAGGCGATCCAGCAGCTCGAATTGTCACCGGTGTGTTTGCGCCCAACAGCACCGCCCTGATTTCACCGGTACAAGCGTTATGTGATTACTTTTCTTGTCAGGCTCACCAGCTCGAATCATATTTGGATGGCTATACATTTGGAATAAAGATTGGCGAGCAAATTTATATCCGTTCGATCGCTGCCATTGACCATGAGCAAGGTATCCTGCATTTCTTCTGCGATCTCGATTTTGGCGATAGCCTCTATCTTATGAAAGCGGATGACCTAGCTGAAGTGACAGCACGCGACTATCAACAACACTTAAGAGACAAACCTCGCCGGCCTTTTGCCATGCTCGCTAACGATTGTATCTTGCGCCGTGTCAACAATACGCAGTCACTATCACGAGTCACTTGCTTTGATAACATCCCCAGTATTGCTGGTTTTTCAACATTTGGTGAACTATTAGGTGTACACCAAAACCAGACCCTGACCGCACTCATGCTATACCGCGTCGAACCCAACGAATCTTTTGCTGATAATTTGGCCGATCAATTTGCCATTCACTATGCGGATTACCGTGGCTACAACGCTCAAAAACAAATTAATAGCTTACAAAAACTTTCGGCACTCCAATCGCATAGTATCAATCGCCTGTCTCGGTACAAATCGTTACTTCAATCACTGTTAGACAGTTACAGTGGTGTGGCCGACTACGCCACCGAGAGCGCAGACATTCTCCAAGCTGTCCAAAAACAGTTTTCAACGCTTGCTAACGAGGTCCAACAACAACACGGGCAAAGCCAAGATCTACAAATCCATACCGACGCACTGAGTGTGAATGCCAGCCGTATAGAAGAAATTTTAAAAGTGATTGATGGCATTGCCGAACAAACCAATTTGCTGGCACTAAACGCTGCTATTGAAGCGGCACGCGCAGGTGAACAAGGACGTGGGTTTGCCGTGGTCGCTGATGAAGTCCGTAACTTATCGCAAAATACGCAAAACAGCCTTAGTACCACCGGAGAAACCGTCAGAAATGTCAACGGTGCCATTGGTCAGATCAGCCATGTGATTGGGCTAACTCTCGAGGTAATGGATAAAGTCCAGTACTCTGCTGATGGGCTAAGCGATGAAGTAACACGACTACTGAGCCTGTCTGAACAAGCAACAGGGAGTATTCAATCGAGCATTGCTAATATAGAACAAGTACAACAAGATATGACAGCAATTGATGAAGAGCTTTCTACGATTTTATCCCTTACGCAAACTCAACAAGTATAATTAACAAGGAAAACTGTTCCTCACACTGTACACGTAGATCCCAACGAGGCGATCGTTAATCCGATCGCCTGCGTACATGTTAGCATCGTTAAGTCAGGAGCTTAGCCAAGAGCCAAATCATGCGCCGAATACAAACTGCAATACTCGTGATATCGTTAGCAGCACTAACAGGTTGCCAATCAGATGATCCGGCCAAGGATATGATGGCCGACTATTACCAGCGACTTGGCAATGTATTGGATGCACCCACCCCCGATTTCACTTCCCCCGAATTGCCAGCATTGCCACGTAAACGCGATCTGGTTCAGCCGCTTGATGAACTGCGAATGGGGGTGCTCGATGCCTATGAGCTTCGCCAGTGTGGCTTATTCAACCTTATTGCAGAACGTAACTCATCCTTGGGTAAAGTCGCGGATCGCTTTCGCCAACTTGACTACGAGCTCAAATTCATCGATACCGCGGCGCAGTGTTTGCCGCAAGTGAAGGATCCGAGCATTCAAGCTGAGCTGAAAAAGGCACTAACACTTAAACGCCAGCAACGGGAGAAAGTGATCTGGAATACCTTGATTGATAGTGGCGCCTGGCGCAAACAACTCAGCTTACCCGCCTTTACACTTCCCATCGAACTGCCGGCACACAGTAATGCGGTTAACACTATTGAGCAGTTTAGCCAATTGATACCCTCAACCCAAGCGCCCACAGAGCCTGTTACGACTTGGCAAGAAAGTATCGAGAAACAACCCATCTTAGGCGACTTGTTTGTGAGCTTGAGCTATCACACCGCGTGGCTTAACCAAACCAGTGAACTGATCGCTAATCATCAACAGACAGTGCGTTGCGGCGGTAATTTTGATACCACCCGTTTAAAACGCCTGCAGACTGTCTTTTATAAGTTTTACGTGGGTGATGTGCAGCCATATCTGGCTCGGGTAGATGGGCTGTATCGCGATCTTGCCCCGGCTCTTGCGCGTCTCGCGAGCTTAAACACGCCTGACACATTTAACGATTACAAAAACGCCTACTGGAAGGGAGAGGCTTATCAGGCCTACAAAGCGGCGATTAAACATCATGCTGATGTCTGGCAACAATTGTTCCAGCGTTGCGATGTCAAACTCGGGCAATAACGCATCAACAATCAGCGCGTCACCGTTAAAACAGTCACTCACGCATGACAGATAGCGAAAACATCGCCATATTGACGATCAAATCGCCAAACAGTCGTTTCTACGCAAAAATATGGGCTTAAGCGCTTGCGTGACACAGATGAACTCGCTAATATTCATCCCGCTTTCAAGCACTGTGCGTCCGTAGCTCAGCTGGTTAGAGTATCGCCTTGACATGGCGGGGGTCGGTGGTTCGAGTCCACTCGGACGCACCACTTTGCTTGAAACACTAAACTATGCGTCTGTAACTCAGTTGGTTAGAGTGTCACCTTGACATGGTGGAAGTCGGTGGTTCGAGTCCACTCAGACGCACCACATTTTGAAATTCGCGTCCGTAGCTCAGTTGGTTAGAGTACCGCCTTGACATGGCGGGGGTCGGCAGTTCGAGTCTGCCCGGACGCACCATTTCCAGAGAGCCTGCTTTTAAGCAGGATTTTTTGTTTTCCGCGAGTACCGCTATCGACTCATTAAAGCTAGATAGGCTCACGCCAAAACGCGCTACGAATACGCCATCAATACCATGAAATAAAAACGGGACAGGCACAAACACCCGCCCCATTTGTTCATGCTTGTTCGTTTTACGCTACGGCGCTATCGGCCGCTAACACAAACTTTTCAATCGCTTTGGCCACACCGTGCTCATCATTGATTTCGGTAATGTAATCCGCGATTTGCTTGGTTGCTTCCATGGCATTCGCCATCGCAATGCCAAGGCCCGCGTATTCCCAGGGAAAACGCATGAAGATCCGCGGCATGCCTGGGCTAGCGATTTAATGACTTAGTTGTCAATTAAGGCTGAAAATCGTGCGTTTGACCAATGTATTTTATTACATTAGAATGAATAATATAAAGTATGAAGTTGTTGATGATTTTCAGTGCGATTTAATGGTCTCGTAATGTAATGAAAAAATGGTATGA